>JAQBUF010000023.1 GCA_027623995.1 Nitrospirota bacterium
GGAAAGCCCACGACTGACAAACAATAACAGTACCGCGACCGCGACCACACCAAAAATAATGCCGACCTTGCGCCAAGTCGTTTGGAGCATGGCATCTTTCAACTTCCGTTGCCCATCGATAAACGTTTGAGAGCGAAAACCGAGGACCATCATATAGATCGCCATCACCAGGCCAATCACGACTAAAATAATATGAATGGTCAACACCGGAATGAAGACATTGTCATACAAGGCCTGAGATCCACCAAACCCTTCTTTCCCTTCAAACGCCAACACACCCAATTGCCGAAATAAATAGTAGCTCGTAAAGAACGCCAACATGGCAATCATGCCACCCAGCATCAACCAATGGTGAGCGGATCCTTTTCCAGTTTTGGCCTGAATCCAACCAAGGATAAACAACGCCGTAAAGAACGTCGCCATGAGCTGACTCACATCCGCCCCCATGGTCGCATGCGTCCCAGCAAAACCTGGCTCTCGTAACCATTCAGCCATGAAGTCTTTCCTTTATGATGCTGCCTTTGTTCCTTGAACAATGGCTCGTGGTTCTAATTCGGTCACTGATTGAAACCCTGCATTCGTCATCCAGTCCATGGCTTCTTGAGTCGTGAAACAATCCCCATGTTCCGTGTTGACCATAATATGAACCGCAAAGGCCGTAGTCCAGGCCGGACTGGTCCGATCTGGATCTAAGAACCGATCTTTTATTACCAAGCGGCCCTTGGGTGTTAAATGCGCATAAACCTTTTCCACCAAAGCGCCATTGATGTGGTGATCTTGGTAATGAAGAATGTCAGACATCAACGCCACATCATAGGGGCCACCCAATAAATCCGTGTTGAAATTTCCAGGCTTCAGAACAATTCTATCTTCCAGACCAGCTTCCTTAACATAGCGTTCCGTGACAACCAAGGTTTGAGGAAGGTCAAACACTGTGGCCTTCAAATTGGGATATTCCTGACAAAAAGCAATCGCATTCGTCCCTGCCCCGCCGCCGATATCAACCAGGTGTTCAACACCATCAAGTTGCAAATATTTCGCGAGGTTGATTCCGCCCCCTCGACCGATTCGATCCAACACGGCTAACACATTGGCGCCCATTTCTGGATTGGTTTCAAACACGTGTTGTCGAACCGGCGATACCCCCGTTCGAATGGTCTCTTCCAATTTCCCCCAATTGTCCCATTCAGAATCATGAAGAATTAGCAGATGCCCAACATATTCCTCCTGAGTTTTCACCAAATATTTTTGGGCCACGGTGGTATTGCCAAAGCGGCCATCCAGTTTGGTCAACACTCTCATAGCTACCAAGGCATTCAGGAGAAGACTCAAGGACCGTTCGTTAAAAGCGAACTGACCGGCAATTTCAGAAGGAGCGGCAGAACGGTTGTCCAGGGTTGAAAACAGATCCAGCTTAATGGCCGTGAGGAGAATTTTGGTCTCCCAGTAATACCCTAGCTGAAATATTTCTGCGAGAGATAACTCCCGTGGCACAATTAGTCCTTATGATTCTTGAAGGGTGAAACCAGTTCAACTAAGTCAGAGATCTTAACGGGCGGGAACTGACACACGCAAGGTAAACACAAGGGATTTTCCACAAACAAAAAAGGCAGCCACGGAAAATCCGCAACTGCCTTTTTTATATTTCAAAAGAAAAAGGTTCGATTAACCTTTAAAACTATTCACTTTTTTGATGTCAAAATTGGCTTCAACAGTCGCACCATCTTTGACTTCAACTTCAATTTCCACATTCCCAGCGATTGGATGCCAGGCCAACACTTTGTGTTTACCAGCAGGCACATCTTTAATTTCAAACGTACCATCGGCACCGGTTGTCCCAACATGGCCATTGGTCACAGGCAAATACCAGGCTTGCATGAATTCATGTTGGTCACATTGCAAGCGAAGCACGGAACCTTTTTTGGCCATCTTCATTTTAATGGTTTTATCCAAGGAATCACCCTTTTTGGCTAACCCAATATTAAACAGGGTTTGGGATTTGGCACCGAGCACATCAAAGCTATGCGGGTTATGCAACACGCCTTCTTTGGACTTGGGATCGCTAGCATCGGCATCTTCATTAGTCACCATAAAATTTTGCATGTTGGCCATGACGCCGGTAAAGGGCAGAAACTCACACAACTGGGCCTTCACATCAGCTTTAAATTTAAAGCCTTTATCCTCAATGCCACGAACAGACACGACGGCATTTTTCAGCCCTTTGCTTCCATCCACTTCAACTTCTTTCAGTAAACGAGTATCATCGCCTTTTTTGCTGGGATTTTTTTTGCAAAATTCGATATTAGGAAACTTGGAAAAGGCAAATTCTTTGGCAGGGATAGCCTTGCCAGAATAGGTAACTTTGCCTTTGATTGTTCCACCTGCTTGGGCTACCAATGGAATGGCAATCAGCATTCCACCTAGTAACAGGGACACAGTTAGGGATTGACGATTTCTCATGATCTTTCCTCCTCGTTGAAAATAAAAGTTGTCTTTTTGGGGGGGTATTAAACCTAACGGCTGTTGACTCCCTCGCCGTCTCACATCCATCTCACTGACACGGGCTGGAATGTAATCAAATATTCCTCAAACTACCTACTTTTTTTATAACAAGATGTAATTTTAGTGTCAAGTCAACATTCTCTAAGTGACTTATTTGGTTGACCTTTTTTTGATTTTGAGCATTTTTCGATTACGACGATGGCCTACCCAATTTTCCAGGAAATGGCTTGGCCGATTCCAATATCCCCACCATCACCTCATCGAGATGATCACTTAAGGCCTCCGCGTTTGATATTGGGCTGGAACAAAGCGTGTCGGTGCACACATAAGCCTGAGAAACCTTGGTGCGCGGGAAAGTCACTTCACCGATAGACAGTTGATCAACCTCTGGATCTAAAAACCTGACCACCTTTCCAGGCACATAAAGCTGGAGAGCTCGATGAAAAAGTTTCAGTGCTGTCTGTTCACCTTTTTCTCCGACCACCACAATATGCACCGGATATTGGAGGTGCCGATTGATTGCCAAGCCGACAATCCCCACAGGTAATGAACCCAAGCGTCCCATCACATATTGCAAAACCTGCTTTGCCAAATTCCGGTACGTCTCATTCTGAGTGACATAAAATAAATCAGATAATACCAGAGCTAGCGACGCATTGGCTTTCACATCCTTGTAAGGAAATTTTAATAGCCCACGCGATGCAGCATTTTCGGGTCGATCAAAAAATCCCCCACCTTGCTGATCTTCAAGCTGGCCAATCACATCAAGGATAATCCGCTCAGCTCTGTCTCGGTACACCGACAAACCTGTGGTCACATATGCCTCAATCATCGCATCCGCAAACCAGACCTGATCTTCGAGGAGCAGAAATTCTTGTGGGCTTCCATCCTGCCTCGTGTGAGCCAGGCCTCTCCCTGGTCGATACCGCTCATCAAACAACCGAATGAGCGTTTTAAGTGCAAATTCTCGAAGCTGAGGAGTTCCAAACACTTGGGACGCTTTCAAGAAACTTTTAACCATCAATCCATTCCATCCGGTGTATATAGAACGATCGAGATAGGGAAGACCAATCGCTAGACGTTGTGCTTCATTCAATTTGAAATACGTTTCTCCAGAAACAAAGCCATGCGAACCTTCTCCTCTGACATCGGCATCTTGACTGGCAAAAAATCCTCCTCGTTCTCGGTCAGCTAAAAAACGAGTCACATACTGAATGGTCTGATGAGCCGCCTCCCGATACCGTGGGGCCTTCGTTAATTGGTAGGCCTCAAGGTAGTTCAACAAATTCTGAGCTTGTACGGGCAGCATCTTCTCATAATGAGGAGAGGTCCAATCGGCAGCTTCCGCATACCGATAGAATCCTCCCCAGACGGGATCCATTAATTGTAGCTGTTGATCCAACGTCAACAAGGCCATGTGCTTGGCCTCAGAATCTTGCCGCCAAAAGTTCATCTCCAAAGCAAAGCTGATGGCTCCCGGTTCAAAGAATTTCGGGGCGTTGTGAAACCCGCCATATACTTGATCAAAACTTTGTTTCATCACCAACAGCATCTGATCCGCCTGTTCCTGATGAATCAAGCCTTCACCACGAACTTGAGATTGTTTCGCGGCATTCACCTTTTCCCAGACAGCTGCCGCCCTCTCAAGAAAATCATCTTTGTTTTCTCGATACAGGACTTCAGTTTCCTGCAAGGCAACGAGCAGCTCTTCGGGGGATAGGGAATTGGCTTGAAACAATATTTCCCCGGATGGCAACAAGATACTGGTCGTTGGCCACCCCCCCTGTTTATATCGAGCCTCGATATCCGGACGTTGATCGGTTTCCACACGTACTGGAATAAACGCCGAATTCAATAACTCCACCACTTGAGGATTCACATAGGTCGTCTCATCCATCACATGGCACGCATGGCACCAGATCGCCGTCAAATCCAACAAAATCAGTTTATCTTCGTCCTTCGCACGATCAAACGCGGAAGCCTCCCAGTCCACCCACCGAATGGTGGAGTCCGTAGCAGGCACATCAGAAATTACCTGTTTATCGAGAGCCAATAGAGAGTGTGGGGAAAGCTGAAGAGCGAGGGAGAAGACACAGAGGGCGAAATAGATCGCTTTCCTACGATCTAAAAATGACAAGGTTGCTAGAGGCGTGGCCACAGGATTCTCACAGAGGGTTACGTTTGAGGTGGCGTTGAAAGGATCCTCGCTATAGCTCCGGCAGCGGTAGCACGGAGAGATTCGTTTGGATCTTTCAAAAGATTTTTCAGGTGAGGAATGGCTTCTCGTCCCGCCACACGACCGAGAGATCTCGCGGCAGAGATTCGAGGTTTGGGCACGGGGTCATTCAGCAACAATTGTAGGGTGCCGCCCACATCTTGAACACGCCCATGGGCCAGAGCCTTGGCCGCCGAAGAACGTATTCCAGGATTTTGCTCCCCAATTAATTCCCGAACCGTATTCCGCACAATGCCAAATGGGCTGTTGAGCTGGAGAAGACCCGCAATGGCCGCAGCTTTGACCCCCATGTTCTTATCGCGCAAGGCTGCTGTCAACGCAGGAATTGCATCCTCGGCCTTCAATGTTCCCAGCGTCACCGCAGCCACACTCCGCACCGCAGGCACGGGGTCAGACAACGCCCCAATCACCAATGGCACCCCTTCCGGCAATCCGAGTTTTCCCAGTGAGGCGACAGCCGCAGCGCGAATCGATGGCTGTTTATCTCGTAGCCCCAACTCCAGGAGAGGCAACCCTCGGGAATCTCCGATTTCCCCAACCATACGTAAGGCCGAGCCACGCTCATATCCTTCTTTGACATTCGTGGCCTGGACCACTCGTTCCCATTGCTCCTTTTGGCCCAGACGATACAGCGCGGCCGCTGCAGCAACCTGCACCGCTTCTTGCTTATCGGTCAGAAAGGGCATGATGAGCGGAATCGTGGACGTATCGCCCGAACGCCCGAAGGCATTTAATACCGTCACCTGCACTAACCCTGCTTGATCATTCAAGGCTCCTCGGAAGGCTTCCATCTTCCGTCCCGCAGGAAATATTCCCATGCCTTCGGCCACGAGGACTCGGATCATGCCAGATCCATCACTCAAGCCATCCTGATAATAGGGAAGGGCTTCTGGGGATTGAATCTCTTTCAAAGCAGAATACGCCGAACCTCTGACTTGTTCCCGCATATCTGATCGAAAGAGCAAGATGCTCTGAATCGCCAACTCGCGAAGTAACGGCTCATCATTGCGACTAGCTGCTTTGACGAACTGATCAAAGGCCTCAACCCCATCTTTGGTCTTCCCCATACGAACCAAGCTCAACATTTTGAGTCGGGAGCTGTCGCGCGCGCCAGGAGACTCTTTCACTAGGGGCTCAACCAACGCTAAGGCTTTAGGAAAATCGCCTTGCGTAAAGGCTTCGGTCGCCTGACTCAGGGAGGATTCAGCCTTCGCATGAGCCCCCCCCGCAAGAGGAAACGTGCAGAGGCTGAAAACCATCACTATTCCGATTAACCTCGCTGACTTCATTATGTCATTACCCTTTCTCCGCTTGTATCTCGGAGGCTTCGATAGTTCTATACCCCAACGGGGGTTCGAAAAAATATTCGGGTTGTGGTGATTGAACCACCCGCTCATATTCCACTGACCAATTTCTGTCCTGACTGACTAACTTTAACAACAATTGCCGGGGTTCATCGACCCATTCATAATACCGTTCCTGATGCCCATTGCGATTGACCTCCACATCATACAATGTCGCCTCATTCTCTCCTACCATGGCATCGCCAATCAAAGATCGAGACACCTCACCCTCAAGGCGAACAGTCAAAGGCAACACATCATCTGTTGTCAGCGGGACGGCGACCACTAACCGTTGTTGAGAGAGCACGTACCATACCTGGCCTTGGTCAAGCCGAACAATGGTAATGGTGGCATAGCCCAGGTCAGTTTTTATGCCGCCCAGGTGTTCAATGCGATAGCGATCACCCTTCACAAACAATTGAGCTTTCGAGGAATGTTTCCCAGTCCGCCAGGTCAGTCGAGCAGAAAACTCTAGCGATGAGGGAGAGTCAGGGATAAAAGACGCGGCAGCCCAAGCTGAATTGAATCCCACATCCACAGCAAGAAACGATGCCACTAAACACAGCCAGGAGAGGATAGATGCGCACCCCGGAATTTTTCTACGGGGCCGAAGAAAACACATCACTTATTGTTGCTCAAGAATTGGTTCAATAGTAAATTCACGCCCCAATGCGGCAGGGGTAAATCGAGGAGGCGTCCGAACCGTGAGTGCTGTTTTTTTACGCCCCGGTGACGGCAACGTAAAATTCACCACCAATTCCTGGTTGGGTTTAATCGTGACCTGTTGCTTGATCTCGGGCTTAATGCCTGGATGCCAAGCGCGAAGGGCATAGGTTCCAGGGGGAATATTATCAATGGAAAAGTGTCCTTGTTCATCAGTCATCACATAATAAGGATTATCCACCGCAATGGCCCAACTTTCCATGAACGCATGGAAACCGCATTGCATCACAAACGTATGACGTTTCTTACTCAGTTGAAATTGACGAACCAAGGAGACACCAGGATTATGATCATGCATGGCATGAAGATTGCCTCGATGATGTCGTTGATTAAATGGCAAGGGCGAATTAAAGAGGACTCTCGTTCCAGTGACCACGGATGTTTCATAGGCTTGAATATCATGCATCACGGGATCCATATTGACGACTTCAACACCATGCCCACTGCGAACCACTGTAGTAAAGGGTAAAAACTTACAATCCTTCGCTTCGATTCTTGGCACTGAAAGGGAGAATACCTTTCCCGCTTTCACCCCCTCTAACACCACGACGACATCTTTCACTTGGTTCTTTTCATTCACAAAAAAATCGTGGAGCAGCCGCCACCCAGTGCCATTTGAAATCCGCCCACAATATTCTGGATCCGGGAAGGTCACCAAATTATAGGCCTTGGGATCGGGCACTTCACCGGAAAGGGTCACGGTTCCTTGGATCGCCCCACCCTGTTCGACCTCCGTCACTTCATATGCCCACGCCGATACCGGCAACAGATACATGGCTCCTATGAACAAGAAACAAAGGAAGCGAATTATCAAAAGATACTCCCCTTAGAATTTTTGCAAACGAAGCGAAGGAATAACTTCCACACCTTCACCAAGCAATTCCAATCCAAACCGCGGATTTTCACTAATTTCATGGACGCTTCGACGACCAGGGTTAGCAACGTATTCAAAATTCTCGGTAAGGGTGCGATTGGAAGTCACGGTCACCTGTCGTTCAAGATATTGTTTCGTACCCGCATGCCAAACCTTTAACGTATATTGTCCTGGAGGAATATCGGATATTTCAAACTGGCCATCTTCTTTGGTAATGGCATAGTAAGGGTTTTTCACGACAACTCCCCATGAAAACATATAGGGATGAAATCCACATTGCATCACAAAGATATTTCGGCCTTTCCGAAGATGAATTTTTTCGATCATGGGCGTTCCGGCCATATGCTTGTGGCTATTCAACATGCCCAATACTCTATGAAATGGGTTCATTGGTAGGGGCCGATTAAACAATATTCTCGCTCCCCGCTCTCTGGCAGTTTCGTATCCTTGAATATCATGTTCAATGGGATCCATATTGATGACAGTAATTTCCTCTTTGTCTTTGAGTACATTAACGAAAGGAAGAAAGTCGCAATCAATGGCATCAACTCTAACTTTTGGTAAATCAAACGACTTCCCTTTTTTAATGTCGTCCAACATCACGACAACATCCTTTAGACTGCCACCCTCCCCAATAATAAAATCTTCCACAATTCGCCAACCTGTGCCAGTTGAGATTCTTCCGCAATAGACAGCATCAGGAATTGTCACCAGATTGAAAGCCATCGGTCTTGGCGTGTTTCCGGTAATCGTCACTTTCCCTTGAATGGTTCCTCCATTCGTGACAGCTATTTCCTCATAGGAAAAACTTGGCAAGGCCAATGCCATCACCCACATGCCAACCACCAACGCCAATGTCCAACGCTTCATGAATTCCTCCATCTCAAGGTTCTTCCCTTGTTGCTTACTTCTCTCTATCCGCTCCTTTTTACTATACGAGGAACGAATGCCGAATGATACTCTTCAAAAAAAAACGGGGAAGCCGAAGCTCGGCTTCCCCGTCATTCTCATTCGATAACGTACCGATAATCGCTACTTGAACGAAATTGGTCGAACGCTACCTTCTGAAGACTGAGGCACCTGTGCTTCTTTGGCTCCAGGAGCCGCCCCACCAAGCGGAAGAATTCTCTGGTCGTTCTTTGGCAGAACGCGGAAGTAGCCCCATTGACCAGATTGAGAATATGGTAAGCGGGCATTGCTATACACATAATCCCCCTTCATGGCATATGGACCACCCGCTGAAGAGACAAACACATCAATCCCCTCAGACCCAGCAAACTCGACAACGCTGATTTGGTCAGCCCCACGCATAAATGGTTCAATCGGCCACTCATGCTTTTCGAGGGTAAACATTCCATTTTGTTCATTGCTGGCACCAAACACATGGATCCGAACTGGATCGCCGGCATGCGCCTCAATGAGTGGCGTCGCGGGATCAGCGGGGTCATCCACGTTACATGGTTGGAACATCTTACCCAATGAACACCCTTGTTCTTCACGGTACAGGTAGGGTTCATTCCGATAATTAATCCCAATGAGACCTGCCACGTTCTGCACATAGGGCATAAAGCTGGTTCCAATAATATTATCTTCCTCTTGGAAGAATAGGGCCACGTCACGATAATTCGCGCGATGTGCGTTACCCGGCACCGTCCGATCAACGATGACATCAGCTGTCCAGCTATTCTTTAACGAAATATCCGCACCGGTTTTTGGATCACGGTATTGTGAACCCTTTGGACCGATGACAATACCACCAAACAAACCATTACGAGGATTCATGGCGACATTACCCCAATCCCACACGAGAGATTGCGTTTCACCAAAAAATGGATCCGCATAATAGGTATAGGTTTTACTCTCGCCTGGAGCAATGGTCTGATCTCCAGGATTATTTCCAAGGTTGACACCTTGGGAATCCTTTGGATCAAACGCCAAGCTAAAGGCTGAGAATGATGCACGGCTTTCTTTCATTTTGTTGGTGAGATTCACCTTAATACAATCGCCAACATTAGCCCGTAAGGTCAGAGGCATGGGTTGGAATTCCCCAGAGACTTTCGCCACCTCCTCTTCCAGAACATAAATTTTGGCATCTGGATTTCGGACTTCAATCTTTCGTTCAAAATCGACTTCAATGGCTTCTTCCACATTTGGATTAAACGCCATTTCTGGGAAGTCCATCGACACCACATTGAAATTCTTCACTGGAGCATCTGCTGGGCAAATGGGCAAAGGCTTCTTTAACCCCTGGGCTCCATATGCGGCATTAGGTAAAGGTTTAAGATCAGGGACTATTTTGTCCAACACCCGAATCACACCCCATGACCCTTCAGATAACTTTGAACTTCGGCCATTGAAGTACATGTAGTCACCAGGTTGCAGTCTCGGGCCACCGGCCTGAGCCACCGCCAAGTCATAGCGTTCGGCAATACCAATGTGAATAGAATTCTTTCGATTCGCATCACCAGCATACCGCTCAGTCAGGAAGTTATGACCAGAAATGGTAAAGACGTTACTTTCATTCATGGTCACGTCAACCAACCTAAAGACAATCGCATCGCCCAAATACGCACGTATCATTGCCGTACTTGGATCACCATGAGTGATGCTACTAAAAATCTGCGAGGTTTCTGGGTTATTCGCTAACCGTTGCGCGAAGGGTTCTGCCCGGAAATTAATGGCACCACCCGTGGTATGCGTTCCTCCATTAAGAAACGGCATTGGCGTCATTTTAATGAGTTCGTTTGGCGGCATTTGGAAGGACACGGTACGGCCCGCTTCCAACGCCACTTCAATTGGCTGACCAGGAGGATTTCCGGCCGTGACCACGTTGACCGTATGAGGAACGGTATCCATGATTTGCACCATCAACTCACGGAAACTTCCGCTTATTCCATAGCCAACAGGTTCGATGGTATGAATATCCATCACAGGACCGGTTCGCTTGGCTTCACCGGTAATCGGGTCATGCCACGTCGATCCAAATGGTTCGATGATAAAGGTACACACGGCACCATGTGGCCATGTGGTTCCACCAAACGCATGGTCATGACAAAATACTGACCCCACGTCCGCATCCACCCAAAAACGTTGACGAACAAATTCCACCGTTACGATATCGCCAATAGGATGGTCATGTTTTAATGGCTTTTTAAAGGTAATAGTACCAGGCCCTCCAACGGCTGGCATGGGTTCGCCATGGCCACTACCACCGGAACCTGGGATTTGTAACTTCTGCCCAACATGAATGAGATTAACATTTGAGAGACCATTGACCGATTGCAAGGCTTCTACGGTCGTTCCATGAGAACCGGCGATCTCTCCCAGTGTGTCTCCAGGTCGGACCACATAGTCTCCACCGGCGCTGCTAGGAGCAGTGGCTGATCCACCAGCATTTCCTGCACCATCAATGGACACAATTCGCATCACTTCGTTGCCTTTGACGTTATCCGCACCAACCAAGAGCACGGTTCCGACATGGTATTGGCCGGAATTCGTCACATGAATGGTTCGGTCACCCTTGCGGGAAGGTTTCGTCAATTTGGCATTCATTGGAACTGGCAACCCTTTATCAGACGACTTGTCAAATTGCGTAAAAGGCCGCATCGATTGGTCATATGAAAAACCTGAAATCACGCCATCAGAGGCTTGATTGTCAAATTGCACAAAATGGAAGTGCGTATTGATTTTTGAAGACTGGAAATTCGTAAAATCATCATCCAGCCATTCGCTGGTGAGAATCCAATCCATGCAATCATAAATATTAGAACGGAACACCAACGGCACCTTCAAATCATTATTGTTCCGAATGGCTTCTTCTTCATCATGAGACACATACAACAACCCATTGGGGTCAACCACAGCTGGTTGATCACCTTGGGCTGCGGACAATTCAATCGGAAGTTTAATAAAGTGGACATTATATTTCTGAGAGCCTGCGCGATCTGGGCAAAGGCTCCAACGGCCATTTTCCCCTGGCTTGGCTGGCTCCACGGAAGGTTGACCATCGTCATCCAAGTGAATCATTTCCAACCATGGAGCTGGGTTTCTATCAGGAGAGAATGGATTTCTCTTTCCAAAATGTGGGGTCAGCCAAGGCCAAGCCACTTTCCCAGATGCTGGCTCAAACCAAATAGACCGACGCTTTCCGGCTTCATACCCTTGCCATTCAGGATGGTATTTTGGATTTACCGTGGTGCCTTCTTTTTCGCTCATCGCACGATTGCCGGCCCAAGTCCAATCCAACACAGTGGCATCATAGGATTTTAACTGACCAATCTCGTCTTCCGTATGACCAGGGAGACCACGAGTAGGCAATTGCATTTCTACCCAGTCATAAATATTGATCGTGGCTGGATTAGTATCCCAAACCGACTTGATACCTTTCTCAACAATATTGAACTTTTTGCCAAACCAATCGACGGTCGTCCCGACTAACTGATCTGAGGTGACGGGTTTTGGAATACGTCCCACACGATCTGGCAACTCACGAAGAGGTGCCATCACATCATTTTTCACACCGGGAACTTGAATCGTGTTGTACACACGCCAGTACCCCCACATTCCTGCCACATAATGGTGCGCAACATGGCAATGAAAGAGAAAGTCTCCAGCAAGATGTTGACACAGACCAGAACCGCATTCCGTTTCAAGGTCTAAAGCTTCTGACGGCCCAATCACCTCCACATCAACGCGGTCAGTTTTGGCCCGAATCAATGGGTATTTCAAAGGACCATTTTGACCTTTATGCCACATTGGCATTTCGTCAATCGCACGAGGGCTCCGAGCCCAACGAATGGCTCCACCATGCGGATGATGAGAATGGAACACTTCGGACCCGCCATGCACCAACCGAAACTTCGCTGGATCCCCTAAATAACTTCGGGGGATCGTTGGGCCTGCATCTCCGAAGGTGTACGAACTATAGGCCATCGATTCATCTTCGAATCCAAAGTATTCATGCTGAACATGCATGTTGTTGATGCCAAAGGGTTCGCTTCGATAGTTCAGCGCTCTGGCACCTGGTCGATACGCATCCGTTAAGGGATCACGTTGCGGAAGGAAGTCACCGTGTTTGTTCACCGGACGGAAGGCTTCATCACCAACCTCGTGATAAATCAACACGAATTCACGAAAATCTGGGCCCATACCATTTTGAATCATGGCTTGCCATCCACTTGGAAAATCTGTGGCTGCCCCTGTTCCAAGAGGATCGAGGTATTTTGAACCTGCGGGTTCGACCACAAACACCCCAAACAATCCCATCACCGTGAGTTCACGATCATTACTATAGCTATGGAATTGGCGACCACCCTCTTGGGTGTCTGGGTGAATATACCATTCCAATTCTACAGGTTTTGGATCACAATCTTTTTCGCAATCTTCTTGAGCGCCAGAGGCCACGGAATCAGGATTGGTCGTGGTGGCTGGTTGACCAGTTTTGCTCACGACCATGCTAGAACCATTAATGTGAAGGCTCACATCTTCGCCGAATTCTAATGCATTGCGAAGAGTGACTTTGAGGCAATCCCCTTGGTTGCCACGAATCACCAATGGTTGAATGTATTGACCTTGAATTCCATTCTTCACCCCACCAGGATTATGGTGACCTTCTTCTTCGCGGGCTTCAGCATTCTTCGCTTCTTCCTCACGAACATTGTCAATATTGTCCGTCAGCACATACATGTACCCTGGATAGTAATCCAGCCATTGATTCAAAGTAATTTCCACATTGATGGCGGACACGTCATAGTGTTTCACTGAAGCCGTCGATGGACATTTTCCACCGCCGCCCATGGAAACCGGTTCAATGTCACCATCAGACTGAAGCAGGTAATTTCCTTTGCCAGCCCCATACTGATGCATCATAGACATGCCATTGAACCCACCGTCATCTGACCCGGAAGATTCTTTTTTCATTTGCTTCATCAAACGTTCATGCTGTTTTTCAACAAGCGCAGAGCGCTCAGCACGGCCTTCTTTGGCATTTTCAATAATAGTCTGCCCTTTGAGGCGCTCGGCCCATTCCGGAGTTTGATGATTCATCCACGTTTTGTGAACCATGCCCTCAGATTCTTGAGTTTCTGCAAAAACTCCAGTGAAGGGAAGGAAGAGGAACGACAGGGCAAGCATGCTTCCCAAAGTAAGGGACACACGTTGCTTCATAGAATGACGTTTGAATTGAAACATGGACCGGCCTCCTTAAAAATGAACACAATCTACGCAGAGGAAGATATTTGATAGAACCATCAACAGAACATAACCGCACAACACCCGTAAATTGGGAGAGCGAAAAATTACTGAAAACTACCTGGAAGTGTCAAGAGTTCTTGGCCTTAGAGATAATCTTTAAGAGAATTCATTGGACAAATTACAGAATTTGTGGGATTTCTCCTCCCACTTAGCTCCAACTTAGAGCTTGCGATAAACCAGATCATGAAACTTTTCACGAAGCCTGATCGTCATTTCACCTGGAGCCTTGATTCCTACCGATTTCCCATTGAGGGTGGAAATTGACAGCACCTCAATAGTTGTTCCGATCAAAAACAACTCATCCGCCTGCCCTAATTCTTCTTCACGAACAGCTCGTTCTTCCACACCTATACCATTGCTCTTGGCTAACTCCAGCACTGCTTGCCTTGTCACTCCTGCCAATAATTGATCACTGAGGGGTGGAGTCAATAATGCGCTTCCCTTGACCAAGACCACATTACTGGAGGTTCCCTCTGTAACCAAGCCATCTTTAATCAAAATAGCTTCAAAGGCACCAGCTTGATTCGCTTCCTGCTTAGCTAAGAGATTTGGCAGTAGATTTAAACTTTTAATGGAACACCGTGCCCAACGAAGGTCAGGGCGCGTGACGACAGCAACACCTTGCTCCACCAGGTGCCGAGGAAGGTCCGCCATCTCTCGGAAAGTCATGACAAGAGTAGGATTGGAAACCTCTGGGAACAGATGGTCTCGCGGAGCCACTCCACGAGTGACTTGGATATACACCTTACATTCAAGATAGGTACTTCGCTGAAGTCCTTCACGAATAATCGCATCCCATTTTTCATGATCGAGGAAAGGGGAGATAGATACGGCCTGCATGCTTTGGACAAGGCGAGAGAGATGTTCAGGAAGGCGAAAGGGGAGTCCGCCATAAACACGAATAACTTCATAGACCCCATCCCCAAACTGAAAACCACGATCTTCAATCGAAACCGTGGCTTCCTCAAGAGGAAGAAACCGTCCGTTCACATAGGCAATATTGGGCATATCAATATAACAAACTAGGCTTGGGCTTCTTGAACATCAACGAGAAATATTCGTCGGGCTTCAGCAGTAAATTTCCATGCCATCCGCTTATGAAACTCCAAACGATGGGAGCCAGACTGAAGAGCCTCAAATTCAAACTGTCGCCTGCCGGAATCCACAGCATTATTACTTGTCGTACGCAAGAAATCGTCTCCGGTCATAACAAACTCGGATGAATCATACGACGGAACCCATTGCTCACCCCGCGTTCGATCTTCCCACAAATTGATGGTAAAGGGACTTCCTTGTTTGGCGACGATTGTTTTGAGATCAGATCCTTCTTCAACCATTTAGTTATGTCCTGCATTTGAGTGTGAGAGATTAACGTTGTGGAAAGTGAGATTATTTCACTTGGGTCATCAAACCATCATTGCTTGTACATGCCTTCATTGGTCATGCCACCGACATCAATAATCACGGCATCGCGAACTGACCAACACCTCGTCACCTTTAATCCGCACGTCGTAACTGGCCACGCAATACCCACCGCCATCAGTACCAAAACCACTTCGCACATCAAATTTGAGATCATGCCACGGACAACCGACCACGAACCCTTTGAGTTTCCCTTTCACCAAGGGACCACCTTCATGGGGACAGATATTATTGATCGCAAAAAACTTCCCAGAAACATTAAATAAGGCAATGTTTTTCCCCCCGGCTTTCACCAAGCACGAGGTGCCATCGGGAATATCATCCACTTTGCCAACGGCAATAAAGTCATCCAAGGATTTTGAATTCATGAGAAACGCCTACACCTTTTCAAGCAATCTATACCCAGCAGATCACCAGCTTCCACGCCACTTGTACTGTACCCCATCACATGCGTAAGGCAAAGATTAAATCTGTGCCTACAACAGCCTCTGCCCTCTGCACAAAGCCTACATTTGTCTCAATGACATATCGCGCATTTTCCGGTGGAGGTCCATGCCATGGACAAGGATCTTCCATGCATGGCTGAACCCCCTCCTCGATATGAACAATTTGTTTACTTTCATCGACCCATATCAAATCAATAGGAAACTGGAACCCGCCGGTCAAGACTTTATGGAGACCAGACTCTTCAAACAAAAAAATCATTCCCCCATCTTTAGGAAGACTTTCCCTAAAGGCCAAGCCAAAGTATCTTCCTTCTGGGGTATCGGCCACCTCTGCCTGAAGTTTGGCTCCAGAAGGAAAGCGTACCTCGATGATCTCCGATTGCTTAGGGGTATTAAATAACAATGCCCCGGAAATCAACAGTAACGCCATCAGCGCAAGAAAGATAATTCGCTTTTTATTGAGGGGTTTCTCTCGTTTGGCACGCATCAAAGTGTAAATGCCAATAGGAAATAGATTCTCGTCACAGCAACAACCAATTTCTCCTAAATTTTTCCTAAAAAGATCGTTCCATCACGCACACTCCCTAATGGTTTTCCTACCCCCTTTTCTATCTTTCATGCTAAGATAAAGACTCAAATTTCGTCAGAGAGTGGCCGATAAGCATCTTAGGTGTCAACACATAAGCCCCTTGACAATCTCATCCCCTCATTGAGGAGAGGAGGCTCCATCATGAAACACCGATTACTCCCCACTATTTCTTTTTTGACGTTGACCACCCTGCTGGCCAGCCCAATTCAAGCTGCACCTCCAAGCATTCCATCAGCCATCGACCAATTTGTGGCGAAAATTTTTCCAGAAGCGATCCACTATCACTGGGTTGTCAACAATACCCAAAAAGAAGCTTCCAATGAAATGGTCATAGATCTTAATACCTTTGTGACAAAAAAAGGTAGCGGCGACAACCCTATTGAAAACCGTTTTTTACTTCTTATCCTGAACGGTGAAGTGATGGCTGCCCAGAAAATCCCTCTGGGCTCCACTGTTGATTGCGGGAAAGATACTGAAATCTAAGAGCATTTCAACCCAATAAATATAAAAAAAGCCCCATTTCCCTCTGACAGGAAATGGGGCTTTTTTATTTGAATGCAGACTACTTACTTCGTAAGAACCAACATTTGACCACCTAAATGCGCAGCGTGTAACTGGCATTTGTAGTTCAGCAAAGCATTGGCCGTTACATACGTGAGATCACTAATAGGAATTCCAATGTACTTGGTTTCGCCTGGCTTCAAGGTAATCTTCACATGCATGGAAGTCGGGGCAGCAAAGGCCGAATCTGCATTAAGATCAAAGCCATGCTCAGTATCCAAGCCATTGGTTACCTTTAAGAGAACTGGGCTTAAAGGTCGACCTCCAGTCCCCGTATTAACCAAATTCACAAAGGCGGTCGGCGGATACCAAACCTTTTTCCCACCAATTTCCATGGCGGTAAAAGACAGGTCAACATCCAGGGTTTTAAATGGTTGACCCACGACAGACCCGGTTTCCAAATCACCGATTTCGACTCCACCGGACTGCAACGCAAACGCGACAGAGGACCCTGCCGCAACAACGATAAGACTTAAAAGGACGGATAGAAGCACCTTGTGCATTGCCTACCTCCCCATAGAAGGAACGTTAGTAATAAAAGAGCAACTGTTAAAAAACCTCAAGGCCATTTCATAATTCACAAAGCCCGCCCACGACAAAGATTGCCGTAGGGAAGGTCGTTTATAGCATAAGCGATTCCATGACGCAAGATGGTTTCTTCAAAATTCTTCATTTCAAGTTACAATAAAATTGGATCCTGCCAGTCATTTGAAGTCTAATGACCTCTAGCTTTCATCTTGCAGAGGGCTGAGGTGGCGCGTAGTATCAGAAATCCTAAGATCATTCCTAATTATTGGCATTTCTGATGAAAAAATATTCAAAATTTTTCAATATCTTGTGGTTATCTGCCATTTGCAACTTCTGGGTTTGTACCGCTACGACACTTTCCTTTTCTCTGGTAGAACCACAACATGCTCGCACATATGTATCAGGCGAAAAAATTTCCATTCATCTCGATATTGGCGAAGTCGCCGGAGTCACTGCCGTCCAATATTTTTGGTATGCCGAAGATGAAGACATGCTAGAAGAATTAGTTGCGGAAAAACTTGCTCTTACATCAGGCCCGAACCAACAGCCGCCATTTGGTGGAACCATTGAAGTTCCACGAACTGCCATTGGTGCCTATCGGCTCTTGGCTGTAGCGCAATTAGAAGCCGGGCAAGTGGATACTGAAAAGTGGGCGGTTTTTGATGAAATCATCATTCAGGTAGAACCCAACGCTCAACTGAGAGAAATAGATTTTGAAAGTGAAAAGCCTCTTCGATTTGGAAGTGCGGCATCAGCTCGAGTATACGATCAAGTGGATTTTCTAGGGAAAACACTTCCCCTCCTTGTCATGGGCCGATTTTCAGATGGCACGATTCGATCTCTTCGGATGAAAAGTACGGGAACCACCTATGTGATTGAGGATGAAAACGTCGTGAGGATAAATGAGGACGGCTTACTTCGTCTTGTAGGAAATGGCAGTACTGTACTGACGGTTAATAATCGTGACAAAAAAGCCAAGTTGGAAATTCAAGTCAAAGTGCAGGCTGAAACCAACCAGCCCCCCATTCCAAATCCAGGGAAGCCACAATCGGTCTATTCCAGTGAACCAGTCATTCTGAATGGACTCTTAAGCTACGACCCTGAAGGCACTTCACTCCAATACCGTTGGTCTCAGGTCCGTGGCAGTAAGATTTCCCTTCTCGATCCATACTCGGGAAAAGCCAGATTCTTAGCGCCATTCGTTCATGAAGAACGATTATTTCGATTTAAACTACGGGTGACCGATACCCAAGGGGCGGATAGCATACCTGCCTATTTAGATGTCATCGTGACACCCTGATTTTCCCATCCCCCGAAACAACGCATTCACCGAGAAACAAAGGGATTGCACTGCTGCTCAAATCCAATTTGCGTCTCTGCGCCATGACCGGTAATGACGGTCGTCATTTCATCGAGGGTATATATACGCTCACGAATTGACTCTTGAATGGCCTGAGAATCACCACCCCACAAATCGGTTCGACCGACTCCACCTCGAAAGAGAGTATCCCCCGATAAAAGCAGTTGGTCTTGAGGGAAGTGGAAACACATTGATCCAGGAGTATGGCCAGGAGTATGAAGCGCCCGCCCCTTAATGGTGCCAAACGACAATACCTCTTCATCCCGCATACAATGATCGGGGTCTGGAGCTTTCACATACGGCACTCCAAACATACGACATTGCACCTCAAGAATTTTCCAGAGTTCAAGGTCAGCCTCATGTATGCCCAGGGGAGCCTGTGTCGCTGCTCGTATTTCTCCTGAAGCTAGGAAATGATCAAAGTGCGCGTGCGTATGGTAGACTCCAACGATCGTCAGTCCCAGCCGTTCGACTTCATTTAAAATCCGCGTGGCATCACCGCCGGGATCAACGACAATCGCTTGCTTGGTTTCTGAATCCCCCAGAATCGAACAATTACATCCGAGTGGTGGAACCGTAAAAGTTTTTCGAATCAATTCAGCCATGAAGCTCCCTTTCTGGAAATTGAGAAATCAAAACGTATCTCTCCTCGTTGAGATGATCAACCCATCTCTGTTGGAGAATTCCCATTTGCATAAAAAGACGAAGCAGATTACAATTCTAGGGTAGATAGTATTTTCAACCTCTCCTCATTCTTAAACATTCTTTGTAATAGCCTCCTGTGAATAACAACAAGAATCTCACCCCCCCCACACCTCTACCCGCGTACAACCATTTCCAGACAGGTCGCCTAACCAAATCTCTGTTGTTGGTGATCATTTTGTGCCTATTCCCCATTCTTCAAGGCTGCCCTCAAGACAGGACGCCTCTTTTGGAAGAGGAAAATGGCGAACTCAAAAAGCTCGCGGCTAAACAGGAATCGATGCTTATTACCCTGCAAGAAGGCAATCGGGTCCTGCAAGGACAAATTGATCGACTCAATCAAGAGTTACGGGAAGAACAGAAGGAGCAAGATCAAAAACTTAAGTCTGCTCAAGAAACCGGACAAGGGTTCGCCACTGAACAACGAGCCCTCACCCAACAAATGACTGAACTCGCCAAAGAAAATCGGAAGCTGACCAATGACAGTCAATGGTTACGTCGCCAACGTGACCTCTTTCGTCAATCAATTTCCGCTCAAACGTCCGAGGCCAATGCCCAAACCTTCTCAGTCGGTCTTTCTCCAATGATCGAGGCCACAAAACAGGCCTTGCTTCAACATGGATATTCGATCTTGGCAAAAATGGCCACTGACCAGAAAGCCGTGTTTGTCACCGAACGAAAAACCTCGGCCTCGGCCTCGCTTGAATTACCGGGCTTTCGCAACCAATATCTACTCGTGCTAGATGGAGTCGGGCAGGATGCCACCACGTTACGAGTCAAGGCGGCTTATGAAAAAATTTCGCAAGACGGGAAGATTCTTGGGGTGAGCGATTCTGAGAAGGCTGACCTAGAGCTGAGAATGATTCGAGCGGTCGAGGACATGCTTCAAGCGCCAACCAGCCCTCCTGCAGAGCAGTAAGCCTCAGCCCCCATCCCCCCGATTAAGTTACCTCACAGGCTGTTCGCAAGTTGATAGCCTTCACGAAGAAGGCCAGCTTCTTGATGTGCAGTATTCTGAAGTTCTGGATATTGTCCTTCAATAAATTCGACGAACAAATAAATCTTTACCAAGAAATAATCAAAAGGCGTTTTGGTAGCTCGTGGTTCGCGAAACCAAAACGTGAAAAATTCTGAAAATGCATTCTCGACATCACACAACCCCTCACATGTTCGAGGAAACATTTCACGAAGATCTCCACCCCACACACAAATTTCATCAGGAAGATAGCGTTTCTGATACCGCTCCAACCCACCGTCATCATCAGCAAGCTGCCCGACCAAGGACAACGCCTGACGATCGACTTGGCCGCTCGCCACTTGCGCGTAGATCTGATATGGCTCAACAGCCATTCTCGCTGACGAAGGCTCTCTGGCCAAAGAACGCGTTTCTACAACAGGCCATCCCACGTCACGCCTCTCCTGACGCTCCCACCACCCATACCTCTCAATAAATCGACGATACTCATCGACAATCAAGGGAATCGGTTTTGTATCGACTTCCATCGCCACGCCTTTGAGATTGGTTAGCCCTGGATGAGCCAACACTTGACCCAACATGTCAAAAAGCACTTGTGGCACCTTTGCCCCATGAGCATCAATCCAAGGAGGCAAGAGGGAACCAACGTCATCGCTCGAATCCAACTCGTTTGGGTGGTTCGCTAATCCAGCCATATTAATCTGCACCACGCGAGACAAAGGAAAACTCGCGAGCACCTCATCCAAAAATTTTCCCACCGTTTGGCTACGCCATCGGCCAGAATATCGACACACCGTCCACACATGCCCGATGTCCAAAACTAAGCCGCATGGCGCCCGCTCCGTGAGTAAGGAAAAAATCCGAATAGGCCAAATCTCCAACACTAAAATACGTGAGTGGAGGAGTCTCTAATAACAACAGCGGAGGAGCCTGAGTAGAATCCAAAAACCTGGCATCCATCTCTCGTTGAAGATGGATGGCATTGCTAGCCGTCATCTCAGCGCTTGCCTTGGTAAACAGGGGCGGCAAATACGTTCCAAGCGTAGCCATAGCTCAGAACATAAAGATGGAGAGGAAGCACGAAACAGTTTCCGCGACAAATAGAAAACGATTGCGTTGAATATATTTAAGAAGAAAGTGCGATCGAAAGGATTACCGAGATGAACCGGACGCGCGATGTCCGGCTTTAAGATAGGCATCGACACCTGAGGCGACTTTACGGCCTTCGGCAATAGCCCAAACAATGAGTGAGGCTCCCCGTTTGGTATCGCCTGCAGCAAAGATACCATCTTTATTGGTCATGAAGTTTTCATCCACCGAGACACTGCCTCGCGGGCCATACTCCACACCAAGATTATCTAGCAATCCATTTTTCACAGGACCGGTAAAGCCCATGGCTAACAAGACTAAATCTACATCCATTTCAAACTCGGTGCCAGCAACGGGTGTAAATTTCCCCGCTTCAAAGGCGACTTGATGCCCGTGCAATTTGGTGACCTGCCCATCTTTACCTGTGAACTTTGTCGTAGACACACTCCATTGCCGATCACAACCCTCTTCATGGGCATGTGATGTACGCAGCTGCATGGGCCACATCGGCCATGGTGTGGACTCGGCACGATCCGATGGAGGCTGCGGCAACAATTCAAATTGATGAACTTCTTTGCACCCTTGACGATGAGCGGTTCCCAAACAATCAGACCCCGTATCGCCACCACCAATAATCACCACGCGTTTATCTTTTGCACTGATTTGTCCAACGAGGCTATCGCCTGCATTGGTTTTATTTTGTTGGGTGAGATATTCCATGGCAAAATGGACACCGAGTAACTCGCGTCCAGGGATCGGCAAATCACGCGCCTGTTCAGCGCCAAGGGTTAAGCAGACAGCATCAAACTTCTGAGCCAACGCTTCGCTCGTGACATCGATCCCAACGTTCACGCTTGTCTCAAACTTCACGCCTTCAGCCACCATCTGATCCAACCGTCGATCAAGAACCCACTTCTCCATCTTGAAGTCTGGAATGCCATAGCGAAGCAAGCCACCGATCCTGTCGGCCTTTTCGTAAACGGTCACAGTATGTCCAGCCCGAGTTAATTGCTGAGCGGCCGCTAGCCCAGCAGGTCCTGATCCCACCACCGCCACGGTCTTACCTGTTGTCACCACTGGCAGAACCGGATCAATCCAGCCTTCATCAAAACCACGGTCAATAATATTCCACTCGACCACACGAATCGATACAGGGTCAGCGTTGATCCCAAGCACGCATGAAGATTCGCACGGAGCCGGACACAGGCGTCCAGTAAACTCCGGAAAGTTATTCGTCGAATGAAGCGCCTTGAGTGCATCTTTCCATCGGCCACGATGTACCAGATCATTCCATTCAGGAATCAAATTGACGACAGGGCACCCATTCGTGGACTGGCAAAATGGTACGCCGCAGTCCATGCATCGCCCACCCTGCTTGCGAATCTTATCTTCAGGAAACGGCTCATAGACCTCATTCCAATCCAACACGCGCAGTTCGACGTTTCGACGCTTTGGGCCCTCACGAGCAAACTTGAGAAACCCTCGAGGATCACCCACGGCCAACCCCTTGTATTTCTCGCCCACCTTTTTTGACGGCAGCTTTCCGCTCAGCCAACACACGCTTGTAATCCATCGGCATCACTTTCACGAATTTCGACACCATGCTTGGCCAAGAATCCATAATCATCTTCGCCTTTCGACTTCCCGTATATTTCGCATGTGCTTCAATCAATGTTTTCAAGGTGTGCATATCATCGGGATCCACAACCTTTTCTAATTCCACCATCCCGAGATTGCAGCGTGTTTCAAATTTTCCATCCTCGTTCATCACATAGGCTTCACCACCGGACATACCTGCAGCAAAATTTCTGCCGGTTTTTCCAAGGACCACCACGACGCCTCCGGTCATATATTCACAGCAATGATCGCCAGTGCCTTCAATCACCGTACGCACACCACTATTTCGTACCGCAAAACGCTCCCCAGCCGTACCATAGACATAACACTCGCCTTTGGTCGCCCCATAGAGTGACGTGTTGCCAATTAAAATGGTGTCTTCCGGTGTAAAGGTACAACCCTTTGGCGGGGTCACAATAATTTTCCCACCGGACAGGCCTTTACCAAGATAATCGTTCGACTCGCCTTCGAGGGTGAGGGTAATGCCACGGGAAACAAACGCGCCAAATGATTGGCCAGCGGACCCGTTAAAATTGAGTGTAATGGTATCGGGCGGCAATCCTTCCTCACCATACTTACGGGCAATGTGACTAGATAAAATCGTCCCGGTCGTGCGATTGGTGTTTCGAATCGGGAAATCACAGACCACCTTCTCACCGTTATCGATCGCAGGTTGGCATAATTCGACCAACTTGTTATCAAGCACATGTTCAAGGCCATGGTCTTGACGATCCTGGCAATGCGTTTTGACATGAGGCTCGACCTCAGGTTTCCACAGCAAGGGCGAAAGATCTAAACCTTTCGCTTTCCAATGATCCATGGCTTTTTGCACTTTGAGTTTATCAACACGTCCAATCATGTCCGTGAATTTTCTAAAGCCAAGTTGAGCCATGAGTTGGCGCACTTCCTCGGCAACAAAAAAGAAGAAATTCACGACGTGCTCAGGTTGCCCAGTAAACCGTTTGCGCAATTCAGGGTCTTGGGTCGCGACGCCAACCGGGCAGGTATTTAAATGACACTTCCGCATCATGATGCACCCTTCCACAATCAGCGGGGCCGTAGAAAAACCAAATTCCTCAGCACCAAGCAACGCGGCGATCACGACATCACGTCCTGTTTTTAATTGCCCATCGGTCTCGACGCGAATTCGCCCACGCAAATCGTTGAGTACCAAGGTCTGATGCGTTTCAGCCAATCCAAGTTCCCAGGGAATTCCGGCATATTTAATAGACGAAAGCGGTGACGCTCCAGTCCCACCAGAATCGCCGCTAATCAACACCTTGTCCGCATGTGCTTTAGAAACCCCGGCCGCCACCGTGCCCACGCCTATTTCCGACACTAACTTCACCGACACCTCGGCCTGGGGATTGGAATTTTTCAGATCGAAAATCAGCTGGGCCAAATCTTCAATGGAATAAATATCATGGTGCGGAGGCGGCGAGATCAAACCGACACCAGGGGTAGAAAACCGCATATTGGCGATAGCCTCATCGACTTTATGGCCGGGTAGTTGTCCACCTTCCCCAGGCTTCGCACCTTGCGCCATTTTGATTTGCAATTCTTTCGCATGCACCAAGTAATTCGCCGTCACCCCAAATCGCCCAGAGGCCACTTGCTTGATATACGAATTTTTGGAATCCCCATTCGGCAAAGGTTTGAATCGTTCAGCATCTTCCCCGCCTTCGCCGGTATTACTTTTTCCGCCAATGCGGTTCATCGCAATCGCCAGAGTCTCATGCGATTCCTTGGAAATTGCGCCATACGACATGGCCCCGGTGGTGAAGCGCTTCACGATATCTTTCACCGAGTCGACTTCATCAATAGGCACAGGTTCCGGAACGAATTTAAAATCAAACAAGCCACGAAGATTGGAACGACGCGTACTTTCATCATTGATCAACGCAGAAAACTCTTGGAAGGTCTTCGGGTCATTCGTCTTGGTGGCATGCTGCAATTTATAAATGGTTTCTGGATTCCAATTATGATGTTCACCTTGGATTCGGTAGTGAATCTCGCTCCCGAAATCGAGTTGCCGGATCGCTGCAGGTTCGTATGCCACGGAGTGACGCCGTAAGGTTTCGTCACCGATCTCCCGCATCCCAATACCTTCTATCCGAGAAGGCGTTCCGGTGAAATACCGATCCACAAGTTCATGGCTCAGTCCGATGGCCTCAAAGATTTGTGCGCCACAATAGGACTGCACCGTGGAAATCCCCATCTTGGAAAAGATCTTGAGCAAACCCTTATTAATAGCCTTAATAAATTTCCCAGAGGCAGTATCCGCATCAACGCCTTCAGGCAAATATTCCTCACGTTCCAAATCCACATAGGTTTCAAACACTAAATAGGGGTTCACCACGCCAGCACCGTAGCCAATCAAACAGGCAAAATGGTGGACATCGCGTGGCTCGCCGGTTTCGAGGATTAATCCTACTTCCGTCCGCGTCGCTTCACGCACTAAATGATGATGGACCGCTGATATGGCCAACAGGCTTGGGATAGGGGCCCATTCTTCATTGATTCCACGATCGCTTAAAATGAGAAATTTGTATCCCTCTTTAATCGCTTTGGACGCATCACGACATAACTGATCCACCGCAGAACCCAAACCATCCGGCCCCTCGCTCACCCGGAACAACATCGAGAGAGTCTTACTCGCAAAATTGGGATCTTCGAACTCGCGGATTTTCTGCAACTCAGCATTCGTCAAAATTGGCTGGCGAACTTTAATCCGACGACAGGCTTCCGGCGTTTCCTGAATAAGATTAGGTTTGGGCCCAATGTTGGTCACCAGTGACATCACCAGTTGTTCGCGAATCGGATCAATCGGCGGATTCGTGACTTGGGCAAACAATTGCTTGAAGTACTTGGGAAGCAGTTGGGGTCGATTCGAAAGCACGGCTAACGGCGTGTCCGTCCCCATGGAGGATGTGGGTTCCTCGCCATTGATTCCCATCGGAGACAGCACCATTTTCAATTCTTCAATCGTAACACCAAAGGCTTGTTGACGCTGCCGAAGAGTTTGATGATCAGGCTGCGGCACACTCAACGGCTCTGGCAACTCGTCTAATGACACGCGATGTTGAGTGAGCCAAGACCGATAGGGTTTGCGCCCAGCGATATCAGTTTTAATTTCTTCGTCGTCAATAATTCGCCCTTGCACGGTATCAACCAAAAACATCCGCCCAGGTTTAAGCCGGCCCTTCTCACGAATGTTTTTCGCCTCGGTGGGAAGCACCCCCGCTTCGGAGGCCAACACCACCAGATCATCGGTGGTCACCTGATACCGGCAAGGCCGCAACCCATTTCGATCGAGTGTCGCGCCAATGAGTTTGCCATCCGTGAACGCGACCGCTGCCGGTCCGTCCCAGGGTTCCATCATGGAAGCATGATATTCATAGAACCCACGGCGATCTAAACTCATGTGGGGATTTCCCACCCACGGCTCAGGAATAAGCATCATCATGGCATGCGGGAGAGAACGCCCAGCCATGACCAAAAATTCAACGGCATTGTCCAGACATGCAGAGTCGCT
Organism: Nitrospirota bacterium; assembly: GCA_027623995.1. Taxonomy (GTDB): domain Bacteria; phylum Nitrospirota; class Nitrospiria; order Nitrospirales; family UBA8639; genus Nitronereus. The sequence continues at coordinate 26,756 of JAQBUF010000023.1, forward strand.
TTGGTTTTCGTACACAATGGGATAGAGCTTTTCGAGATCCTCTCCAAACAGTTCAGACTCCAATCGACCCTGCCTGGCTCGCATCCAATTCACATTCCCACGAAGCGTATTAATCTCACCATTGTGGACCGTATAGCGATAGGGATGTGCGAGAGTCCAGGTCGGAAACGTGTTTGTGCTAAACCGCGAATGAACTAACGCAAGAGCTGACACCATGCTGGTATCTTCGAGGTCAGAGAAAAAATGTCCGAGCTGTTCAGGCAAGAGCATGCCCTTGAAGACAATCGTATTGGCCGAAAGGCTGCAAATGTATACTCGGCCACGCTCGACCAACGCGGATTCTCGAATGGCACGCGCAATGCGTTTCCGCACGACATAGAGCTTCCGCTCAAATTGCGCTTCATTGAGAATATCGCGAGCAATGAAAAACTGTCGAATATATGGAAGAGTCTGCTTGGCTTGATCCCCAACATGCTCCAACTTCACGGGCACATCACGCCAACCTAAAAACCTTGCGCCTTCTTCACGAATAATGGTTTCGAACAACCCTTCGCATTGATGACGTAACGGCTCATCCTGCGGAAGGAATACCATACCCACGCCGTAGCCCCCAGCTTCGGGAAGAGTGATGCCAATATCCTTGGTCGCTCGGCTGAAAAACTCATGAGAAATTTGCATGAGAATCCCCGCCCCATCACCGGTACACGGATCGCATCCCTGCGCCCCTCGATGATGAAGATTTTTGAGAACCTCGAGCCCTTGCTGAACAATATCGTGAGATTTGTGCCCTTTAATATTGGCCACAAACCCAATGCCGCACCCATCCTTCTCATTACGAGGATCATAGAGCCCTTGCTTGGGCGGCATACCATAAAAATTTGATGGATCAGTCATAATAATTGGTACCACAGTCCATGGTCAGGAATTCCCAAGGGACCTTCGCGTTCAGGACAAAATTGAGAAGGTCCCCGATAACCACATCCACCCTAACTTATTCAAAGAAAAGGGAAACGGTGAGGAAAACGGGTAAAAAGAAAATTTACTTGAAGGCTTCGGAAAGTGTCAAGGAACCCATCATTTTCCAAAAAATCACCAAGATGCCACTCAACGTCCGACTCAATTGATTCATGGTCCATACCGACAAACTGAAAAAGAAACTCTCAACTAGTACCGATCTCAATTATACGAGGGAAGTCTATGAAACACATACCCGTAATAAAAATTTTCCATCAAATAAGACTAGGAATCCTCCTGTCGACCCTCCTTGGCGGTTGCGCCGCAGAACTCCCGCCCCCCAGCACCCAGGCTTCAGAAATTTTGAACTCTCCACCAACCGCACAATCTCATAATCAAAACCCCACACAAATAGAAAAGGCCTCGAGTGAACAGTCCAAACCCAAGCCTGGCTCACTCGCCTATACGCAAGAACAGGCCAACCAAGGCGATCCACAAGCTCAAACCCACCTCGCATGGATGTATCACGATGGTCGTGGAGTGCCAAAAGATTTCGGCAAAGCAGTACAATGGCTACAATTAGCCGCGAAGCAAGGGTATGCAATCGCCCTCAATGATTTAGGGTGGATGTATGAACAAGGCCACGGAGTGCTCAATAATAGTAATACGGCCTTTCAGTGGTATCGACGCGCAGCGGACCTTGGGCATGCCCCAGCCCAACAGAATGTCGGCATCGCCTTATTCGAAGGTCGAGGGGTTCAACAGAATCAAGAAGAGGCGGTGAAGTGGTTCCAATTAGCCGCCGAGCAGGGCGAAGCCAAGGCCCAATATATGCTAGGAAGCGTCTACCAAGATGAACACCATGTTCCTCACGACATAGCCATCGCCATACAATGGTATCAACGAGCAGCTGAGCAAGGTGAGATTCATGCACAACACCAATTAGGGTTTTTCTCTCAGATAGGATTAGGTGGCCCCCAAGATGATAAACACGCTGCCGAGTGGTACCGCAAAGCAGCAAGCCAGGGACTCCCAGAAGCCCAACTCAACTTAGGGGCCTTATATGCAGATGGCAAAGGTGTTCCCCAGGACTGGACCGAGGCCCGAAGGTGGTACAAGCTCTCAGCCGACCAAGGAAATGCCACCGCTCAATTCACCCTCGGCAACCTATACGGGTCAGGGACTGGGGTCAAAAAAAATATTGCAAAAGCAACGTTGTGGATTCGGAAAGCAGCAGAACAAGGGCACGCGGAAGCCCAAGATCATTTAGGACTCATGTATCAAGAAGGCATCGGTGTGCCCCAGGACCACACAGAAGCTGTAAAATGGTATCGAAAAGCCGCAGAGCAGGGAAATGCCGATGGGCAATTCGACCTTGGCTGGATGTACCAAGAAGGCCTCGGAGTCCCAAGAGATGAAAACAAGGCTGTCACCTGGATCCAGAAGGCAGCACGACAAGGGCATGCCTTAGCCCAATATAATATGGGCGTGATGTACGCATTTGGACTCGGGATACTTCAAAATAATTCAAAAGCCCTGGAATGGTATCGCAAGGCGGTGGCTCAGAACCAACCCGATGCGCAAAACAATCTTGGCATGATGTACAGAGAAGGCCGAGGAGTTTCCCAAGATTATGCCGAAGCCGTGAAGTGGTTTCAGAAAGCTGCCGATCAGGGATTTTCTCGAGCCCTCGTGAATTTAGGGCAAATGTATAAAGAAGGCTTAGGGGTGCCAAAGGATAACGCGCAAGCTAAGAAATGGTTCCGATTGGCAAGAAAAGCTCTAGTTCAAGAAAGACAAAACTAAAACGTTCGAGAAACTGATAGTTTGTATCATCTCCACTATAACTCCTGAGGGAGAGGTAAGCTCGCCCCCGTCTCCAACCAAGTTTTCAATTTCATAAATACGGCGTCAGCCCGCAGTTTCACCTCCTCTGAAAGCATGGCAGACCAATCCTCCTTCACCTGTATGGCCTGATCACGACTAGGCCCTGGAGAAAATTTTTCTATAGCTAGAGTCTGCCAAGCCAAAGCGATAGCCAAATCTAGGGGGACGCCTTTTCCATCCCAGTAGAGTTGAGACACATTGGTCATCGCATTTGGATTGTGATCAAGGTGTATGGCTTGCAGAAACATATCTCTGGCTTTTTCCATGTTTTGCGCCACGCCTTGACCATGAAAATAGAATACTCCAAGGTCCCCACACGCATCCGAGCGCTCAAGTTCGCAGGCCTGAGCTAACCATTCTATCGCTACGGAATAATCTTGAATGGCTTCATCACCCTGACTAAACATATTGGCCAAATTCACCATGGCCTGTGGATCATTTAATTCTGCAGCCTTAATCCACCAATCATAGGCCTTAAGTAAATCCCGAGACACGCCTTCTCCGAGAGAATACCGTATTCCTAAACTCACCATTGCGCTGGTGGATCCTAACTCGGCCGCTTTTCGATACCAATCAATCGCTTTCGGATAATCCTGAGACACCCCTTTTCCGGTCGCATACAACACACCCAAATTATTCATCGCATCAGGTTCATCCAACGCAGCGGCTCGACGGTACAAGGTCAAGGCCATCGGAATATTTTCAGACACGCCATACCCGTTTTCATACATGATTCCTAAATTCGTAAAGGCGGCGGGAAGCTTATCTCCCACAGCTTGTTGAAATAAAATGAGTGCCCAGTCTTCATCTTTTTGAACGCCAACACCATCAAGATATAATTGTCCCAACTTAATTCGTCCCCACGAGCTTTTTTGATCCACGGCCTTCTCGTACCATTTTGCCGCCAGGCTCGGATCTTTATTCGTTCCTCGCCCCATGAGATGCAAATCTCCGACCCATACTTGGGCACCGACATCGCCCATTTCGGCAGCCTTAACAAAAAGTTCTAAGGCTTTAGTATCATCCTGAGAAAAGCCCTCGCCATTAAAATACATCTGACCCAAATTCAAAAACGCGCCAGGGTGATTGTGTTGGGAGCCTTTCGCATACCACTCCTTTGCCCGGTCAAAATTTTGAGTTACGCCCTTTCCTCGATGATAAAACGATCCAAGATTGACCATGGCACTCGGAACACCTTTTTGAGCAGCTTTCTCATACATGGAAAAGGCTAAAAGGATTTCGACAGGGCCTCCGTATCCATGTTCATACATGAGACCAAGATTATTCATCGCCTTAGGGTCGTGAAGCGAAACCGCGGTTTCATAATACATCTTGGCTTTTTGGTAGTTTTGGGGAACCCCCAGTGCATGATAGAAGGTATTCCCTAACTCTGAATACGCCACTGGAAGTTCCTGTTGAGCAGCCTCCTCCAATAACCGCAGCCCCATATTCACATCCTTCTTCACTCCAATCCCATCACGATATAAAAGCCCAAGGGCACATTGGGCTCTAGGATTATTCTCATCGACAGCTTTCTGATACCAGGCGATACCCATTTCAATGTCTTGAGACGTGCCTCGCCCCTCCCGATATAATGCCCCTAGTAATATTTGAGATTCAGAATCCCCAGCCTCTGCCGCTTGCAAGACCCAGGATAGGGCTTTCGTATCATTCTTAAACTCACCCTCACCCTCAAGATACATGCCACCTAGGTTTTTGAAAGCAATCAAAATGCCATGTTGAGCGCTTTTTTCAAACCAGACCCTGGCCTGTTCAAGATCTTGCTCCACACCAATCCCTCGAAAATAGGCCCAACCAAGATTATTCATGGCATAAGGCTCTTCCATCTCCGCAGCCTTTTCATACAAAGAAAGGGCCGTATCTAAATTCACTGCAACCCCTTGACCATGTTGGTACATAATCCCAAGTCTATTGATAGCTTCAGGCTCATCAAGAGAAGCAGCCTTTTCATAGTAGTGCTTGGCTTTTTCAAAACTTTGATCGACACCCAACCCGTGAAAATATGTATGTCCTAAGGCGACCAACGCATCAGGGTAGTGCTGTGCAGCAGCGGCCTCTAACAATTGCAACGCCTCCTGAGTATCTTGCTCAACCCCCAAGCCATCCCGATATAAGAGCCCAAGGGCATATTGAGCCCCTGGAAATTTTGCACTTACAGCTTTCCGATACCAAGACAATCCTTTTTCTAAATCCTGCGTGATACCTTGTCCTTCGAGATAGAACGCACCGACCAATATTTGAGAGGATGGATCACCGGCTTCAGCAGCTTTCAGAAACCACCTGAATGCCTCTTGGTCATTTTGGGACACACCTTGCCCATTCAAATGCAAGAATCCTAGATTTCGATATCCACCCAAATCGCCAGCATCCCCAGCTTGGAGAAACCAGTGCTGGGCAAGATTCACATCTTGAGAAACTCCTATACCCTCCATATACAATTCTCCAAGACGGACCATTGCAGTAGGCTCCCCCACCTCAGCCGCCTTGAGGGACCATGAGGCCGCTTCCTCCAAATTGAGTTCAACGCCCTGTCCAAATTCCGACATATTCCCCATCATCATCATGGCCCCGGCATGGCCTTGATCCGCAGCCTTTCGATACCAGACTGCAGCCTGTTCATCACTCTGAGCTGTCCCCTCACCATTGAAGTATCGATCACCTAACATGGCCTGTCCATCAGCATAACCAGCTTCGGCAGATTTCGTGAACCATCTAAAAGCTTCCTCCAGATCTTGAGGCTCACTCACTCCTTCAAGAGCCCAAGCGCCTAATTCCCTGTAGGCCCTAGGATGTCCGAAACCAGCAGCTTTTTCGAACCAATATTTGGATTGACGATAATCCCGTGTCACGCCTTCCCCCAAATAATATCGATACGCTAGATTAACCATAGCATCAGGGTTCTCTAAGACAGCCGCTTGATGAAAATATTCAAAGGCTTGTCCAAAATCTTTCTTGACCCATTCGCCCTCGTAATACATAAGGCCCAACTTGGACAAAGCAAAACCATACGATTGCTCGGCAGATTGAGTCAGAAGGCTCACACCCATAGAATAATCTTGTGGAACTCCACGCCCTTCAAGGTAAGACATTCCCAAATGATATTGAGCCCGTGCATGACCTTGATTGGCTGCTTTTCGATACCACACTACAGCCTGTTCATCACTCTGAGTTATCCCCTCTCCCAAAAAATAACGATCACCCAATGCAGCTTGGCCTCCAGCATCTCCGGCTTCCGCAGCCTTCGTAAACCAGCGAAAGGCTTTTTCTAAGTTTTGGGACTGGGCAATCACTTCCAACGCCAAATAACCTAGCAACCTGAAAGCCACGGGATGTCCGAGTTCAGCAGACTGTTCAAACCACTTTTTTGCCTCAGAGTAATTTTGGGCAACGCCCTCACCATTGTAAAAGAGAAGCCCCAGGTTAATCATGGCACCAGAATTTTTGAAATCAATGGCTTTACGATACCACTCCATGGCTTCGTCATAATCTTGGGAAACACCTTGCCCATTGGCGTAAAAGCTCCCGATCTGACTGATCGCCTCTGAGAAGTCTTGATCTCCGGCTCTCTGGCACCAATCCATGGCCACATCATAATCTTGCTCCATGCCCCAGCCAGAGCCTGCCGCTAAACACAATTGATACTGAGCCTCAGGATTCTCTTTTTCTGCTGCCCGTTTAAACCATGCCACAGCTTTCTCTTCATTCAGCAACACCATCTCCCCGGACGTATACTCATATCCTAAATTGAGGAAGGCTTCAGAATCACCAGATTTAGCATGCCGAATGAACCATCGCTCAGCCTCAGATAGATTTCTGTCCACGTGTAGGCCTACTCCATATAGGACACCCAACAGATATTCCGCTGTGTGATTTTGCGTCGCCGCTGCACTCTTGAGTAATTCCAAGCCCTGTTCGGGATCTTCTTTCACCATTCGCCCATCTAACATATAGGCGGCAAGAATGACTTGGGCAGTCACGTCACCTTTTTGGGCTTCTTCCTTGATCAGAGGAAATAGTCGGTCCAGTTGGGCCACGGTTGCAGGGACATCCTCGTTAGGCCGCCACTCGTTCAAAAGCCGGGTGCCCAGTTCCGAAACCAGAGTCCCTTCCAAAGCCAATGGCATTGAAGGATTGGTATGAGAGAGCAGGGCAGACGCGGAGGTCGAAAATCCAAGACGGTCATGAGGCATACCAGCAAACGCGATCAGCGGTAATAGAGTAACCAAGAACACCCCAATCATCAGCTTCATAATCTGACAAAAACCTTGATTCATAAAAGTCGTCCTTTTCCAAACTTTTTGGTCATCATGTTCCCTGGCGAGAGGCAGCTCATGTTGTCGTCGGGACTGAAAAGATGCACGGCTATTCCTTCACAGAAATAGGCATTGCCCCTAGCGCAGTGTCTCTAGGAAACGTCAACGAGAAGTGACAAAAATCACTCTTGTTTTCGGTATATCACGAGGTCCAATAAAGGATTGAGGAAACAACGAGCTGGAAGTTCTAGGAAGTATAAAAAATAGAATGAACGCCCATTTAATAACTCCACATTCTTTGGACTAACCTTGTGAAGGGAAAGGGCCTTACTGAAAAGACGGCTGAAAATAAAAACGCTTTGTCGGTATGATCGGTGCCAGAAAGACGATGGAAAATCGTGCGAAACTTTTTGAAAAATTAAACCTGGTTTCTTGAAAAAGAGGACAACACAGTGCCGAATTGAGGAAATACAGGTGGGGTCAAACCATTCGATTATTCAGCAATGTCAATATGACCTGCTTCCTTTAGAAAATTGAGTATGCGAATTAGGCTCTTTGCTTGGGGCTCAATTGAGGTTTTGAGGACCAAGTCTGGTTTGCTTGGAACCTCATAGGGGTCTGATACTCCGGTGAAATGTTGGATTTCTCCATCGCGGGCTTTTTTGTACATACCCTTCACATCACGGGATTGGCATACGTCTAACGGACAATCCACGAATATCTCAACATAATTTTCTATTTCTTTTCTGATTTCGTCCCGCGCTTCTTGGTAGGGTGAGATCGCGGCCACAATAGAAACAATCCCATGGCGAGCCAAGAGATGCGCAACAAACGCGATTCGTCGAACATTTTCAAGTCGGTCCTTTTTGGAGAACCCAAGGCCTTTGGTCAACCGTTGACGGACAATATCCCCATCAAAAATTTCAGACGGTACATCCTGGCCTTTCAAACTCTCATGAAGAAGATGAGCCAACGTGCTCTTGCCTGAACATGGCAACCCGGTGAACCAGATAACTAATCCTGATTTCAAAACACCCTCCTCTACCATTTATTATAAACATTGAATTGAAAGAACTTGGTCACACTACTGAAAGTTAGGGGTTAAATTAGGAAGCATTCAACCCACCAGAATACTACCAAAAACTCTTGATTCATCTCATCACGTTGTAATGTTTTTTGACCAAGAAGACCGAGGCCAACCGTGGGCTCAAAGAAGAACCACTTTTCGTGCTGAAACACGCCCCCCTCAAAAGAGGGATACCCGCTCCCAGCCTTGACAACGACCAGACCAACACCTAGTATCGCGGGATGGCTAATGGGCCCCCTCAAGTTGTTTCATCGTCCCTTTCCATGGAAGAGGTCTTCGAGGCCTATCGTGAGGACCTGGAAGAAATCGAAGGCCACATTCGTCAAAATCTCGACTCCGAAGCTCCCCTCATTAACGAGATTGCCGCCCATATTCTCAGCAGTGGTGGCAAGCGTATTCGCCCCCTTCTTCTCAGTCTCTGTGCTCGCCTCAGCGGCTATGTTCCCAAAGAAGACTTAATGCTCGGCAGCCTGATCGAGTTTATCCATACAGCCACGCTGCTGCATGACGATGTACTCGACGAAGCCGACCTTCGTCGCGGACAACAAACGGCTCGACGCATCTGGGGCAACCACGCCAGTATTTTGGTGGGGGATTACCTCTACTCTCGGGCCATGCAACAAATCGCCGCGTTCCAAAACCATGATGTGAATGATGTCATGGCCGTGGCCTGCCGAAAAATGGCGGAAGGTGAAATTCTCCAATTATGTGCGAATCGCCAGCCATTACTGAACGAAACAGACTACCTTCGCATCGTTGAATATAAGACTGGAGCCCTAGTCGCCTCAGCTTGTAAGGTTGGCGCCATCATTGGTGGCACCTCGCCGGCACAGCAAGAAGGCCTCTATCAATTTGGCCTCTACTTGGGCATTGCCTTTCAACTGGCTGATGATCTCCTGGATTACACGGCCAATGGCGATGACTTAGGCAAAACCTTAGGACAAGATTTGATGCAAGGGATGATCACGATGCCTCTTCTCCATCTCTTGCAAACTTGTTCTATTGAGGAACGTCAAGACTTGGTGCAGAAAATTGAATCCAAGACCATTGAAGACAGTGACCTCCTGAAGATCACCACCATGATGGAACACTATGGTTCCCTGGAATACACCACCAAACGGTCTCAAGAATATATTGATGCCGCACTCGTAAAACTTACCTCCTTCGAAGATTCCTCAGCCAAGCGTGCCCTCACCGTTGTCGCCGACTACATGGTCAATCGCGACCGGTAATACGTTTTCTCGCTTTCTACATTTTCCCTTCACAAAATTCAGCTTCAATTGTGTCTGCCGGCAAATAGAGAAAAATGAAAATTTCTTAGGATAATTGAGTAGTCGAGGGCAGGGGAGTTTTTTCTTTCAAGAGCGCGAGGACGAGCAAGCCGATGAGGATCCACAAAATTTCGCGCATTCGGCGGATCAAGGCGAAGGTAATGCCCGTGACTTCGTCGTACCCAAAACTCAGAAGTAACACCAAATATCCACCTTCCTGAGCGCCAAGACTGCCTGGGATAAAAAACCCTGCGCCTTTGATGAGGACAGAAATCGCCGCGATAGAAAACGCTGACACCATGGTGACGTCCATTCCGAGGAAATATAAAATGGCATACACTTCGAAGGTTTCTATGACCCAGGCGACAAAGTAAATCACTATCGTGAATCTGAAGATGCCTCCGCGCTCGCGATAAAACTCTCGAATGGTGTTGTCTAGTTCCATCAACTGAACTTCACGCGATTCCAAGAACCGCACCGGCAATCGAACCTTTCGAAGAAGGGTGAGAAGCCCCATCCCAATCCCATGGCGTTGGATCATCATCAACAAGATAAGGCCAAAGGCTAACATCCCCACGCCGACGGCCAATGCGAGGACGTTGTAGTCAGACCCTCCCAGGATTCCCACCATCAAGCAGATTCCCAGCAGCATAAAGAGGATTTGAGCCAACACCATGGCGGTCTTGGCGGTGACCAGCGACGCCAGCCCCTCGATCATTGGCACATCATATTGTTTCAGGAGGTAGGCTTTCATGGGTTCGCCACCAACCATCCCTGTTGGGGTAGAAGCATTGATCGCCTCCCCTGCCGTGCGGATAAAGAATATGCGAAGAAACCCCACTCGATCAGCCCAACGCCCGAGCGTGAGTTTCCAGCCATAGGCTTCAAGAAGATACACGGCCAGCAAGGGAAGTAAGATGATACTGATAGACCCCACACCAAGATGCTCGATCGTATCCACAATTTGGGAAGGCCCGACATGCCACACCAATGCGCCGAGGGCAACCAGTCCGATGGCAAGAAAGATGAGTCGAATCATGTGATGGGCTCAGAGGTTAGAAGAGGTGCATTATGGGTGATGCGTCATGCGTAAAGAAAATTTTACTGCTGAACACTTCACTCGTCGCGCTGCATGCGACGTCACTCAGAACAATATTGGATTGCGAGCAGTTTAGGAAGATTGCGGAAGAAGCGCTCGACGAAGAGTCCACCCCATCATCAGGCTAAAAAATGTTCCGCCCAGAGCACTCATCCATAAAAACCAAGGCAGGAGCGACAGGCAGGCAAAGAGCAAGACTACGATGGAAAAGTCACGATTGGCGACGTTGCCTAAGATAAACTCTAGCCGTGTTCGTTGCGCCGGACTAATCTTCCGCCAGGCCATCGCATTAGACCGAAGATGCCGAACACGATTGACAAACACAAACGAAAACACATTGGCCACAATGGCAATGGCACCCAACGCGATTGGCAAGAGACTCTGCTGCCAAGGGCCTTCAAGATACGCCGCGCAAGCGATGCCCGCAAAAATTGCCATGTGCACGACATTATCCGCGATGATATCGAGTTCCTGGCCAAATGGCGACTCCGTAAACGTCATCCGCGCAACTTCACCATCGCAGCAATCCACGATCACGGAAAATTGAAAGAGCAAGGCTCCAATAATACCTAATTGGTAGGATCCACCGGCAATCAACGCGGCGCCGAGTAACCCAATAAGCATAGAAATAATCGTGATGGCATTCGGCGAAACTCCGAGCTTAATAAACATCCGTGTGAGGACGCCGGAGAGTTTTCGATTCACATACCGATCAACCAAACCATCTAAACTGCCTTTGACGGTTTGCAACGAGCGAAACAACATTTGCTCGGCTCTGACAAGCCCCTTGGGGCCACGCGCATCAAGAAAATCTTGAGAAGTCGTCGACACCGTTTTGACAATGCCTTCGGCAGCAGCCTGTTCCAGGGCCAATCGAATGGGCCCGACCGCCGGAGTTTTCCACGCACCAGAAATCCCGAGTAATCGCGAGGGCAACACGACAAGATCGGCCGCCGGGGCGATACGAAATTCGCCATCGCCAATATCTGTCGTAGATCCTATGGTTTGATCTTGGAAGACGACCCGATGTGTCATCCCACTTGGATGAGGATCTGCCCGCATCACCACGCCAGGGTTGGCTTTCCAACCTTCATCACCGGGACGACCAATGGCCACCATCACTCGACCATCTTTCACACCTTCCCGTAGCGATTCCACCAAGGACGCCGAAAACACCATATGACATCCCAGGATCAGACACGACCCCTTCACTTCATTGGCAAGGGTCTCCCAGGTCGAAGGATCAGTGGGAGGAAATTCTCGTATAGGGAGCCACCGAATGGCCGCTTGCACTCGATCATCCTGATGAATCAGTGATCGAAGCTGGGGTTCGTCCTCACCCACTAAGGCTAATATTTGCGAAATGCCAGCCCGTTGCAGGGTAAACACCGTCCGTTGAAAGAGCGTCAGCCCGCCGATACGGGTCATCGCATGCACTTTCGTTGGACCTGTCGCCAGCGTTAAATCAAATACGCCGGACGATGCCAAAAGAATTGCGGTGTCTACTGTGCTGATTTCTGGTTTATTGAGCGTGCCATCCATACGGTTCATCCTAGACAAGGTTTCTCATGAAATTTATGGCTTTAATCCCTACCATGTTCAGGAAACTTCCTCAACACGTCATTTTGCGCACGTAGTACATCTGCCGGGAAATCAATTTCAATCCACGGCAGGCCACCAATGTGTTCTATACCCATAGGAATTTCTTGAAAAAAGTCACGCAGGGCATCTTCATATTCAATATCGAGTAGGCCTTGGCTGATCCGTTGCTCCACTGATTTCAGTAACCTTGGGGCATCTTGTCGGCTCAGCTTCAAAAACCCGACGCCTTCACCAGCTTCATCATAGGCATCCGGCATTTGCTTGGTCAGTGCAATCACGCGGCCTTGCCGAATCACCACCATACATTCCTCGCGTGTTTCTGGATCTTGCACCACGGTTTCATCCATCAGCAAGGCATTGGGATGAGAGGATTTCACCAGCCGTTCGAGGATTGATGGATGAAACAACACATCCGCATCCATAATGATCGTGTCCTCATCCAACGCTGGTCGTGCGACCCATAACGAAAGAATGCTCCCTCGTTCGAAATCCTCGTTCACCAAAAATTTGACCGGCATTGATCCCGACCATGCGGCCACGGCCTCTCGAATCATTTCGTGCTTATAGCCTACGACAATCGTGGCCAGAGAGATGCCAAGATTCTCAAGGGCATCCAGATACCGAACGAGAAGCGTCTTCTCTCCAATCGGAATCAGGCATTTCGGATGGTGTTGCGTCAGCGTATGAAGACGTCGTCCCACCCCCGCAGCTAGTATCACAGCATTCATAATGTTATTCGTTTCGAAGCCCTTCTAGATTCAACAGTTTGCTATGAGCTGTTCAAAGATTCAATTCGTGAAGCGTGAAAGAATCAACATTTCTTGTTCACCAACACTTCACGCTTCACGCATGACGCTTCACGCCCTCCGACCCATTACACGATTTCCTTAAATGCCTTCACGAAGGATTCAAAATCTTCTTGCTTCAGAGCGCCCATATTTGCGACACGGAAAATCTTCTCGCTCAAATGACCTTGTCCCGCATAAATGATAAACCCACGTTCTTTTAACCGGTCATGTAAGTCTTGATAGGCCAGCCCCTCTGGCAGATAAAACGTGGTCAATGAATTTGATTGCCTTTCAGCAGGCAAGAACATCTTCATGCCTAGTGCACCCAGCCCGTCGCGAATCAAGGCGGCGCAACTCGCATATCGTTGAATACGATTATCGACCCCTTCTTCCAACAATTCATTGAGCGCTTCGTCGAAGGCCGCGCAGACTTGGACGGCTGGAGTATAGGGGAGTCGTCCCTGCTCCATCGCGACATAGTAATTTGCAAGATTAAGATACATCGAACGCTTCGGAAACTTCACCGCTCGCTCAATAAAGCCCTTCCGAATTAACACAAAGGAAACCCCAGGAAATCCTTGAATACATTTTCCTGCGGTGCCTGCGACCACATACATATGGGACCCGGCCACCTCGATCGGCTCCCCACCAAGCCCACTTACCGAATCCACCACGCACACCCGGTTCAGGTCATCTGCAATTTTTGCAATTTCATTGACCGGATTCACCAGGCCAACGGTTGTCTCATGATGCACGATCGCCAGAGTTGAAACTTCGGGATGATGCTTGAGGGCCGTACGAATTTTTTCTGGATCCGCCGGCGTATCCCAGTCAAATTTCAGCTCAGGGACTCCCAGCCGTTGACTCGCCACGATGTCCGACATCCGTTGCCCATACATACCATTATTTACGACGAATACCCGTTTCCCAATCGGCACAGAAGAAAGAATTGACGCTTCGACGGCCGCCGTCCCTGATCCGGTCAACAGGATGGCCACATACTCGGACTCTGCCCCTGGGACAAAGGCTTTTAGCAATTTCTGCTGAATATTCTGAATAAGTTCATCACATTCAGCTTCTCGATGACACATATCTGGAAGGGTCAAGGCTTTTCTGACTCGGTCTGAGACATTTACCGGTCCTGGGTTAAGTAACATCATTGGCTAAATCACTCCTCGTTCTTCTTTTGATTGGCAAACTACAACACGTGATGCGTCATCCGTGATGCGTGATCCGTAAAAACATCCTTTTCTTACGCATAACGCTTCACGCCTTACGCTTTACGGCTTTCGCACGCAGCTCGAAACCGCTTCGTCATATCGGCAGGTTCCACGGCCACACGATCAGCATCTTCAATTTGTTCATTAACTTTGATCAGGAGAAAACTTGGACCGTCTTGGTTCAGCATACTTTTACACTCATACACAATATCTTCACGTTCCCACACCCGCTCGACATTCACATACCCCGCGGCCTTGGCCACATGATCTAATCGAATCAAACGGGAATACGTCGGTTGATTGCCAGTGCTCCCATATACTTCATTATCAAATACCACATGGATCAAATTTTTCGGTTTCAATCCGCCAATCGTGGCTAATGAACTCATCCCCATCAAGACATTGCCATCCCCATCAAACACCAGGACCTTTTTCTCTGGGTGTGCGAGCGCCAATCCAAGCCCGATTGAAGCGGCCCCACCTGCTGAACCAATCATATAAAAATTCTGGGGGCGATCATTGAGCTTATAGGCCTCGCGAGCCAACATCCCATGACAAAAAATGATGGGTTGGTCTGTCACCAGCCCAAACACCGCCTGCATGGCTTGAGCCCGACTTTGCATGACGCCTTCTTCTGGTCTCATGTCGTTGCGTTTCTCCGATTAGAATTTGGGAATGTTGAAAAAAGCCGCCAGCAGCGTTCCCTGGCATTGCCGAAGCGGCTCGCGCAGACATAGTCGCCCTTTTGCCTGACCTTCGGGCTCGCAGACTTGGCGCTTTGCGCCGCTCGCGCTCACGTACTGAGAGTACGCTCCGCGCCTCAAAAGGGCTGCGGCCTTGCTGGACGAACTTTTTTGAACATTCCCTCTCACTGGTGCCGGTTGCCTGATCTGGAGCATCTAAGGGTCTTGGACCTTATTTATTCAACAGGCCCAATTTAATTGTCGAGTTGAACAACTGACACATTCCCGTGACGCGTCATCCGTGAAACGTGAAGCGTGAAGCGTGAAGCGTGAAGCGTGAAGCGAAAAAAATCTCATTCCCTTCCACGCAATTTCAACATCACACATTTCGCAACACGGGTTACACATCACGAATCACGGCTGTAGCGTTTTCACCACGCCCTTCTTCACCAATAATGCCACTGGGATACGTTGCTCCATGAAGGTTTTGGCTGTCCATTGTACATCATGGTCCAGTGTTTGCTCAGAAAGGGTTCGATGAGGAATCCGAATCGTATCTAGCAGTTGAGGCATGGTCTGTCCCATCACGAGATGCTCCGACGCGTCTTCTCCTTCAAAGCCTCGCCAGGAAATAACCATCACGCAGGGAATGGTATAGATCAGGTTGAGGGACATCAGTACATTCATGGCCTTCCCCAGCCCTGAATTTTCCATGAGCACTACTGGGATTTTTCCACCAAGGAACGCCCCGGCGGCCATCGTCAGCGCTTCGTCTTCACGAACGGCTGGAGTATAAAGGCGCCGCTCCCCCAGGACATCGATGATTCCGGCCAACATCATGTCAGGAACACCAGTAAAAAAATTGCACCCGATCCCTTCTAAGGCCCGAACAAAGTCGTCACTTTCAATCATGTCGGCACACACCTCGAAGGGAGAATAGGAATTTTCTAGAATTCATGAAATCGAAGGACCCCTTAGGAAATGAAGGTCACAAAGGCAGCATAAAAAGAAAAACGGCCAGCACGCGGGCCGGCCAGCCGCTTAATAGGTGGGATTATAACGAACCGAGTCCCCGGTTCTCAACAAATCGACAAAGGGGCTCTTGTTGGGGTGTTTCGAAGATTGCAGGCTGAAATTTTGCGGTGTACACTCGCTGTCTTCACAGCCTAGTTACCATCAATAGCCATATTACTCACGAGGAGTTCAGCCTGCATGAAACCCAGAACACCATCCGCCAAAGCCTACACGGACGCTCATGCCGAAAGCGGAATCAACGCACCTCTGCCAGAGTTGGAAACCTGGCCTAACCAATATTCTGGGTATGAGATTACGATTGAGATCCCAGAATACACGGCCATCTGTCCAAAAACGGAGCTTCCCGACTTTGGCACCATCAACATTCACTACATGCCGAACAAGTCTTGCGTGGAACTCAAATCGTTAAAAGTCTACATTCATGCCTACCGCAACCTTGGCATTTTTTACGAGAACGCGGTCAATCGCATTCTCCAAGACCTCGTCAAATCCTGCAAACCAAAATGGGCCGTGGTCACGGGAATTTTTACCGCTCGTGGCGGGTTAAGCAGCACCATTCAGGCCAAGTACCCGAAATAACCTCATGACCCGTTGAGCGTCGAATGTTTCGAGTGAAAAAAGCCGGATAGGTGTGTACCCTGATTAATGGATTAATGATTGAAGGCCAAAAGAAGAGAATCAAACTGAAGGTTAATGCTTACCGTAAAAATCCTTGATGGCCCCTACCACCATTTCCATATGTGATTCTGGCAACTCAGGGTAGATTGGCAAGGAGAGGACATCGGCAGCCATTTGCTCGGAAACAGGCAAATCGCCTTTTTGATAGCCCAAGGGTTGGTAGCATTCTTGAAGATGTAACGGAACGGGATAATACACTTTGTGCCCAATGTCCTGTTCTTTGAGATAGCCCATGAGCTGATCACGCTTTTGGGCACGAATCGTGTACTGATTAAACACATGCACATTTCCTGGAACAGTATGCGGCAAAGTCACTCGTTCCAATAAACCAGCATCAGCAAACAGCGTTTCATAATAGGCGGCATTCTTCGCCCGCTTTTCATTCCAGCCCTGCAAATGTTGTAACTTCACCAGCAGCACCGAGGCCTCTAGGGCATCAAGCCTACTGTTAATTCCAATATGATCATGATGATAATCGGAACGGCTCCCATGCACACGCAACGCCAGTAACAATTCCCGGAGGGTTTCATCATTCGTGGCAATAAGCCCGCCATCACCAACGCCGCCAAGGTTTTTTGATGGGAAGAAACTAAAACACCCGGTATATCCAAACGTCCCAGCCTTTTGACCATTCTGTCCGGCGCCAATGGCTTGGCACGCGTCTTCGATGACTTTCACACCATGCCGATTCGCTACATCCAAAATTTTTGTCATATCCGCGCATTGGCCAAAGAGGTGGACGGGAATAATGGCCTTGGTTCGTGAAGTAATTTTCTGTTCAATCTGCTCGGGATCAATATTAAACGTGTCTGCTTGGATATCGACAAAGACTGGGGTTGCCTGAAGACGAGAAACCACCCCCGCGGTAGAAAAGAAAGTAAAGGGGACAGTAATGACCTCATCACCAGGTTGAAGATCCAAAGCCATCAAGGACAGCAACAGGGCATCACTGCCCGAGGCCACACCTATGGCATACTTGCATCCGAGATAGTTGGCGACATCCGCTTCAAGGTCGGCGACTCGTTGCCCCAAAATAAAACCCTGGTCCTCACAGACACCTTCTATGGCTGAGAGCACCTCAGAACGAATACCTTTGAACTGGGCTTTTAAATCTAACAGTTGGACCTTCACGAATGCCTATACTCCTGCTACGATGGATAAAACAATAATTTGAAAGACCACAATCCCCATCCAGCAATTTTTTGTGGACATTTCAACTAGACTCGGCGCTTGTTGTATCATAGTCTGGCAAAAAAGGAAGGGGTATTGAATCACACCGGATTTTTAGGAGCAAGTCACCCCGGCCCACCACCTAAAGCCTGTTATCCCTCGCACCATCTCACCTATGCTGAATATCGGATGATCTTATGGGCACCTCTAAAAACCAGGAATTTTTCGTGAGGGCAAGGAATCCGCGCGCGGAAAACCGGAGTGTATGGGCGAATACAGGAGGGTTTGAGCACGCGGCTGACGCCGCCATCGCGGAAAATGACGGTTTTTAGAGGTGCCCTTATGAAATATTGCGGCGAATGTGGAGCTCTGACCTCCCTGACCATTCCTCAAGGCGACACGTTGCCTCGGTACGTGTGCCAACAATGCGCCACAATTCATTACCAAAATCCAAAAATCGTCGTCGGGTGCATCCCGGAATGGCAAGATCAAATCTTATTGTGCAAACGAGCCATTGAACCTCAATATGGATTATGGACCATCCCCGCCGGGTTTATGGAAAATGACGAAACCATTGAAGATGCCGCCCTGCGTGAAACCGAGGAAGAAGCCCAAGCAAATGTCACTCTGACTGGCCTGTACTCGGTGTTTAGCATTCCTCACGTCAGCCAAGTCTATATGGTGTTTCGCGCGAAGATGCCAGAACTCAAGTTTGGGGCAGGAGAAGAAAGTTTAGAAGTCCAGCTGTTTGACCTCGATCAAATCCCATGGACCGAACTAGCCTTCCAAGTGATTGAGGAAACCTTAAGGCTGTATGCTCAGGATCGCACCACCGGTCAATACCCTGTTCATGTCGGCACGATTCAACGCACCAAAAAGCCGTGAAGCGTCGTTCGTATCTCGTCCTCGGCATCTCGGAATTCGAATTCCTCGCATCTCATTCTTTTACGAGATACGTTTCACGAACAACGAACCACGTTTTTTTTCTGCGCGACAAGCGACGATTTAAGAAGCTACAAAGACAATCACTCCATACCGCACAGCCTTACCAAGCCCAATCCAGAACAGGGCCCCAACCCAATGAATCCGCAACCATCCTGCCGCCAAGCATAGTGGATCGCCAACTACCGGGACCCACGACAAAAATAAAATTGGACTACCCCAGCGTCTGATCCAGTCTATGGCACGTTGATGTTTGGGGTCATGAACCTTCGTCGAAGGATACCACCAATCCACAAATCGCCCCACTCCCCAGGTAGACATCCCACCCAAGGTATTTCCCATCGTCGCCACCATAAGAAGCACAACCGGGTCATGGTGGCCTTGATACGCCAACGCCCCTAACACAACTTCAGAACCACCAGGGAGCAGGGTTGACGCCAGAAAGGCACTTAGGAAAAGCGCCCAAAGGGTAGGATCTTCAGCGGACATACTGCGAAGAATTTTTCATGGCAAAGAGACATGACAGGGCCAGCTCAAGGACTGACTCCTGATCGGTTACCGCAATTTTTTAATGCCAACAAACTTGTGATTCTCATTGAACTGAATCGCAAACTCCCCATCAATTCCGTCATGGGTCAAAAACTGGCGCAACACACGAGCCGGGAATTTCACCTTTCGCCCATCAGCTGCACGCGTCACCACGGTATCCGCAGTCCCTTTATAAAAGGCCAAATACTTATCAGAGGAAATGGTCAGATTTACACGAACTTCAGGCATAGCCCTATCTCAATAAATTGCTTGATTGTCTTTTTCGTTGGTAGCAGCTTGAAACGATTGCATCACATCCCACCCACACCGTTCACACGGTTGAGCCACCCCCGTCTCACAGGAGGCGACGATGCCATCGCAGCAATGCACATTGTGATTAGGATGCCCGCATTTCGAACAATGCACTAACATCGTCACACCATTTCTCTTGTTAAACCATTGACGGGATGAGCTTGGCAAAAGCTACAGGGTCTAAACATAAAATAGGGAACAAAAAAAAGAAAGGGAACCTTGGATTTTGCGATGGGATAGGATGGCCGAAGGGTTGCGTTGAAGAATTATTAGATGCAGGGTTTCGCCCCTGCAGACGAGGTCCTTTTGTTTCGGCAATAGGGACTGTTCAAAAAGTTCGCCAGCAAGGCCGCAGGCAGGGAGAAGGGCGAGGCGTACAAGTATGTACGTGGAGGCCTTCGAGCAACGAGAACGCAGTTGGCGGGCTTTTGGGACAGTCCCACAAAGGACCCAAAACCATTTCCGCCTTTGCGCGGCCCCTACGGGGAGACTTTGCCACGGCACCAAATTTAATGGCTCGGAAACTCGCTCCGCTCAAACAGTCCTCGCCAGAATGGTCGAATTTGGTGCCGCGGCAAAGCCGCGCACGAAGGCGGGTAAAATACTTAAAAAACGAAACAAGTTACCTAGCGGAATGAAAGGCCAACCCAGTTAAAACTCAATAGCCAATGCCTAAGGGACTTTCAAGAGAAAATAGCAGGCTCCATGTAACACTATGCCGTAGTTGGTTACATTTTTGCTGTAACGTTTGAGCTAACCGGCTGCCCGCTTGCGGGCAGTCCGTGTTTAGCGAGAGGTTAGACCCGATGGTTTTTCTACCAGCCGCCCCGTAACAAATTTATGCAGAACGCTGGCAATCAATGTTTGGTAAGGCATACCCTCTTCCAACGCACGAGCTTGAATATCCATCAGGTCCGGCGAGGACAAACGAATATTGACGCGGCGATCTTTAATAAAGGTTGCGCGAGCGGCTTCTTGATATTTCTTCAGCAGATTCTTGGATGGGGAAATGGATTTGAGTTTGCCGCTATCGTATGCAGCGAGAATCTCCTCATCGTATGTTTTCCGTTTCTTCATCTGGGCCACCTTCCTTCAAATAGTCCCGAGTTGCCTTGCGGCTTGGGATAATGGTTTTAAGAAAGAAATAGTCTTCCTCTTCGACGAACGGAACCAAACACGCATAGTTATTGAGTGCTACCACAAAGACCTGCTGATTGGGATATTTACCGACGTTGGGATGTTGTAATACATCCAACAAACCGCCCGTGTCGATAGCCAACACCCCCGCCTCAAATGAAACACCGCGCTCGGCTTTAAGCTGCTCGTTTTTCTCGTGATTCCAACGGAAAGGCTTCATGCGCCCAGTATAGCAAATGTGTGCCTTTTGTCACCAACTATGGGGTGTGAGGGCCTAACGGTCAGGATGAGGCGCGCCGAGTACCAAGATAGAACTTTGGCAATTATGTTTCACGGTGTCGCCACCATCCTTTTGTTAGAAGGCATTTTCGAAGATGGCTGAACAGTCAATTTGAAACCCAACGCCTTTGCAATTTTTGCCACAGTAGCAAAGGTTGGATTTCCTTCTTCAGAAAGCGCTTTGTATAAGCCTTCACGGGTTAAACCCGTATCTCTGGCTAGCTGACTCATATTTTTTGCACGAGCTACTACGCCCAATGCATGTACAATAAAAGCCGGATCATCTCCTGCCTCTTCAAGGCAAGCTTCTAGATATAACTGTATATCTTCATCTGTTTTTAAATGTTCTGCTGAATCCCAGCGAGTAGTTTTAATAGCCATAATTTATTTCTCCAATTGCCTGACAAGGTCTTTAGCTTTAGCAATATCTGATTGTTGAGAGTCTTTATCGCCACCGCACAAGAGAATTACGACAACAGAAGTAGGCTGGATGAAATAGACTCTATAGCCTGGGCCATGGAATATACGGAGTTCACTGACGCCTTCACCAACTGGACCAACGTCACCGAAATTACCCATTGCCATTCTATCTATTCGAGCCTGAATACGGGCTTTTGCCCGCCGATCCTTAAGGTTCTCGAACCACTTAGCGAAAATATCCGTTTTTCGAACTTCTATCATATGTGAACTATGGTTAACATCATAGCGGCTGTCAACTATGGTTAACGTGGCGGATAAGCGGCGGCCTTTAGGCCGTCCGATTTGATCCGCTTGTTAGACGCCTGCTGATGAACCGCTGCCCTGGGCAAGGCTACCTTCGTATGCATCAAATACCAAATGCGGTTCCTGGGAGACCTTTCTGGCGGATTCAAGCAGCATACAGCTGAAAGCCTTAATCTCATCTCGCGCCTTTTTTACTGAAGCCACCGATAAATACTCATCCCAAGAATGTTGAAACCTGAAGTGCGTACCATCTTCTTTGGGTTCCGCATTATACTTTGAAGCGACCACCTTCCCGTGCGAAACCATGTTTCGGTATGCCTCAAGAGTTTTCACAGACTGATACGGCGGCTTCCCCTTCTCCCAATTGAAGGATGGGAGCCTCTGTTCAATTGCGCCTAATTTTCCTTCTAGGCCTTTTCCCTTGAAGTTTTTCTTTTCATCTTTCCATAGATCTGGTGCTAGCACATGCCCAAGGAAATTTACAAAAGCCTCAAAAGCGAGAAAGGTCATCAGCAAAGCAGGAATGAGTTGGCGGTAATCGGCGTTCTCCTCTTCGCAACAAGCTACAAGATATGTAGATGACCGCCAGATATATTCGTGTGTGTAAATCTCTTCCTCAATCTCAATGTTCTTCGCCATGCATGTTCCTTCTCAGACGTGTAACTATAGATTATCTGGTTCTGTATAAGATCCCACATGAGTGGTTCTGCAGTATAAGCCCTTTGAAATTGTGAGACAATAAATGGCGCAGCCCATTGTCTTTGAAAGTCTTTGTGGGTTTAACACGCGTTGCCCGTCTTTATCTGGGATCTTATATGGTTCCGTATAAGACCCTGCCGGCTCATAGGGAATCGACAGGACTCCGTACTCTCTTACCCCCTCGGTTCAACACCGGGGTATAGAGCATGGTGGTACCCACACCGCGAGCTCAGTCGCCGGTTCAGTTTATTCAACCAATGCCCATC
Source organism: Nitrospirota bacterium (assembly GCA_027623995.1). Taxonomy (GTDB): domain Bacteria; phylum Nitrospirota; class Nitrospiria; order Nitrospirales; family UBA8639; genus Nitronereus. The sequence continues at coordinate 49,390 of JAQBUF010000023.1, forward strand.
ATCTTGAAATTAGACTGAATTTTGAAATCTTTCTAGGTAGGTTGAAATTTTCATGTAACAAAATGCCGTAGTCGGTTACATTTTGACTCTAATCTTCCAGATCAATGGCCACTTTATGATGTCCCCTGCATCGACCGGTTAGGCAAAATATTCATTACTCCAATTATGTCCGGTTTCGGCCAAG
>JAQBUF010000024.1 GCA_027623995.1 Nitrospirota bacterium
GGGGCGTAGGCGGAGGGACCCCCTTGGGGCCGCAGACGGGCGGACATGGTTTTGGGTCCTTTTGCCGAAACAAAAGGACCTCGTCTGCAGGGGCGAAACCCTGCATATAATAATTTCCCAAGATCACCTACAACGAATCCTGTCCACGATAAAGAAAAAGCTAACCTGGATTCCCGATTAAAAATGTCGGGAATGACTGATCAAGTGATCGGTCAACATGACTTAGCGATATGGCTCTCGTACAGGAGCTGAATTATTTGAGTCTCTGTCCCTTGCTTGGCTGACTTCAATTGTCTTGAGTCAATCTTGCTGACTGGCAATATCCCAAAGCCCGTGTTCGTCAAAAAACCTTCATCGGCATCTAGAAGGTCTTTGGGCTCATACGTTCCTTCTTGAACGACCATGCCTTTGGCTGTTGCCAATTCCAAGACAATTTCTCTTGTGATCCCCGGCAGGATTCCACACTGGAGCGAGGGCGTGTAAAGACACTGGTCCTTCACGAAGAAAATATTACTGGTTGTGCATTCCGCGAGATGGCCGTCGGTATTCAACATGAGGCCATCGAAGGCCTGCGCTTTCACCGCCTCCTGCTTAGCCAAAATATTATTGAGGTAGTTGAGAGACTTCACTTGTGTGGGTAAGGCACAAGAAGGTTGTCGTCGTGTGTTCACGATGGCAATGCTTACCCCTTGTTCCCGTTGGTCTTTTGTCAGCTGCGGAAGAGGCCTGGGAAAGATCACGATGGTGGGTGCTAAGCATCCCGTCGGATCAGGTCCTAGGCCTCCAACACCTCGGGAGATCGTTATTCGAACCAGGGCGTGTTCCAGGTGATTGCGTTCAACGAGTTCATGAAGAAGCATTTCCCACGCCGGTTCTGGTGTAGAAAGAATAAGGGCAAGCGCTTCGCACGAATGGTGTAGACGTTGGAGATGACGATCGAGAAATAAGGGCTGGCCCTTATATATTCTCAGGGTTTCAAAGATGCCATCACCAAAGAGAAAGCCGCGATCAAAGATGGAGACTTTGGCTTGGTCGTCCTCGACAAATTGATTGTTGAGATACACCCACATATTTGAGATCGTCCAAAATTAGTAATTATTGTAAGGCCTGAAAGAGCGCTTGTGCCTTCTGTAATGTTTCTTCGTATTCGAGTTGCGGTTGAGAGTCAGCGACGATTCCCGCACCGACCTGCAAATAGGCACGATCTTGAGAGAGGAGTAGGGTGCGAATGATGATGTTCAAATCCATGTCACCTGTCCAACTCAGATAGCCAATTGATCCTGTGTAGGGGCCTCTACGCACTGGCTCTAATTCTTCAATGATTTCCATGCAGCGTATTTTTGGCACACCGGTAATCGTGCCTCCTGGGAATACGGCTTTGATGAGGTTTTGTGCGGTGGAAGTCGAACGAAGCCTTCCACATACGTCCGATACCAAGTGCGCCACATGGGAGTATTGTTCCACGGTCATAAATTCTTCCACCTGGACTGATCCGTATTCACACACTCGGCCTAAATCGTTTCTTCCGAGGTCAACCAGCATGAGATGTTCTGCTCGCTCTTTTTTATTTGCGAGGAGATCTGCCGTGAGTTGTTGGTCTTCCTGGGCCGTTCGTCCTCGCGGACGAGTGCCGGCAATGGGTCGTGTGGATGCGCGATTGCCTCTGAGCTCTACGAGCCGTTCTGGGGAAGAGGAGACTAAGGTGAGACGATCGGTGGCCAACAGGGCAGAGAAGGGCGAGGGGTTCACCTCACGAAGTTTTTTGTAGAGGGCTTGGCCAGCCTCTTGCGTCGATTGTCCCGTGCTTTGGTCTAAGTCGATGGCGAATCGATGCGATAAGTTTGCCTGGTAGATATCTCCAGCCCCAATTAATTCCTGACACTGTTCGACCCGTTGTACATAATCCGAGCGTGTTTGATTGGCTTCTATCGCGCGAGGGGTGACGAGCGTGGAGAGCCCGTGAATGGGCTTCAGCGGAGAGTTGAGCTGGTACTCAAATTCCTCCAAGCGTGACTTGCCTTCTCGTAGGAGGACATCATGGGATTCGGACTCAAGCCTCTCCGGCGCCGGCGTATAAATGAGATGGAGGGTGTGGGTGGCATGATCAATGGCTGCGAAAAGGTCTATGAAGAGAAATTCCATGTCGGGGAGGCATAAATCATTAGTGGCGATAGTCGGCAACACTTCGAATTGCCGAACGCAGTCATAACTCAAAAACCCCACAGCTCCTCCGATAAATGGCGGAAGAGTTGCTGATCGCGGGACCTTTGAGGCGTTGAGGATATCGAAAAGGGCTTGTAGGGGATCGCCGCTTCCTCGGGTGACGCCGTCTTGTCTTCGAGTTTCGTAGGTGCTTCCTGTTCCAGAAAATACTAGATACGGGTCGCTGCCCAAAAAAGAGTAGCGGGCAAGGCGTGATTCACCCTTTCCACTTTCGAGGAGGAACGATGGGCTCCCATGGGAGGAAATGCGCTGATACAACTCGAAGGGGTTGTTCCCTAGAAATGGCTTGGAATGGACCAGGGGAAAAAGGCTCGTTTCGTCAATGGACGAAGTGGGTGGAAGGAGAATGTGGCCCATGTGATATGGTCAATTAGGGTTGTCAGTTGGAGGGATGCCTAAAATATCGGTAGCTTCTTCTGGCGACAAAATTCCTTTTTGGATCAGGGCTTCCCGTAGATCCTCGATTTGCTTGGTTTCTGTGCGGCGTATGCCATAGATGCTAAACGTTGGGGGCGCGAGCCTGAGCAAATCGGGGTTTCGAATGCGAATTTGAATGGGATCGCTGACGCCATAGGGGGCTAGGTCGTCGGTGCTTCCGGTCGGGACTTGAAAAAATGGTTTGTTCTCAGATGTGTGGCCATCGTACCCCTGAACATCTAGCCGGGAGGTCGCATCCCGAGTTCCAGACACCTCCAGGATTTGCTCAATAACTAGAATAAGGGATGATCCGATGATGGGGTCGCCCGTTTGGTTTTTGACCTGAACGGTGTATTGAATGTCACTACGGGAGGTGAGATTTCCACTGGAAAATAATTCCCCCCCTGCCATGAATGAACTTGACTGTCCAATTGAGACTAGAGGGATGACTTGGCCGGAAAGGTTTTGGAGGTCCTCACCTTCCTCGCTCATGGCTCCCGAAATCGGAAGGACCAAAAATATGAAAACCCCAAGACCAAATCGGCGCATTCTTGACCTCCCAGTAGCTAATCATAGCGGGAATGCCGTAGATTAGGAAAGCCCTACCTTTATCCGAGGAGATTCTAGCAGGGCGAGATGAATAATTCCAAAAATTTTCAAGGGAACGGCTGCTGGCAAATGTTTGAAATCGCCAATAGGAAAGGTGGACCATGCAAATACTTGCTTGACAACCTTGAGGGGATTTGTTTGAATGGCGCGCCCGAATTGGTGGGGTAGTTCTATGCCTCCATCTCAAGATCCTATGTTTGCTGGCCTGGGTCAGGCGATGAAGGTTGGAACCGATCTTCTGGCCGCCCTTATTGTTGGTGGCGGGCTAGGATGGGCTGTTGATACATATGTCCTTTCCTCAAAACCTTGGGGTTTAGTGGTTGGCCTGATCCTGGGACTGGTGGCGGGCATTCGAAATGCCTACCGAGCTGCCCAGCATTGGGATAAATCTTAACGTTCCGTTGCGCACGAATTAGAGGTTCCGTTGGAAGATCCACTTCATCCGTTTGAGCTTCATACCTACATTCCCCTATCACTGCTTGGTCTGGATATTTCAATCAACAAGGCTGTGCTTATGATGCTCCTTGTGGTTGGGGCCATCATTCTCTTTTTGACCAAAGCACGATCCTCAGGGTCTTTGGTGCCGACGAAACTCCAAAGTGTGGCTGAAATAATGGTGGAGTTTATTCGTGGGATCATTCACGATACGATGGGGCCTGAAGGCATGAGGTTTTTCTCCTTGGTCACGAGCCTGTTTTTATTTATTTTATTTTCAAATCTCTTGGGATTGATTCCTGGGTCCTATACGATCACCAGTCAACTCGTCGTCACTGGGGTCTTTGCTGTTGCAATGTATACCCTGAGCATTCTGTTGGGACTGAAAATTCATGGACCGAAGTTTATTAAAGCGATGCTCATCCCTTCAGGAACGCCTCCATTTATTGTCCCATTGATGATCATTATTGAAATTATTAGCCAGCTTGCTCGTCCGATTTCGTTGGCCGTGCGATTGTTTGCCAATATGACCGCTGGACATGTGATTATTGGTGTGCTGGTTGGACTGACCATGAGTGGGGGGTTATTAATAGGCTGGTTGCCGTTTTCCTTTACTATTGCCTTGTATGGGTTAGAAGTGGGGATTGCCTTTATCCAAGCCTATATATTTACGATTTTGGCTTGTGTCTATATGGGCGATGCCTACCATCTTCACTAAATAGAGTTTGTAGCAATGCTGTCCTAGGGCCAACAATCGAAAGCCATTGTGGAACAGCTATTTTTGAACTATATTTTGGCGTAACACATCGACGTTCGTTTATTCACGATTTTACGAGGGGGATACAAACACAATGGATTCTGCAGCTGCAGCATTATTGGGAATGGGTTTGGCGGCCGCTGGATTTGCGGGTGCCGGTATCGGAATTGGGTATATCTTTGGAAAGATGATTGAAGCTGTCGCTCGCCAACCAGAAGCTGAAGCTCGGGTTGGAAAGTACATGTGGATTGGGTTTGCGTTGGTCGAAGCTATTGCGTTGTACGGCTTGGTCATCGCCTTTATTATCATGGGGCTGAGAAAGTAGGACTCGGATACTATGCCGCAATTTGATTCTCATTTTTTCTCATCTCTGATTTTTTGGGAGCTGATTTCGTTTGGGATTCTTCTCTGGGTCTTGTCGAAATTCGCGCTCCCTCCAATTCTGGAAGCGCTTGAAACTCGCGAGCGAAAAATTCGGGACAGCATTGACCAGGCAGAGCAAAGCCGAACCTCCGCTGAGCAACGGTTGCGGGAATACGAAGCCAAGTTGCGAGGGGCTGCTCAGGAGGCCGAAGCCATGTTGGCGGAAGCACGAACTAAATCTCAGCGTATGCTTGAAGAAAATGAGCAACGCCTTCGTGCTGAGTCAGAACGCATCAAAGCTGAGACTACACAAGAAATTGATCGTGAGCGAAGAAAAGCCCTTCAGGACATTCGGGGAGAGGCTGCAGACCTAGCCCTGCTGGTTGCTGAAAAAGTTCTGGTGCGAAGCTTGTCGGACGACGACAATCGGCGATTTGCTCAAGAAGCTTTACAGTCTGTGTCGGCAGATCACTCAGCTTCTGGTCAGGCTTGATTCAACCCATATACTCTTCGGGGTTATGTGATGCCGCCTCTGTTGGTGTTCAGGGAACAAGGAATGAGTGAGTTCTTTGAATTAAATGGAGGCGGCAGGAGTGTGGTTTGAGTAAGTGTTGAATGCGTCTTTCTAGTTTCCCCCACCGATTTGATACCCGTCCAGATCTAATGTGACCCAGCGAAAGCCAAGGCCTTTTAGGCTTTGGGTGATTCGTTGCCGTCGAGCTGAATCAAAAAAGTGTTCGATCTCCTCTCGGCCGACTTCCATTCGTGCAATTCCTTCATGATCACGAACTCGAACTTGGCGAAATCCTTCCTGCTTGAGAATCGCTTCGGCTTTTTCTACTCGTCGTAAGTTCAATTCGGTAATCACCAGCCCTCGAGGAATGCGAGACGACAAACATGCGGCCGCAGGCTTATCCCAGTTTGACAGCCCGAGGTGTTGCGCCAGGCTGCGAACATCAGATTTAGTGAATCCCGCTTCGACCAGGGGACTGCGAACGCCATGATCCCGTGCGGCTTGGATTCCTGGTCGGTCATCGCCAAGATCATCAATATTGGTCCCATCAACCACTGTGGCGATCCCTGTTTCCTGTTTAATCGGGTCGAAGAGCTGATAGAGGTCTGTTTTGCAATGATAGCATCGCGAGGCATCGTTGCGAACAAAACTCTCTATTTCCAGTTGATTGGTATTGGCCGTAATGAGTTTGGCCCCAATTTCATGACTAATTTTTTGAACGTCTTGGAGTTCTTCTTGTGGGAATGTCGGAGACATGGCCACGACGGCGATAGCCTGATGCCCTAATGTTTTAAATGCGAGTTTGAGGACGAGCGTACTATCAATGCCTCCGGAGAAAGCGACGAGGACCGACCCAATTTCTTGGAATATGGATTCAAGCTTTTCCGTTTTTAATTGGAGGTCAGGTGTTAATGTTGGAAATGTGAGTGCTTTCATCTCTCTCCTTGTCGGATGGTACGATGAGTAACTTCATGGACTGTTCAAAAAGTCCGCCAGCGGCGTTCCCAGGATTTGCCGAAGCGGCTCGCCCAGGCATAGTCGCCCTTTTGTCGCGCTCACGTCCATGAGGACGCTCCGCGCGCCCAAGGGTCTGCGGCCTTGCTGGACGGGCCTTTTTGACTAGCCCCTTGGCTATTGAGAATGCACGAAATTCGTCAATGGTGATTGGCCAGACAGAATTTAGGATTATTCAAGCGCTCCCTTCATGTGGGTATATTACCAAGTTGCCCACATGCTCCCAAGATATCCCTCCCACGACTCTTTCTCAGAAACACATCATACTGTCCTTGCCGTAAGATAGCCTGAAAATTTTCAATGGCCGCATCGGACGGACGGCGAAATGGGCTACCTGGAAATTCATTAAACGGGATAAGGTTGATTTTGCATTGAATGCCGTGAAGTAGGTGAATAAGTCGCTTGGCATCATCAGGAGAATCATTCTCACCGCTTAACAACACATATTCAAAGGTCAGTCGCCGATTGGGGTCTAAGGGGTAGGCTCGGCAAGCCTCTAAAAGTTCTGGTAACGGGTGCAGTTTATTCATCATTGGCATGAGATGATCCCGCTGGGCGTTCGTGGAAGCATTGAGGGAGACCGCGAGATTAATTCCTAATCCAGCGACGGCCTTTAATCGAGGTGCAAATCCCGCAGTGGAGATGGTAATTCGTCGGGCAGGGATGCCCAAGCCCCATTGGGTATTCGTGAGCCGCGTGACCGCTTCGGTTACCGCATCGACATTGGCAAGAGGCTCCCCCATTCCCATAAACACCAGTGAGGTGATTCGTTCGCCTTCTGCGAGCAAATCTTGGGCGGTCAGCACCTGCTCCACGATTTCATGGGCCTTGAGATTTCGCTTCAATCCCATTTGACCAGTTAAACAAAAACTGCAATCCACAGTACACCCCACTTGCGTGGAGATACACAATGTCAATCTAGGGTCATCGGGGATGAGCACACTTTCAATGGCTAGACCGTTTTCCAGAGAAAATAAGAGTTTGCGTGTTCCATCTTGTGAATTGACGACTGTTGGAGCTTTGGCCCGGTCGATCATTGAAATGGATTGTAGGCGTTCTCGATCTTTTTTCGAGAGGTTGCTCATTAAGGATATTTTTTTTGCTCGATGTTGGTACAGCCATTGGAGAATTTGTTTGGCCCTAAACGCTGGCCATTCTAATTGAGCAACGAGATTTGATATTTCAATAGATGTCATGGCCAGCAAGTTTTGGTGTGAATCGTTAACAATTGGTAGCGTTTGAGGCAATGACATAAGACTGAACTTACTATAACTAAGTGTTTTTCAACAAGAAATCGTTGAACATTCGAGCCACTTCATATTGGTCGAATGCAATGTGAATATTTCCCCTCATTTATATTCTGTTCTTCATAAAATGGTGATGAAATATATCAATCCCAAGTATTGTGGTATCAGAGCACTCACTACTAAATGTTGGCTTGAATACTTGTATGAACTAAAATTATGTATAAAAAATGAGTTTTTGATATGTGAATTTTATCTATATTTATACAATGATTTTATTTGATATTAAAAAAGCATGAATAAATATATAAGTTTTGCTTTAAATTTTTTATTGACACATGTTATTTTGGATGATAAAAGCAAGCAAGAATTACTTAAAGCATGCTAATGGATATTCAAAAAGACGAAATGAAGGATATAGTCGTTGGCTTAGAGCAACGGATCACTGCCTATGAAACAAAGTTCAAGGACCTGAAAAAAAAGAGGGAGCGACTCAATGAAGAAATTGCGACCATTGAGAAATATTTGGAGCTGGCAAAAACCCTTTACCGCGTTGAAGCCGATAAAGCGAAATTGGCTAGCCTGTCGAGTCAGATTCTTACAGATGAAACGGCCAACCCGCCGGTGCCGGTAACGGATGTCACGGACCAATCTCGTGAGATTCTTCTTGGTCGAAGTAAGTACGTAGGCATGAGTGTTTCAGACGCTGCTTACAAGATTCTACTGGGCACTCAACGGCCCATGCATGCCAAGGAATTGTATCAGGCTTTATTGGCCGGGGGTATGCAGATTCGTGGAAAAACACCTGTCACTTCAGTGTCGACATCTTTAAAACGTGATCCTCGTTTTCGAAAAGTTGCTCCAAATACCTTTGAGGGCTTGGATGAATAGGAGCGCTCCCTCACGTAAGCGGTGTGAGGATTGTAAGGAAGGATAACATGTCATCTCACAAGGAGATGGTCAATAGTTCTCAAATCAAGAGAACCAACCAAGTGCAAAATTTCACAGGCATTTATTACGTTATGGATTCTCAATGTCTTTGAACACAACACAAAAGAGTTAGGTCCATGGTCAGAAAACTATTCACATCATTTAGGAGAGGGGGTGAGCGAATTGGCAACAGCAAAGAAGAAAGCACCGGCGAAGAAAGCAACACCGGCGAAGAAAGCAACAGCTAAGAAAAAAGCACCGGCGAAGAAAGCAACAGCCAGGAAAAAAGCACCAGCCAAGAAAAAGGCGCCAGCCAAGAAAAAATAGTAACCCGCCTTTCGTACTCTCATCGCTGGGAGTAGAGAATAATCTACTCCCAGCCATCTCTCTCTTCACCATAGACATTTCTCCTCAGCAATCATGGTTGCTTGTTTATGATTGCCAAATTCCACCGTTCAGGCGCTTCACTAAATCATCAAAAATTATTTCACTAAGGGCATGCCTCCTTTCTCGTTGGAGTCAGCTGAAAGGTTCATGCCCAAGACCCCAGGATGCTAGAAATCGGACGACCCGCATCTGTAAGAGGGAATGATAAACAATGTTCACCTTGTAAGACCGTCGCTATTCCCGGTCTTTGTCGCTACTTCGGCGGAGTAGGCTTGGCGCGAGGGTTCTACCTTGAGTATGTGAGCAAGGCAAAAGGGTGACCGTGTTTGGTCGAAGTCAGGGAACGCTGCTAGCGAAAGTTTTTAACATTTTTTGTTGAAAAAAAAGTGGTAAATAATCTATGGGGATGCCTCCCACTTGAATCGATTGCTAGGAGGAGGAAGAAGAAATTTATACAACGAAACCCCTGCAGAAAACCAATGGAAGAGTGACAAAATACGAAAGTGCTTTCTCAGTAGAACTCAAGGCTTTCACATCGCACACAAAAGAAAAATATTGAACGAATTTAATTATTGAGTGACGTGAAAATTTACTTCAGTTTTACCGCGTCAGGTAAATAAATAAATTTTATTCAGATCTTGAAGTAAGGATTGAGCAGGAAATTTTTCTTTAGAAAATGTTTTATTTGGCAACACTGGTTTTAATTTTTTTTGTGATGAAGAAAAAAACATTGAAAAAACTTTTTTAAAAGAGTAAGTAACAACCATCCATTGTGGTACACACTCATGAAATCATGAGTGAACATGCAGACCACGTTGTGTCGGAAAGAGATCTGAAAGGAGGTGAGACTGTTGCCGACAGCAAAAAAGAAAGCGCCGGCTAAGAAGGCCGCAAAGAAAAAAGCACCTGCTAAGAAAAAGGCTCCTGCCAAGAAAAAGGCTCCTGCTAAAAAGAAAGCACCAGCCAAGAAAAAAGCGACGTCAAAAAAGAAATAATAACGACGCACCTGCCTTAAATACACGGTGGAAGAGGGGCTCCCTTCTTCCACCGTTGTTTTTTTGCCTATATATCTTTATCTCTTACTGAAGAAACTTCTCTAGGAAAAAAATATTCATTGGGGCTATCCCTTTGGTCCCAGAGCCACAAAAAAGATGCAAGTTATTCATCCACTCGCGCTACGTCCTGCCGTGATTGCTTCAGTTCCTTATCTAACTTATGAGGAGTCTCAAATAATCCAACATCATTTTTGCGACGCACGGATCGCGGGCAATCGGAATGATATGTTGATTCTTTTGGAGCATGACTCAGTGTTCACGCTTGGTCGTACGACGAAAGACGTGCATTGGGATGGACAGGTTGAAGATCTGAGGAGTCAAGGAATTCAGGTCATTGAAGTCGAGCGTGGTGGATCGGTTACGTATCACGGACCAGGACAGATTGTAGGATATCCAATTCTGCGTCTACGAAATTATTGCGCTGGCCCAAAAGCGTACATGCGTATGTTGGAAGAGGTCCTCATTCGTGTGTTGGCGGAATGGGAGATTGAAGGGCAACACGTCGAAAAGTTTGTGGGGGTGTGGGTGCGTGATCCAAACAGTCCAGAAGGGCCATTAGCCAAGATCGCAGCAATGGGAGTGAAGATTTCTCGCGGTGTGACGATGCATGGCTTCGCGTTAAATGCGTCGGTAGATCTTAACCCGTTTCAATTGATCGTGCCGTGTGGCATTGAGGGCTGTAGGGTAACTTCGATGGCTGAGGTGTTAGGCCGTAAGCCTGATTTAGAAAAAGTCCGCGAGCAGATCGCGCATCATTTCTCGGAAGTGTTTGGTATTGAGTGGATAGAAAGATTAACTGATTTTCCCCTCACCCTTCCCTTTCCCCATACTGGTGGAAAGTAAGAACCCTGGTTTGTCGGACGAATTCCGACCTCACATCCCCCAACCCCCGCTGACATGAATGTTCGTACCCGTCACATACCGTGCATCATCGGAGAGTAAATAGCGTACGGCTGAGATCGTGTCCTTCACTTCACCGACATAGCCTGCCGGAATTTTCTTTTCCATCCCGTCGAGTTCGCCGGGGGGCGCACTGCCTGAGTCAATGAATCCTGGAGAGATCACGTTGACGGTAATGCCATCGGGGGCCAGCATTTTAGCGAGAGTGCGAGTGAGGATGAGTATGCCTGTTTTTGCGATATAATGCGCGGTGACCATTGGCTGGGCTTCCATCTTGTCAGCATTGGCCATGCTAAAGGAAATAATGCGACCAAATTTGCGAACCTTCATTCCTGGAGCCACGGCTTGGGCTAAATAGAACACGGGATGCAGATTATTGGTAAACATCTCATCCCAACCTTCCGGGCTTTCATTGAACAGATTGATTCGATGATACGGTCCGGCTCCATTCACCAGGACATCGATTTTTCCCCATTGTTCTTCCACCTGCTTGATGAGGGTTTGGCAGGCTTGGGAATCTGATACATCGCAACATATTGACAGTGCTTGCCCGCCGAGGTTCTGGATTGCTTTTGCCGTCTCTTCGGCATCCTGGGCACTGGTTCGATAGCAAATGGCCACAGACCATCCCTGTGCAGCCAGATCGAGGGCAATACCTTTTCCAATACCGCGTGCGCCGCCGGTGATCAGAGCAACGTTGGATTCCATCAAGTTTCCTCTTTGACAGTAATTTGGGAAAAGCCGGCTTCTTGCTTACGCCATTTGAAATGGCGGGAAGTTAGTCAGTTGATCCATGACGCTGGAGTAATGTTTGGAATACATTGGTTGTTCGGGTAGATAACTTCTTTTTATCGTGTCCCTGTGAGTCGGCCACGAAGGCTTGAAGGTCAGCAAACGTGTCGATATCGCGTTCGGCTTCAAGGAGCCCAACCGTTTGTCCAAGAGATTGCGCCTTGGCTTGAGTGAGGGCATAGACCTGGTCCGTGGACCATGGAATATCGGCAAAGAGTTCGGGTGTTGGTTGTTTCACGCCAATGAGGTAATACCCGCCATCATGGGTTGGCCCCAACACGATATCGTGTGTTTGCAAAAGCGACAATGCATTTTTATACGTTGGTGGTGAGAGTGCAGGGATATCAGTGCCAATCACGATGGCATAGCGGTATCCCTTGCGTAAGGCATTCGCGAGCGCGTGCTCCATGCGTTGGCCAAGGTCGTCACCGACCTGCTCGCACAAGGTCACGCCGTACCGAGCCGCGAGTGCTTGAAAAAATCCATGGTCTGACGATGGCGTACAGGCAAGAAATCGATCGAGATTTCGAACCCCTCGACTTTGCTCAGCCATATCCATGACCATACTGCCATGCAGACTAGCAGCTTCATCAGGGGTAAGCGGCGGGCACAATCGTGTTTTGACTTGGCCAGGGATCGGCGCTTTGGCAAAAATAATGAGCGCCCCTTCAGTAGGTCCTGGAGGAGGGCCGCTTCGTTTTTTGTGCCCGTGGCGACGAGACGGTGAGGGTTTATCTGATCGTGGCATAAAATTGGCGTAGTGTCTGTGGACTGAGCCCTACCCAGTAGAGAAATCGAAGCGTCCACATGTGCAGGATGGTTTGAAGTGCGCCTCGTTGTTCCCACCGTCGAAAGGACGTCGTGACTTTGGTGCGCAGTGAGGCCACCTCTCCAAGGTGTTTCAGTCGCTTCGAGAACTCGAGGTCTTCCATCAAGGGAATGTCTGCGTATCCGCCCATGTGCTCAAAAATTTCACGACGAACAAAAATAGCTTGATCTCCGGTGGCAATGCCTGACCAGCGGGATCGTAAATTCATTAAACGACTAATCATCCATGCCCATCCACGATCATGTTCAAACTGAACATCGAAGCGTCCCCCCACGCAATGAGGATTCTCCATGACGCGTTCAATCTCGGTTCGACTATTCAGGGGCAACAGGGTGTCGGCGTGGAGAAATAACAAAATATCCGATTTCACATCTGCTGCACCAGCATTCATTTGTCGTGCACGCCCGCGATCAGCGGTGAGGACCTGAGCCTTTTGGGGGGTGAGCGCCGAAAGGTTTTTCTTTGCCATGGAGACGGTCTGATCTTGAGAGCCTCCATCCACCACAATCACTTCGTTGAATTGTTGCTTCCGAAGGTGCCGCAGGGTTTGAGGTAGGGCGCGTTCCTCATTGAGAGTCGGGATGATAATTGCGATGGAGTGCATGTGATGGCGCGTACAGCGTTTTTCTTGTATTGATCCGCAACGAGCGACGAGCAACCTTTTATTTTGGATCGTCCAGATTCTTAGGTGTTTGAAACATAAAGAAGACTACCATGCCGATAGTCCCCCAATAGATAACGTATTTGTGCCAAAAGAGCACCTCGCCCAGTTGAAGGAATCCAAGGGCACACACCGTTGAAAAGGCAATGACGAGATACCGTACCGTCGGGATCTTCACCGATGAATGAGCCCAGAGTGCCATGCCAGCGAAATACAAAATCATTGGGAAGATAGTGATTTCCGCGCCAGTACTGGCCGAAAGGAACACTTGAATGAATCCGATGAAGACCATGGCTGAGCCAACCATCTTCATGGCGACGGTCATTTGGAGTGCTTCATGGGCTTCGGTCGTCAGATCGCCTCCAGGAGTCGGAGGGCCGACATGCATGCCAGGAATTTGCCGTGTTGGAGGTTCTTCAGTTGGCCTATCCGGAGTCGTCGGTGTTTCCACCTGATGTTTGGGTTCTTCAGTCATAGTCACCATTTAAAATGTTTGCTCAGCGTCAATCCTTGCTGATGGTAATTGGACCCAATGGTGGAGCCGTAGACTTCATCGGGGGTATCGAGCATTTTTTCGTACAGCACTTTAAAAAACGTTTGGCCGTCGTGGATGAGGAATGGCACATCATGGGGACGAACTTCTAAGACTACCTGTGTTCCCTTCCGCGGGCTTGCTCCTGACCCAAAGCCCGGATCGAAAAACCCCGCGTAATGGGTCCGAAGTTCTCCGCATGCCGCTTCGTAGGCGACCATTTCTGCGGCATAGCCTGCGGGGACGTGAATTCGTTCCTTGGACGCGAGAATATAAAATTCCTCAGGCTCTAAGAGCAGCGTATCGTTTTTATGTCGGTAGAGGGGTTCCCAATAGTCCACAGCCGCATAATGACCAATTTTTGCCAGGTCGATGATGTGACTATTTCTCTTGGCGCGGTAGCCCACAATATTTTGTTCTGTGTCCTCGCCCTTCAGATCTATTCGCAAGAAGAGCCCTTGGTCGATTCGGATATCGCGTGTCGCGACCGGGCGGTCCCCAGTCGAGTGGTCTTCATTATGGTGTAGTAATCGAGCGGACTGATGTAGAGATTTGAGTTGGGAGTCATAGACCGTCGGTCGTCCGGCGATTAATCGAAGTTGGTTTAATGCCAAACCGGTTTGCACACGAATCGTAAAAGATCGTGGCACGATTTCCAGATACAATGGACCGTGATAGCCCGGTCGAATTTCGTCAAACCCCACGTTCAGATCAGTAATGACTCGGGTAAACACATCGAGTCGTCCTGTTGAACTTTTTGGATTCGCTCGTCCTCGAATGGTCGGCGGGAGCGCGAGGCTTTCTTGAAGAGGAACCAGATAGACATGTCCTTTCTCCAAGATGGCACCTTCAGTGAGATCCATTTCGTACATCACCAAGTCTGATTGGTACAGCTCTGGTACGCTTAAGCGTGCGCTGATTTCAGATCGCTCTGGCAGAAAGCTGCTCAGCAGTCGATAGGCTTTCGCTCCCAGCCGAAGATCAAGGCTCGCTGGTTGAATCTGGTGATCATGAATGGGGGTCTCTGAAGAAACTGCACCGTCCGCAATGAGTTGCTTCAGGTGCTTGTCAGGAAGAATGCCGTGTTTGCGTGGAGAGGCCATAGCTAGTCGTCCATGGCCCCATTGCTACAGAGTCCCCCGACAGAGGAGGCGCCTACCATTGGGAGTTCCCGAGATTTGTTTTGATCAGGTTGCGGATAATGGTACGTCTTGTTTTCGTAGTTTTTCAGCACCGCACCTTTTTCATCCAAGTTCAGCAAGTATTCGTTGGGGAGAATAGGAATTTTCCCTCCTCCACCTGGGGCATCGATGACGAAATGGGGAACGGCCATGCCGCTGGTGTGCCCCTGAAGCGACTGAATAATTTTCAGACCCGTTTCCACTGTTGTGCGAAAGTGGTTGGTGCCTTTTGTGAGATCGGCCATATACAAATAATAGGGCTTTATTCTCGCAAGGAGGAGCTGGTGCATGAGGCGTTTCATAACTTCAGGATCGTCATTCACATCTTTGAGTAACACCGTTTGTGCGCCTAATGGAATGCCAGCATCGGCAAGCCGACCACAGGCTTCTTTGACTTCCGGTGTCAGCTCGTCAGGATGATTAAAATGTAAATTCATATAAATGGGGTGATACTGTTTGACGATGGCACACAACTCCGGGGTAATGCGTTGTGGCAGAGTGCCTGGAACGCGCGTCCCAAACCGAATAAGTTCCAAATGCGGAATTGTACGAAGCGCTTTGAGAATGCGTTCGATCAAGTAATCTGGCAATAACAGGGGATCACCGCCGGATAAAATAATGTCCCGGACCTCGGTGTGTTCTCGAAGGTAGGCAATGGCTTGATCCAATTCGCCTTTCTTCAGAAACCCGGGTTTGCCCACGAGCCGTTTGCGGGTGCAAAACCGACAATAGATAGGACATTGGTTCGTGACCATGAGAAGGACGCGGTCAGGGTAACGATGGACCAAATGCGGTACAGGGCTATCGGTGTCTTCTTCCAGTGGATCGTCCGGTGCATCATAATCTTCCATTTCAATGGCTTCGGGGACGACCTGTTTCCAAATGGGATCGCCGACTGACTTTATCGTGGCGAGAACCGTGGGAGTGATGCGCATGGGATAGGCTCCCACGACATCTTCAATTTCCTTCGGGTCCACACCTAAGTGTTTCGCTAAATCCTTGGGTTTTGTGATGCTCTCCGCTAGGACTTTTTTCCAATCATCCATTGATAATTCCTCGCAGATAAAAAAAGTGGTGGAGTGCAGAACTGTCCTGTCTATGGCCAATAGGCTTGGCCCAGAGTTGTATCATATCGTGGGGCAAAAAGCCCCTCGGTGCCAGTTCAGGTGTTTGTCGCATAGGTATCCAAATGTTCTAAAATGTCGCTGGTCTCGGTTAACACGGTTTCTCCGTCAACGAGGACAGGGACATAGCCTTGCCCCGAGACTTCATAGACTTGTTTTCGAAAGGGACGCATGTCAGGGACGATGACGCTTTCGTACTCAATATTGAAGTCAGAAAGCTTATCCCGAACCACGGCACATTCTGGGCACCATTCTGTATGATATAAGGTCATCGCCACTGACTCCAAATAATTTCGTATTTCGCGTTATCGCTTCTTTAATGTCTCAACACTCCAGAGGTCGCTACGCCCGGAGGGCACATGGAGCCAAAATCGCATCACGCATCCCGTGAATGACCTTTTTATCCTTCGGGCACACCGTGGCGAGGATGCCGCCTAACCGAGCTTCATCACCTACAACGAAATAATACGGCGAAAGCCGAACCCGCCCTGACATGGGGACTATGGTTTGGGTCCGCTCATCAGCATACGTCATGTCATACTGGCGACCTTTATGAAACTCTTGCAGAATGTGAGGGCTGGTCTCAAATGCCCCAAGTCCTTGATTTAATGCCGAAGCCCATTCGTTTTGTGGAATATCGTGGCCAATGACCACGCCACGGCTGCCCCAGGCGAATTCGGAAAAGCCCGAGGGTTTGATCACATACTGTCGTTGCCGTTGCGTGGCCTGAGACAATTGTTGCCAATCCGACACGGCGGAACCATCCAGGAATAAATCTGGAATGACAGCGGATGGAGGAATTGGTCGCGGATCCAATACCCACGTTTTTGGCATCAGGCGATCCAGCGTTTCAAACGTGTCCGCCCCCAAGGTTTTTGACCAAAAGGACTTCAGCATAGGATGGTGCAGCAAGGCAAAGGCAAGTTTTTCTTCCATCCATGGCTTATAGGGAGGAGTGACTTCTACCCGGCCTTTTTTCGCGCTGTACATGATAAGTTCTGATTTGGGAATGTTTTTGAGGTCAAACAATTCATAGAATCGATAAATGAGTGCAACGGGCTTTTCGCCTGAGAGAGTTGCTATGAACAAGGAATCTTCGGTAAATCGCAAGTCACGAGGATGAATGCCATAGGCTTCGATGCCGTGTTCCTTAATATGCGAAGCGATCCAAGTCATTTCGGTACGATAATCTTCGGCTTCGTCAGATACGATGATGGCCACACATCCAGTCGAATTTCCTAACCGAGCTCGAAGCATTGAGGCAAACCCTTCAGAGATTCCCTGAGTGCCCCCAACGATGGTATCACCCAACGCGGCGTAGGCTTCAGACAAGATCGCCGTGGTACCGATTCCTCCCGGCACGGAATCGAGCTCGGTGATGGCCATACCTTCTTCAGTTGAAATGACATCTGGACGAATAATATCAGGCAGGATATCTCGAAATCGTTTCATGCGGCCGTACTCTAGAAGAGCTGGGGGCTTTCCCTGGTCCAAGTAGTCATGCACCCAATCAGGTTGTGTGCCTTTGACGCTTTCCAGGTAGAGGCGGTTAAGTCCCTGATAAAATCGTAATAAATGGATACCTAGAGATTCGAAGAAGGCCACTTCCTTGTGATCGAGCCAAAAGGGAGTCGGGGAAACCCGCCATTGTGGATTTTGAGAATTTTCAAACATCTTGGCGTTGACCAACATATCGGAAACCGACGCGCACCGATGTTGAGCATCAGCCATAGTTTCAGGATTGGCCTGGGGAGTTGGAGGACGCAGGGAGGCAGATGGGGCTTCTTGAACCATGGAGCCGTCGGCCGTTGGATGTGCCATGATGCGATTGGTGAGGTCGAGTCCTATGAGGTCCAGGCAGAATCGGTGATTTTCAAACGTCAGTCATGTCTGGCGAAGGCTAGTCTGTTTGCCAGGTGTTTTTGATTGGATCTTTTGTCCAACGCATGAAAAAAGATCGTACCATGTGCCCTTTTGGGTAGACAAGGGATAGCTCAGGTGAGGTTGGATTGCCGGCAAGTGGCTCCGGCGCATTATGGGGCTGTTGAATAATTCGTGTCGATAGCCAATACACGTTTCAGGTGAGCCTCATATCACCAATGGGAGGGAATGTTCAAAAAAGTCCGTCCAGCAAGGCCGCAGCCCTTTTGGCGCGCGGAGCGTACTCATAAGTACGTGAGCACGGCAAAAGGGCGACTATGTCTGTGCGAGCCGCTTCGGGAAAGCCAGAGAACGCCGCTGGCGGCTTTTTTCAACATTCCCATTATGATGTCCGTGATGAGCATGAATACAGGCCAAACACCGGGTCATTCCCTACCAATGTTGCCCCAGACTCAGCTGGTTCCTTCGAAAGTCTGTCTGAGCTGTGACGTTTTGTGTCGGTTTCCAGAGCAGGACAGTTTCCTCCGGCCGTATTTTGCTCGTGAGGAGATTGTCGAGGCGGTGAATCGCGGGATTGATCCTGGCTATTTTGCTGATCACAATGGGTCCCAGATTGTTGTTGTGCCCCATTCCAATGGCGACGGATGTTTGTGCCCGGCGTTTGATCCGGAGACTTCGCATTGTCGAATTTATGAAGTGCGGCCCCTGGATTGCCAGATTTATCCGTTTGCCATCATGTGGGATGCCGACCACAAAGCCGTGTTGCTTGGGTGGGATCAGAAATGTCCTTGGATGATGACTGAAGCGTCAGCCGGCATGGAAGTCATTCGACTTATTCCTGAGGCGGAGGGCTACGCCGATCAAATCCTTGAGCGTTTTGAGCACGACGAGTCGGTCATAAATTTCGTCAGCCGAAATCCTCAATTGGTCAAGTCGTTTCAAGATGATGTGGTGGTGGTTGCTCGATTGGAAGTGCTTACGCAATATTTTTCTACTCAAAGATCTTCACCATAATTTCATTCTTCAATTTTGGTCGAACTAATTTCTCCGCAGACTTCTTATGACAATTGATCTTCGGCCATTAACCCTGAGCGATCGACCTCGCATCGACAGGGCCATATTCGCGTCCCCTGCCTTGCAATCGAGCCCTTTGTCCATGCGGGCCTTTGCGCCTCATTATCTGTGGCGGCATCAGTTTCGATTCTTTTGGAGTATGAGCAACGGTTGGATCGTGTTATTCGCAGAATATGCCGATGGCCTCTACGCGCCGCTTCCCCCTTTGAAAACGGAGGGTGCCTCAGAGTCCTTCGCGTCATATGCGGAGATTCTAGGAACGGTATTTAATTTTATGTCCGAACGAAACGGTGGGACGGCGGTTTCCCGAATTGAAAATATCCCCGAAGAGCTGAAGGAGGTGTTTCAGACTGTAGGGTATCAGCTTCAACCAAAAGATTCGGACTATCTCTATCGGACTGAAGATCTGGTTCAGCTCAAAGGTGATCGGTATAAATCGTAGCGCGCGGCGTATAATTAATTTACCCGATCCCACTGGGCTGAGCAAAAACAACAAATCAGTCCAAGCGATCAAGACGAAATTCCCTGGCGGAGCCAAGCCATGCTGGAAGATTCGCGAAGTGCACATAAAGAGGTCTTCACGCATGCTGAGGAACTTGGTCTCAGGGGCCCGTAGTGAGGGTGGGGGAAACGGTGTGTGGTTACACCTTTGGCTATGCCCGCAATCCACAGGTGTTCTGTGCATTAGTGGAAGTGGCGGATCGTACGATTTTAGGGTTGGCACAGTATCTGTTTCGTGAACTGTGTCGGGAATGTTCGAATTATCAATTCATCAATACGATGGATGATTCCGGTCTTCCCAGCCTGGCGCATTCCAAGCGGGCGTATCATCCTTTCCGATTGGTATCGAACTCCATCGCGACTATGAGTTCCTAACTTGTCCCTGCCTGGAACCCCCAGTATAATGCCCTCTCATATTTCCCAACGGTGCAACATTCAGAGGTAAGTGAGAGACGTCATGAAGGGCCAAGAACTCGACATTGAACAATATCGACTAACCGAAGAGCCGTTTTATGAAGAGGTCAATGGCGAAATCGGATTGGTCACCATCGCATCCAAAACCAAAATGCCGGTGATGCTCAAAGGCCCGACTGGGTGTGGCAAAACGCGGTTCGTGCAATACATGGCCTACAAGTTAGGGCGTCCGCTGATCACGGTGGCTTGCCATGAAGATTTGACGGCTTCGGATTTAGTTGGCCGGTATCTGCTCAAAGGCGAAGAAACGGTGTGGGTCGATGGGCCGTTAACGCTCGGTGTGAAACACGGCGCTATCGTCTATTTGGATGAGATCGTCGAGGCGAGAAAAGACACGACGGTGATTATCCATCCCTTGAGTGATGATCGCCGCTTCTTGCCCATCGAAAAGCGAGGACAAATTATTGAGGCGGTCGATGAGTTCATGCTGGTGATTTCCTACAACCCTGGCTATCAAAGTGTGTTGAAGGAATTGAAGCAAAGCACGAAGCAACGATTCATGGCCATTGAGTTTACCTATCCGCCGCCTGATATCGAGACCAGAATTATCGAGCGTGAAGCCAAGGTGTCGACAGAAGTCGCACAAAAACTCGTCAAACTCGCCGGCAAGGTTCGCAACTTGCGCAATCATGGTCTTGAGGAAGGCGTAAGTACGAGATTATTGATCTATGCCGGAACCTTGATCCAACAAGGTGTCCCATCCGAGAAAGCCTGTGAGGCCGCAGTGATTCGGCCCATTACCGATGATCCTGACATGCATCGCAGCATCCAGGAATTGGTCAAAGCCATTTTCTAACCTGCACGTTCGTTCTATGGTGGCGAGGATGACGGGTTTTGTTTTCCCTCAATAGAGTATTCATGACGTACTGTTAAGCCTCGTCCATGTCTGAACCGCAAAATATTCTCGCGATTGTGTATGACTTTGATCATACACTCAGCCCGCATTACATGCAGGACCACACGATTCTGCGTCATGCTGGAATCGACCCCTCGGAGTTTTGGCCGAGTTGTACTGCGTTGATTAAAGAACGCGGGTATGATCAGGAACTCGCCTACATGAAGCGGATGTTGGACTATGAGGCAATTCGCAATCTCTCCAACGCCGACTTGCAAGCCATGGGGCCGGACCTCACATTTTTCCCTGGCGTTCCAGATTTTTTTGATGAACTGAATGCGATCGTGCATCAGCCTCGGTACGCAGAATGGGACATTCATCTCGAACATTATGTCGTGACGTCAGGCCTGAAAGCCATTTTAGATGGCAGCCAAATCGCCAAAAAGGTCAAAGCCATCTTTGGGTGCGAATTTGATGAAGACCAAGGCCACATTCATTTTCCCAAGCGCACGATCAGTCACACTCAAAAAACACAGTTCCTGTTTCGGGTGAATAAGGGATTGCTGAATTTAGAGCAGGATGTCAATGATCATATGCCAGAAGAAGCTCGACGGGTACCGTTTCGTCACATGATTTATGTGGGCGATGGTCCAACGGATGTGCCGTGTTTCACCGTCATTAAAAAAAATGGCGGGTTAGCGGTGGCCGTGTACAACCCCAATGATACCACGCGAAAGTCGTTTAAAAAGTGTTACGACCTCACGCGACATGCCGATCGTGTGCATTTTATGGCTCCTGCGGATTATCAAACCGGTGGCCCCCTTCGCCTCATCCTGGAACAACACCTCACCGAACTTGCCGATGGCATGGTGGAACGACGACGCCAGGCTATTGAAGGAACCCGCGTCCCTGCGCCCTCCCCCTGATGCGTGAAACGTGAAGCGTAAGTCGTAAAGCGCCAGAAGTGAAAAGTCCATTTTTCTCATTACGCTTTACGCATTACGGCCTTACCTCCCGCGTTGCGGGGGCCTCTATGTGAGAGTTAAGCTGATCAAAGAAGGTAAACTTCTGGCCGTGAGGAGGTTCCCGTAATGTTGAACAACAACAAAAATATGAAATATGGCATAAATTATAAGATGCAGGTTCTCTGGATTTTGGTGGGAGTGGTGGTCTTCATCGGTCATGCTTGTGGGCAGCCTGCCCCTGGCTTCGCACCCCAAGAAGCGAAGAAAGAAATGTCTGCACCTGCGGCTTCCCATCAAAGGATCATGGCCCTCGACCAAAAAAATTGGAAGAGGCCGCAGTCTTCATTTAATTGGGTCGCCATGGCTCGTGGCGTTAAAACGCCATGGGATTCCCATGGCCGATCAGGATGGATGACCGATGATGCCTATGTCGAACCCATTGATCCTGGCGCTTCAGAATTTTCTCCAGAAACAGATCTTTTTTATATTGTGTTTTCGGTTTCAGGGATGGATGCGCCTTCGCAATTTCGCGCGGCTTGGTATTTTATGCCGGATGGAAAGACTCCAGCCAAAGAACATTCGGGAACCGATGCCCTCTTTTTAGAAATGAATGAGAAGGCCGGTTATCTGGAAATCTTTCGCCCTGAGGGTGGGTGGAAAAAGGGCAAGTACCTCCTAAGGCTTTTCTATGAAAGCCCTGGCCAAGAACTCTACGACGGCAATATCGTTGGTACAATGGTGTTTACGATTACTGACACGCCTGCTGCGTAATATCTCACCTCTCGTGGAGTTGCCAGGGGGGTGGCAAAAGCGAGCAGGTATTGTTCCGACGATTGATGCCTCCTGTTTCATTTTTTTAAATCCTAAGTATGTGTTCTATAGCTCGAACGAGCCTGCGAGGTCATAGTCTCCAGTGGTGCATGAATGTCGAGAAGATGCCCCTCTGGTTGATCCGGATGGGCTTCTTCTTTTGGAAAACATTCTCCTAATATACGCAACATGACGTACAGACGGAAAAGTAAACGTGCGCAATACTTACAACTGTTGAGTGTGTGTGTTTCCTTTCTTGAGTGGTTGGGTGCCGGCCCATTAGGAATATCCTAATGGGCCGGCGCTTTTTTGACCATTTCATTTACTTCTCTCACTCCTGAAGCAATACAAGTCAGCGATTGACTTACCATCAAGGTTTGTCACATTTCACTCTGTCCTCCTAGGCATTCGTTATCAAGGATTCATTCTAAAGGGAACATGCCGAATTCTGGAGACCAGGTAAGGCTGTCCGAGATGTCCAAAAGTTAAACTTAAACATGTGGATCTCTTTGTTTTTGATGTATTTGAAAGCACATAAGACGTGTTTCAAATCCGAATCCATTTTTGTGCAAAGTCGGCATAATGCGTATATGTGGCGGTTAGGTGAGATTGGTACTATGAGGGAATAATTTATGTGAGAAAAAGGTTGCCGTGAACTGCCAGCGTTGTTGTCTGGGGTGCCAACGCGGAGGTGATTTTGCCTTCCGCTACTACGGACTTCTCTCCTGGGGTTTTTTCCAATCGCACAGGGACATTGTTTTAATTAATCGAGATGGAGATTCAACGCACACCCCCTGCCAATTCGTCTCAGAGAGGTTTCTGCCGTAATAATTGGTTTGTGTTGTTTTCTGTGGCTGGAGTGTTCCTTGTTCTCGCTTCCTATTCCAATTTCTTTCATCAACCTTTTCATGTCGGAGATAGTCAGGTCATTGAAGGCTATCTTTATGTGCAGGGCCTTGAATCAATTCCACAATTATTTACTGAACCCCGTGAAGTCTTAACTCATTTGGATTCGGTGGCCTATCGTCCCGTGCTTTCCCTATCGTTTTCTTTTGACCATTGGCTGGCTGGCAGCTTGGATCCGAGGACATTTCATTTCACTCAATTTATACTGATCGTCTTTCTTGGCCTTGGCTTTGCGGCCTTTTGCCAGTTTATTCTCGATCGCGCGTTTCTCCATTGGTCAAACAAGTATATTGCGCTGGTTGCTGCGTTGTGGTGCTGTGTCCATTTTGCGAACGCCGAAACGTTCATCGAGATGTCCTCAAGGGCGAGTGTGCTTGCCACTCTTGGAGTGGTCGGAAGTTTTTTACTGTATGGCGGGCTTCCAACCTGGCGACCCTCACAGGTCTATTTAGTTCCTATGATGATTGGAACGCTGGCACACCCCCTTGGTGTGCTTTTTGCTCCCTTGCTGTTGATCTATGGGTTGTTGTTTGAGAAGAGGCTTTCATGTCGAGAAATGTTTTCGGCCAAGGCCTGGCCAAAAGTCCGACATGCTCTAGAAAAAACTCTTCCGGCATTTTTCACTGGAATGGGCCTTTTGTTTTTTCTTGATAGTGTGACCCCTCTCCAAAAAATTGATGGTGGTCTGGGCGTTGAGACACTTCTTATTCAGCCTGTTCTCTGGCTCGATTACCTGTATCGTTTTATTATCCCAATTGGAGTGAACCATGACATGGTCTGGTCTGTTTCAAAATCCGTAGGTGACCTACGATTCTTCGCTGGGATCACTTGCATGGGTTTGTTGGTTCGGCTTATGTGGGCCAGTTCTCGAAAGAAAGAATTGCGACCTGTCGCCTTCGGAATCATGTGGTTTATTCTCGGGGTGTACAGCGTGGGAAATCTCGAGAATCGTATGTCTGCCCCAGAAGTCTTGTTTCCATTTATGGGTTTGCTGTTGGCGCTGATGGCGGGGATGGCCTATCATCTTCGACATTGGCGGCGCTGTTATCCCCAACGGTTTTCGTTGATGATACCTGTCGTGTTGCTCTCAGGGGTCTTAGTGTTATGTATCCATGCCATTGGGACTTACCAACTTCACGCACGCGGCTCTTCTCACGTTTCCTATCCAGAGATGAGGGGGTGAGGAAAATCAAATGTTTTCGCAGCAAGAATTAGGAAACGGCTAACTTTGAATTTTTAATTACCAAGATTTTTTTTGATTTCAAAAATTATCCAATAGTTTTTAATGTGGCCATTCGAAAATCTTGGCGACATAGGCTTTATCTCAAAGAGATCCTCAATCGATCTTTGGTTGACTGGATTATCCCCTTCCCCCCCGTTTGTACTACGTCATCTAACATATGGTCCGAATCCAAGTCCTGGGAGATAGTAACCCTATGGCGCATTCTCCTTTGGTGAACGGCCCACTCGGAATCCTCTGAGTGGGTCGGTTTTTTTGCTAGCAGCAAAGAGAAAATGGAATTTTATCGAACTGTAATCGTAGGTTAAACTACAAGGAAGAAACATCGTCTTGCCTTTGGATCAAGAATGTACTGATAAAGTTAGGCTACTTAAGGGGGGCAGCGAAGGGTTATGAATTCGTGCGTACAGGGGCGGGGGTGATGGGTGAATTGGCTTGCGATTTTCTTGAGCGGAGAATTTCTTCGAGAGTGAGGAGTGCATCGCGGCCGGAGTTGGTTTCGAAGCCTTTAGATAGGCTTTGGTCGGCGTATTCGTGGCCGTGATCTTGGGTGGCGCTTTGGCTCAAACTGCCGGACCATTTGCGAGGGTCCCGGCTTCCGTGTTTTCGGTCCCATGCCGTCAAGCAAGCTTTGGCGATAAGCTTATTTAATGGCGCGGGGTTGTAGAGCATCTTTTTAATGTTCCACGGCGTGAGGCTCAGAGGATTGTATCCTGCCGAGAGATAACCTTCGGATAGCAGTCGTTTTTCCAAATCCGTATTAGGTTGGACGCCTAAAAAGAACATCAAGGGGAAGACTTTATCCTCGCCCAAAATTGACGCCACCACTTTGTACGATTCAATACTTTGCAACAGGGTTTCCTCGGTTTCATCCGGTGAGTTGAGCGAGTAGTTTAGAATCACACGGCCATTGAATCCGGCTTCTTTGAGATAGCGGCACCCGTCATACAGATGTTCGAGTTTGAAGCCCATGTGCATACTGTTGAGCACTTTTTGCGAACCAGCAGTGATCGCAACTTCTAGATCGCCGACGCCGGATTTCACCATGAGCTTCGCGAAGTCTGCGGAGATCAAGGAGGTTCGTACATAGCCAGACCATTCGATGTCCAGCCCTTCCTTGATAATTCGCTCTAATATTTCCGTGCATTGAGGGTAGGCGTCTTTGCCAGTGATGAACTGCGCATCAGTAAACCAAAACCGTCGTGCGCCCCATTGGTGATAATATTGCGCAATGTCTTTCACGACGTTTTCCGCTGGCCGATACCGTACGCGTTTGCCTTCGATATAGGGATAGAGGCAAAACGAACAATCGTAGGGGCAGCCACGTTTGCTTTGCACACCAATACATTCGCCGATGTATTCCTTGTATTGCGGAAAGATCGAGGTGAGGTAAGGAAGATCGACGGTTAACGAATCCAGCATCGCTGGGGTATGCTTGTCCCCTTTTTGCACAAAGCCGTTTTCGCGAATGATAAACCGTTCGTCCGCCAGAGGCTCATCATTTAAAACTTTGAGAATGGCGTCTTCCCCTTCCCCTAAAATTCCAAGAGTGCCTTGTGGAAGTTTTTCGATGAGCTGATCGGCAAAGGCCGTAAAGGCTCCGCCGCCAATCATGATGCGCGCTTTTGGGAATTCTTTATCCACGAGCCATGGGTAGGACAGGTTTGAGCGAATGTCTTGGTAATAGCGATAGAGATTATGCAAGCCTTGGAATGAGGCCACGACTCGTTTCAACGGGTTGCTGGAGTAGTAGAAGTTAAAGGCGTGCTCTAACGACGCATCGCCTTCGTGTGGAGAAAAAATTTGAATGTCGCGCCAGGAAAAGCATACCAGTTCCGGTTTGAATTCAGCGGTGACTTCTCGAAGGGCTTGTTGTCGATCCCTGCGAGGAAAGAGGGAAAGATCGAGAATACGCTGTCGAACGTCTGGACGCCGTCGATGAATGAAATCGGCAAGATAGGTGATCCCCGTGGGATACACTTTTTTGCATGGGAGAAAGACGTAAAGGACGGAGTCCATAGGCGTTATTTGACCGCGATGTGAATGGCGACAATTCCACCACTAAGGTTGTGGTAGTCGACATGCGAAAATCCTGCCTGTTGAAGCATGGCGGCCAGGCGTTCTTGATCAGGGAATGTTCGAATCGATTCCGGCAGATAGTTATAGACATCGGTGTGATCCTTGGCCACCCACTGCCCGATTTTTGGGAGCATGTGGAAGGAATACCAATCGTAGGCTTTTCGAAGAAGGGCGGATACTGGTCGTGAAAATTCTAAACAGACAAATCGCCCACCAGGCTTGAGGACGCGATAGATTTCGGTAAACGCTTTCGGGCGATTTCCCACATTTCGTATACAGAATCCTGCAGTGACGGCCTCGAAAGAATCGTTGGGAAACACGAGCGATTCCGCATTGCCTCTGAGACATTGAATGCGTGCATTCAACCCGCGTGCGGCAATTTTTTGTGCGCCCACCTTCAGCATTTCAAAATTCAAATCCATGGCGGTGACCTGACCTTGGGCACCCATTCGTTGGTCGAGCAGGATGGCCAGATCTCCAGTGCCAGCACCAATATCCAAGGCTCTTCCTCCAGAGACTTCTGGAACATAGCTGGCGGTGAGGCGTTTCCAGCGATGATGCAAGCCAAAGCTCAACAAAGAATTATTCAGATCATACGAGGGCGCGATGGCGGAGAACATCCGTTGCACGGCTTGCTCACGAGGGGCTCCAGACCACTGCGAAACGGTCTTTCCTTCAGGCGCTCCCACGGTCTTTTCTACGGATTGCAGCATGCTCAGGACGTAGCATCGGCCCGTTCGGCTTGTCAAGGAAATGAGTGGGTGTGAAGGCCGGCACGCAAATGTAAAAAATGAGGAAACCTTTGCCCAGTGCAGTGGAATCCACACGGAAGAAATGGAATAGATGGACAAAGGCTTGGCATTAAAACTGTAGCAAAATCAGTGAGATGGATCGTCATCCGACTAACGTACAAGTTGGCACAACTGTTGAATATATTTCAGCAGGTGTTCTCTGTGAATTGATGACAGGGAAACGTCCGAGGTTCACGTGCTCAAGTCTAACCTAATTGTAAATACGTAATAACGAATATTGGATTTCTCCTCACAAAATCCTAACGAAAGGTTCTGAGGCTTATGACCATCTACGAGAAGAACGTTGAGGCTTTGACCACGCATCACCCCGAGCTGGTGGAGCTGACCAAGCAAACCATAGCCACAGATCATATTCAGGTCGATCTTACAGGGACGGGAACCCCTCGATTGGTTGTGAGAAATGCGGCTGGAGATATTGTCGAATTACATGATCCTCAGGACCCCTTAAGTGTGGCAGAGGGTACGGTCGAACAAATGGGCCCTGCGCTTCATGGTGTCACGGTGTCGTTAGGGTTGGAGTTTGGATATTTTGCGCTGGCGGTGGTGCGCCGATTGGATGCCCTTTCTCGGCTCATTGTGTATGAAGCCGACCCGGCAATTTTTCTGACTGCGTTGCGGGAGGTTGATCTTACAGAGATTTTATCTTCTCCCCGAGTCAAATTGGTTGTGGGGCGTGAAGGGAAGCTTCGTCACTGGTGTACGAAGTTTGTGGGTCAGACCAATGGCACATTACGGGTCGTGAGTTATGAACCAGCGTTTCGATTAGACCCGGAGGCCTATGGGGAGGCGGCTGAGCAAGAACTGGATCGAATCCCCAGTATCGTCAAAGCGGCCCGTAATGCTCTCGTCCGACGGGGTCCGATGTTTATCGACAGCGTGTTGAATAATACGCCGGAGATATTGTTGGCCCAGGGTGTGACTACCTTGAAAAATCGTTTTGTCGGGATGCCGGCGATTCTCGTGGCGGCCGGACCATCGCTCGAGAAAAATGTGCATCAATTGCGTGGTGCCAAAGGACGATCGGTGATCATTGCCGCGGACACCGCGCTGGGCTATCTCTTGCTCCGCGGGATCGCGCCGGATTTTGTCGTGAGCGTCGATCCGCAAAAAGAAACCTTCCGAAAATTCCAGGGGGTTGAAATTCCCTCAGATGTCGCCTTGGTGTTTCATCCAGCCGTGACGCCGCATATTCCCAGACATTTTCCCGGTCCTAAATACACGTTGGATGCGGCCATGCCGGCGTATCAATGGCTTCAAGAGTTTTGGTCACCCAAAGGTGCTATCGATATCGAGTGTATGTGCCAAGTGCATGTGGGGTTTAATCTCGCGCAATGGATGGGATGTGAGACCATCATTTTAGCAGGCCAAGATTACTGTTATTCCGATGATGGCATGCACGTGAGAAACGGAGGATATTTGACGAAGGAGGAGGACGCCGCCATCGTGTCGAATGGTCAGCCGGCTCAGGATATTTTTGGGAAGCCGGTCAAAACCAGTCCAACGTTTCTGAATTATAAAGCCATCCTGGAAAAGAAGATTCGGCAATTTCCCGGCAAAGTGCTGCACGCCAATGAAGGGGGCCTGCCCCTTGAGGGGACAGAACTCTATCTACTCGGGGATGCCGTGGCCGAATATTGCCAAGGTCCGAATATCAATGTGATGAAGCAATTAGGTGAGGTGCGTGGTCAATCCTCAGGCATTGATTGGATGCCATTGCTGCAAGAAGTACGTATGCGGTCTCGCGATGTCTTTCGCGTGCAGCGCACGAGTCACCATGTGTGCATCATGCTGACGAAGATGAAAGAGCGCTGGCAGCGTGTCCAGATTGCGGATAAAGAATTTCAGCAGTTAGGCAGAAAGGTCGAGCGGTTGACGAACCTTATCCCGCGCTATCCTAAAGTGCGGGAATTGCTCCATTGGATGAACATTGAGCTTGAACGACAACTCGCCGAAGACACACAGACCCTCGAAACGTTGACCGATCCCAAGGACAAACATGCCATGCAACTCGAACGCGGCCTTCGTTATTACGGCGGTTTGTCTCGAACCGCGCCACCCTTGGGTGAAAAACTTCAAGAATTTTCGCGACGGCTCGAACAATGGCGAGAGCTGGAAACAAGGCTCCCGCAACCGGAAGGTTCACCTACTTGGCTAGACATCGCCGAAGGGTTCATGAGTCTGCAAATGTATGATAAGGCCAATTACTGTGTAGAAAGTTATGCGCAGAAAAAACCCGAACCACGAATCGGTCTATCCGAAGCCCTGCTATCGATTCGCCTGTATTTGGATCAATTTCAATTCACCAAAGCCGCAGCGCAGGCGGAGCAGGCACGCGAAACCTTCCCCGACAATCCAGAAATCAAATCCCTCTGGAGTCATGCCAAGTGGGAGTATCGTCAATGGCAGGGAAAAGTGCGTGCCGCGCAGGCTGAAGAGGTAGTCACAGTGGACACGCATCTGAAAGCTGGGGACTTCTATCACCGCATTGGCGATTATGCCCGAGCCAAAATACATTACCGCCTGGCCGTCGAAGAAGAACGTCGGCTCTCCATCCCCGATCAAGCCTGGGACTTTTTCTCAAAGAAAGACCGGGATCAATCAGTTGGCGAGGAAGATCAGGCAACCGTAGCGGGGAGTTAGGAATACGTTAGCAGCCTAGCCTAGAGGCTAGGCTGCCTGTGAGAGTGAGGGATTCTTTCAAGTTTAATCTATGGGCCTGTTGAATATTGCCCATCAATAGCCCGTAAAAGCTCCTGATAAGCCCGACATCGTCAAGGGGAGGGAATGTTCAAAAAAATCCGTCCAGCAAGGCCGCAGCCATTTTGACGCGCGGAGCGTACTCTTCGTACGTGAGCACGGCAAAAGGGCGAGAACGCCGCTGGCGGCTTTTTTCAACATTCCCTCTATGGAATCAAAGGGACTGTTTTTAGACCAAGATGGGCCACGATTGGGTCGAAATCCCTATCACTGTAAAGAAGGGGAATCTTATGATGAATGCAGTAGGTCGCAATCATCACATCGATGGTCTTTCTAACGGTCAAACCTTGTTGCCGCAGTGATCGGTAATTTTTGGCAGCTTCTATGGCCAACTCTTTTCCTACCATGGAGTCAATCCTGAATGCTTCGAAGAGCCGCTTGGCTTCACGAAATTGGGCTTCGTCTCGAAACCCTTGGAGTACTTCGGTTAAAATTAAATCCCCGACGACGATGTCTTCTTTCCCAAGCAGGCGATCTAAAGAATTCGTGTGAGCGGAAACCTTCCCGTTAAAAAAATCTACCCAGACCGAAGTATCGACTACGATCATTGGCGTTTATCCAGGCGCATGGCCTCCAAGTCTCCTTTCCATTGCAGCTTCCCTCGTTTGCCTTTGACCGCCTCTTGTTTTTTAAGCCGCAACAACACCTTCAGCCCTTCCTCCACGACACCTTTTTTCGTGGGAATACCTGTAGCCTGTTGAGCATCTGCGAGCAATTGATCATCAATGACAATATTCGTGCGCATGGAAGTTCTCCTTGGTGTGTATGATAGATAAAACTATACACATTGCCGCGCCTAAGCACAATAAAAAATCCTGAATGTGGCGATGAGCATCCTTGCTTCTTTGACAATGAACGGGAAGGGGTAGGGAAATATTCATTCCTAAGGATCTTCAGAACCCCGGATACAATGGAAGGAAAGCGTAGTGACGTTGTAGACTACACCAATGGGCTCAGTCGCGACATACTGAGTGTTTTCATGATCGATGGTGAGTTTCATGTCAGGCGCATGGGCTTTTTGGTTTTCTATAGAGACCAACGCTTCTTTAAAGGCTGCTCTTCTGGCTTCATGACATGTGTCGAGCGTGCCATAGGTCCCTTGAATGTGCCACGCTTCTTTGATGAAGTGTGAAGATCCTTTCACCCACAAAACAAAACTTGGATCACCAAACGAACTCAAAGGAGTGAGGACTAAAAATAGTAGGAACAGGAGGAGTATCCCAATGGATCTTTGCATAAGGACCATGTGAAAAGTGAAGAATAATCCAATGATAAAATGAAAAGACCAGTTATAGATAGTATACCACCAACAACTGTAGCGGGGAGTTAAGGTTGCGCTGCCGGCTTAGTATTTTTAAACGAAACGCATGTATTTTATAAGCAGGGGCGAAACCCCGCATTTAAATAGATTGGACGATTGAGAGAAAAGGTTTCACGCGGGCGTGTTCAATCAGCTCTTATCGAGCATCAGGATGATAGTCCGCGGCCTTCATTCGATTTCTCTCT
This sequence comes from Nitrospirota bacterium, assembly GCA_027623995.1. Taxonomy (GTDB): domain Bacteria; phylum Nitrospirota; class Nitrospiria; order Nitrospirales; family UBA8639; genus Nitronereus. Next base: position 31,808 of record JAQBUF010000024.1, read on the forward strand.
GGCGGCTTTGAACACGTCTGTCGCCGGGATACATTGAACGACACCGCTTTCGTATTCCTTGATTCGCTTGGCGACTTCATTCTTCCAGGCTTGTTCAACGTCAGGGGTGGTGAAGTCCTCAATACTCCCAAGGAGCCTTTCGGCTAGCTCGGCGCGCGAGGAGGAGGGCAGTTTGAGCAGGTCCTCGGCAATCTGTTCAACATCATGGCTCATGCGAGAAGTCTACTCTTGCCTAGTTCCGACTTCAAGGCCGCTCAATCTTTTCCCCTAGGTCGAATTTCAGTCTGTCTTATGCGTTGGGCGCGGCGGAACCGCAGTATCGAATTCGACTCTTTGGCGAAGACTGTTTGAGCGGAGCGAGTTTCTGAGCCATTTAATTCGATACGGAGGTGGAGGGACCCCCATGGGGCCGTGCACGGGCAAGAATGGTTTTGGGCACTTTTGCCGAAACAAAAGTGACTCGTCGTGTGGGGGCGAAAACCTGCATTTAAATGGATTGGGCCATTGAAGAGTGAAGACCCCTCACCCTTCCCTCTCCCCCAAGGGGCGAGAATAAAAACAGCCAGTGAAGCCCACCCAAATAAATTTTTGGCCTTGCCTGTCTGCGTCAGATAAAATATCATATAAACTATCCTACTCAAAGGAGGATAGATCTATGAAAGAAAAATTATCAGTGACAGTCGAGGAACCCCTTGTTCGGTTTTTGGATTCACTCCCTGGCAACTCTCGTTCAGAGAAATTGGAAAAAGTCCTTCGTCGATTTCAGGACGTATCTGCGGATGTGCTATTGAGAAAAGCGTTAGCGCGTCATGCGGAAGCTGGCGGGGGACGGGAAGAAGACGAGGCTTGGTCAAGAACGATGGAGCATGATCAATGGAACGAATCAATCGAGGGGACATCTGGACAGTCGAACTTGTAGCGCATCCTAAACCGAGGCCCGCTCTTATTGTCAGTATCAACGCAGTGAATGACTTGTGTCCTGATGTGTTGGTTGTGCCTATTACGTCCCAATCGGGTCCGCTTCGCTTTCAACTTCCCGAAGGGCTGGCCATCACGGGATTGCGAAAGGCCAGTTACGCGAAGTGTGAATCGATTGGTCCAATTCACAAATCTCGTCTGAAAAAACGAATTGGGGCATTGCCTCCCGAGTATTGGAACGACGTTGAGGATGGCCTTCGGCGAGTCTTAGGAATACGTTCTTGAGCGAGGGGAAAAGTAGGTTCACAGGGTCAGCTCTAACATTTCTACACATTCCCCTTGGTTGCATGTTCAATCTGTCTTATGCGTTGGGTGCGGCTGGGCTGTTGCCCCGAATCGACGTTTTGGCGAGGGCTGTCTGGGCGGAGAGAGTTTCTGAGCCATTTTATTCGTGGCAGTATACCAGGGACCCGTAGGCCCGCGCATGGGCAAGAATGGTTTTTGGTCCTTTTGCCGAAACAAAAGGACCTCGTCTGCAGGGCCAATACCTGCATATAAATACTTACCCAAACAAATCTTTAGTCTTGCCAAAATGCTGAAACGCTTTGGCCGTCACCTGCCTGCCTCGGGCAGTACGATCAAGGTATCCAGATTGAAGGAGGAAGGGTTCGTACACATCTTCGAGAGTCGCTTTTTCTTCTTGCACGGCAGCGGCGAGCGCTTCGACGCCCACGGGGCCACCGTTAAATTTATCCAAAATTGTCAGCAGAATTTTTCGATCCATGTCGTCGAAGCCTGCGGCATCGACGCCTAGCCATTCCAGTGCATCCTGCGCGACTTTTTGCGTGATCACCCCTTCGGCTTTCACCTCGGCAAAATCTCTCACGCGTTTGATAAGTCGATTGGCAATGCGTGGCGTGCCACGGGCGCGTCTGCCGATTTCGGTGGCGCCTCCTGGCTCAATCGCAACCCCTAATAATCCTGCTGAGCGATTCACGATGATGTCCAATTCTTCCGCCGTGTAAAAGTCGAGACGGTAGACCAGGCCGAATCGTTCACGAAGGGGTGAGGTGAGTGCTCCGGCTTTGGTGGTTGCGCCGACGAGCGTAAATGGCGGCAAGTCGAGTTTCATAGTCCGCGTGGCTGGTCCTTGGCCGATCACCAAATCAATTTGAAAGTCTTCCATGGCTGGATACAAGGCTTCTTCGACCCCTGGCGGCAGGCGATGGATTTCATCGATGAAGAGAACATCGTGTGTTTGTAAGTTGGTCAGAATGGCGGCAAGGTCACCGGCATGGTTCAGTACGAGCCCTGATGTGGCTCGAATAGTCCCACCCATTTCTTTGGCGATGATATGGGCAATGGTGGTTTTGCCTAAACCGGGTGGGCCGTAAAAAATGGCGTGGTCTAAAGGTTCGTTCCGTCGATGTGCGGCTTCCATGCACACGCGGAGGGATTCTTTCATCCGTTCCTGACCGATGTATTCGTCAAGCGATTGTGGCCGAAGGGAGCCTTCGTTGTGCTGTTCTTCGTCTAGGGGATGGTTGGCGACCAGGCGGTCTTCCATGGTATGCGTGTGATGAGCGGGGATACCTGTTTGAGGTTACGGAATAATGCGACGGGTCTCATATACTCACCGCCGCGATCAAAAAATACAACAAGGTTTCACACGAAAACTTGTTGGCCTTGATATTAGAACGTGTAGCATTCCTGCGAAATGGCCGCCGATGGTGTAAAGATGACGTTCACGTCTCGACCCAGGTGGCTGATGATAAAACCTTTTTGCTCGAAACACAGGCGCGCACCCATGAGGTTTTCATCGCCATATTCTTCAGGGCCCATCAGGTCGCGGATTTCTTTCACAGTTTCAGCCGTAAGCACTCGACGAAACAGGCCGCGTGTTTTGTGGGAGAATCGATTATTGATGAAGATGAGATCCACTTTACCATCGGTAATTTGCACGCCGGCCATTGGCGCGGTGGGATTGGATTGGTCCCACATCGTGACAAACTGGCCAACTTGCTCTACTCGGACTCCAGGGATTTTTTGGTTCACGAGCGTTTCGATGGCGTCGATTTCAGAATCACCAAGTTTGACTTGATAGAGAGAGACTTCTTTGCTGTTGACGTCTGCAGGGTCGGCTACGCTATTGCGAGTTAATTCGTATTTTTTGGCCATGACCTCTGCGCCCATGACAGGGAGGATTAGGGTCAGGGTTATACTCAATGCCATGAGGGCCTTAATGCGCATGAAAACCTCCTTCACCAGGTCTATCGATGTTGGATCGTTGCCGGCGGGATTGAATTTCAAAAGAAAATGGCTTCTCCGCTGATTGTAACTGACGGTTTCTTCATAATCAAATTGCGGTGGCGCGACTGACTAGGATATTGTCGCACGTTCCAATGCAGGAGATGAACACCTCTATGAACCAAGTGATCCACATCAAAGGTGCGCGCGAACATAACCTGAAAAACCTGGATCTCGTGATCCCTCGCGACCAGCTTGTCGTGATTACGGGGCTTAGCGGTTCAGGAAAGTCGTCTCTGGCGTTCGACACTATTTATGCCGAAGGCCAGCGGCGATACGTCGAATCGTTGTCGGCCTATGCCCGCCAGTTTCTCGAGCAAATGGGCAAGCCGGATGTGGATTCCATTGAAGGCCTCTCTCCCGCTATTTCTATCGAACAAAAAAGCACCAGCCATAATCCGCGTTCCACGGTGGGTACGGTCACCGAAATTTACGACTACCTGCGGTTACTCTTTGCGAGAGTCGGGCGACCCTTCTGTGTCAGTTGTGGGGAGCCCATCACCGCGCAAACGGTTCAGCAAATGGTCGATGCCATTCAATCGTTACCGGTAGGCGCGAAGTTTCAAGTGCTGGCTCCGATCGTCCGTGGACGAAAAGGTGAGTATCGGAAAGAACTGTTGGCTGCGCGAAAGTCTGGGTTTATCCGTGCGCGCGTGGATGGCAAGATCGTGGATTTGGGCGAGACCATTTCGTTAGAAAAGCAAAAGAAACACACGATAGAAATTGTCGTCGATCGACTCATTATGAAGGATGAGGAATCGTTACGCCGTCGATTAGCCGATTCTGTGGAAACTGCGTTAAAGCTGGCACAGGGGTTAGTGGGCATTCTCACCGACGATGGTGCTGTCGCGCTTTATAGCGAGAAGCTGGCCTGTATTAATTGCGGTGTCAGCTATCCGGAAATTACACCACGCGTGTTCTCTTTTAACAGCCCGCATGGGGCTTGCCCGGCCTGTGATGGCATCGGGTTCGTGGTTTCGGGTTGCCCTGAAGGGCAGAGTTACGGTGAAGACAATGTTTGTACGGTATGTCATGGCGCGCGACTAAAACCTGAGAGCTTAGCGGTGAAGGTAGGGACTAAGTCCATTGCCGACCTGACGCAGTTTTCTATTCGAGATGCCGCGGGGTTTTTCGATCTGCTGGAGTTGAGCGAGCGGGAACGAATGATCGGGCAACGCATTCTTAAAGAGATTCGTGAACGATTGGAATTTTTGTTGAACGTAGGCTTGGACTATTTAACTTTGGACCGTGCTGCCGCCACGCTGTCAGGCGGGGAGGGACAGCGCATTCGCTTGGCCACACAAATCGGATCTGGACTGGTGGGCGTGTTGTACATTTTGGATGAACCGAGCATCGGCCTGCATCAACGCGATAACCGTCGGTTATTGCAAACCCTTCTTCGTTTACGCGACATGGGGAATACCGTCGTGGTGGTGGAGCATGATGCCGAGACTATGTTGGCTGCGGATCATTTGGTGGATATGGGGCCGGGCGCGGGAGTGCATGGGGGCTATATCGTCGCCCAAGGCACACCGATCGAGGTCACTAATAATCCTGAGTCGCTCACTGGGCAATATCTCCGTGGGTCTGCCCAGGTGACCCTGCCTTCTCGAAACAGAGCGCCCAAAGGGTTTCTGACCATTGAGAAAGCGACCAAGCACAATTTAAAAACGGTGACCGCGAAGATCCCCTTGGGACAATTCACCTGTGTGACCGGTGTCTCCGGTTCTGGGAAAAGTTCGTTGATTTTAGAGGTCTTATTCCCGTCCCTGTCGCAGCTGTTGTATCAGAAGAAACCCAAGATCGAGGGTTGCAAAGCCATCAAAGGCGCGGATGCCCTCGATAAGGTTGTCGATATTGATCAATCGCCGATTGGTCGAACGCCGAGGTCAAACCCTGCCACCTACACGGGCTTGTTTACGTTTATTCGCGATTTGTTTGCGGGGCTCCCAGAGTCACGCGTACGGGGGTACAAGCCGGGTCGCTATAGTTTTAATGTCAAAGGTGGGCGATGTGAAGCCTGTCAAGGCGATGGGCTCATCAAAATCGAAATGCATTTTCTCCCAGATGTGTATGTGACCTGTGAGGTCTGTAAGGGGCAGCGGTACAATCGCGAGACGCTTGACGTTCAGCATAAGGGGAAAAATATTGCGGAGATTTTGAATATGACTGTGGCGGAGGCGTTGGAATTTTTCGAGCACATTCCGCCGATCAAAACCAAACTGCAAACTTTAGCGGATGTTGGGTTGCATTATATCAAAGTTGGGCAATCAGCGACCACGTTATCGGGGGGCGAGGCGCAGCGGGTAAAATTGTCGCGGGAATTATCGAAACGGGCGACGGGGCGGACCATGTATATTCTCGATGAGCCGACCACCGGGCTGCATTTTGCCGATGTGCAACGGTTGTTGGATGTGCTCCATCGTTTGGTGGAAACAGGGAATACCGTCCTCGTCATCGAGCACAATTTGGATGTGATTCGGAATGCGGACTGGATCCTCGATATGGGCCCCGACGGTGGGGATCGCGGTGGCGAGTTGGTCGAAGTGGGATCCCCTGCCGATCTTATTCAATCCGGCACCTCATGGACGGCGCAAGTGCTGCGGGAATCTCAGGAATCCTAGAAGTCTGTTATTTCTTCTTGTAAATATTTAGCCCGATTTTTTCTTCACGCTCTGGAAGGTTCACATTGCCCTCTGTGGAAGCGATGATAATCGTCTTGCCAGAGGAGGATGGCCCGAAATCTTGGGTAAGATCGACTTTGATTGTCAGCATGGTGCCTTCGACGGTCATTTCTACGTTTTTCATAATCATCCCTTCTTAATAATGTGCGAGTTGTGCAAATCAGTCGTTGGCTCGCCTTGTTAGCTGAAAAAAACTAAGGACAAGAGCGCCAAACTCCCGACCATATACGGAATAATACAGGAATACAACACGATTTTTTGTGGCGGGATCCCCGTGCTTGAGGAATATCGCGTGAGATGTTCTTTATAAATGAACTCGTAGGAAAGAATGATCACGGCCAAAGTGAGGGTGATGGCTCGGCTTGTGCGGGGAAAAGTGTAGACCCCGCTAAGTAGAAAATCCAGGGTGAAAAATCCGCTCCAGGCCAATAAGGGAACGGCGAGGACGATGTGGATAATGGCGGTCAAAGGCCAGCGATGGCTCTTTTTCGAAACTGGCTGGGTAGAGGCACTCATGGCACGACAGGATTTCTCGGCTTTGCCACTCAACCGGTGGGCTGATCTGGCGGATGATCGCAGGAAAGGCAGACACGCGGACGGCGTTTGAGGAATTTCACTTTTCCACTGGCCAGACAGGCATAGTGCACGAACCTGCCACAGAGGGAACACCGTTGCCAGCCGCCTTTGAGCAGGGTGGTGTTCCGAGAGAGTTCTTGATCACATACCCCACAATGTTCGGCTTCAATGCCCAGCAACAGTGGTGCCCATTCACCTGCCCCTTGTCGAATACTCATAGGGCCGGAGTATATCTGGTGGCTCGGGAAAAATACAAATGAGGAATGTGGAATGGGGTTTCGCCCCCATACGACGAGTCACTTTTGCCGAAACAAAAGGACCTCGTCGCGCGGGCGCGAAAGCCCGCATAAATAAATCTTCTTCCACTAAATCCGAACGCGAACACTTCGCATGAACACCTTGTTTGACACCCCCCTACCCCTTTGCTAGCCTCTCGATCCGCAAAAAATAATCTTTGAAAGGTTCTTGTATGTCCATCGATATTGGGAAATATCTGGAAGAAAAACGACAGCTCGTTGATCGATATTTGGAAACGCATCTTCCGCCGGTCGGTACTTCGCCAGCGGTGTTGCACGAGGCCATTCGCTATAGCCTGCTGGCTGGTGGGAAACGAATTCGTCCTATTTTGACGATTGCGGCAGCCGAAGCCATTGGGCCTCCTCCTTTATCATTGCCTCCCGTGGCATGTGCGTTTGAATTCATTCACACCTATTCGCTGATTCATGATGATCTGCCGGCGATGGATAATGATGACTTTCGGCGCGGGAAGCCGACGAATCACAAAGTGTATGGCGACGGCATGGCGATTTTAGCGGGAGATGGCTTGCAAACGATGGCGTTTGAATGGTGCAGCCGGGCCGATCTCGTGATTGATATCGATCCGCGAACCCAGGTGCAAATTATTGCCGAACTCGCTTTAGGGTCTGGCAATGATGGCATGGTGGGTGGCCAGGTATTGGATATTCAGGCCGAGAATCAACAAGAGATCAGCCTGGAGGAGTTGCAAAACATTCATGCGCATAAAACCGGCAAGCTGATTCGTGCTGCGGTGCGAGTGGGGGCATTGTTATCTGGGGCTGGCATGACACAATTTGAACAGCTGACGAAATATGCCGAGGATATTGGCTTGGCCTTTCAAATCGCGGATGATGTGTTGAATGTGACTGGCACACGCGAGGAATTGGGCAAGGATGCCAACACGGATGCGGAGCGCGGCAAGCAAACCTATCCCTCGTTTTATGGTCTCGAGGGGGCCAAGAAGCTCGCGCAAGAATGTGCTGACCGCGCGATTGGACGACTTGCGAGTTTTGATGATAAAGCCGATCCGTTACGTGGGATTGCGCAGTATATTGTGAGCCGTCGGAAGTAGGTTTTTCTTACGGCTTGCCTCTTCTAGACGATTTTTTTATTGTATCCAGGCTTATTTCCCTTCTGATTTGTATTCTTTGCTATCTGCGTATTCCTCATGAATTTCAGTTGAGATCTGTTCCCTTTCTTCCTTCCGGAATTTTTCGAAATTTCCCTAGCCTCACATTTGGTTCATCTCGATTCGTTGGAATTCTTCCAGAATAATTAAGCTCTTTCTGATCCACCGTTTTTTTTCCCACGGGCGTTTTTGTTTTTTTGATCGTTCGTGGTACATATGAATCCAGCTTGAGGCCCGAATATTCATACTTTACTAATTCCTCCTTCTGCCGAAAACATCTGGGTATCGGATCATCATTGAAAATTACGTCTTCCTAGTCTGGTAACTAGCCGTCGCTGTTGATGGTAGGGATCATGAGGGATTCTAACCCTGGAGGTCTACCAATGCCATCTCTTGCAAATCCGGACGCTGCCTCCTTGGAAGATTTGTTATTGCCGATTTTAGAGAAACTTGGAAGAAAAGAATTCGATCTTCCACCCCTCCCCCAAGTAGCGACCAGAGTGCTGGCGCTTACCACCGATCCTGATGCGGACGCAGCTCAACTCACGGCACTCATTCAACAAGATCCGGTACTCGCGTCAAAAATATTTCAGACAGCCAATTCTGCAGGTCTTGGTGCCTCGAGGAAGATCGAATCCCTCCAACAAGCTATTGCTTGGCTTGGGCTCAATAACGTGGCGGGATCGGCGTTTTCCCTGTCGGTACAATCCGGCGTCTTCAATGTGAAAGGCTATACCCAAGAGGTAAAAGGTTTGTGGTCGCATGCCTTGGCCACGGGGTTCTATGCCAAAATGATTTCCGGGCAGATTGGACAAGAACCAGAAACAGCATTTCTCTGTGGGTTGTTGCATGGAATTGGGAAGCCATTTGTCGTCCATACGGTCAATCAGTATGGGCAAAAACCTGATTCTCCGTTGTCTTGGGATATGATGTTACAGCTTATGCAAGAATCGTATGTCGAAGTCGGTTGGCATTTGGGGGAAGCCTGGGATTTCCCCGTTCCCGTGAAAGAGGCCATTAACCTTCATGGAGATCATGCCTTTCATCTTGCCAATTCTCCAACGAAGGGGGCGGTGATTACGTGTTTGGCCAAACATCTTGCCAATCATTTCCTTGACCCAGAGGCGATCTCAGAAGAGGTTCTACGAGGGTTGCCGGTGGTTCAGGCCCTTGGGATTAAAGAAGAGGGGATGACGGCGTTACTTGATTGCCGCAATCTCATTGAGGTGCAAGTTCAGGCCATGCTTATCTGAGCAGAAATTCAATGATATTCTGTACTGCCTTGTAAAGAAGACCCCATTCTTCTTACACTCTCGTGTTTGGAAAATACATTCGACCGCCCCCACAGACCCCTTTAGGAGTGTTGGTGCCGGGGCCGGTTGAAAGAATCGTATGATCTTACAATATTTCCCTTTTCTTTCTTCCCTCATTTTTTAAAGTTCTCCTCATGAAAGCCTTAGTCACAGGGGCCACAGGGTTTATTGGATCGGCAGTCGCACGTGCGCTAGTTGCTGGTGGTACCGAGGTGCGGGTACTCGTCCGTTCTGGGACAGACCTTCGGGCGCTTGATGGGTTGTCGGTGGAATCGGTGCAGGGCGACTTATGCGATGCTGCGTCTTTACGGACTGCTCTGGGTGGCTGCCAGCAGTTATATCATGTGGCGGCCCATTATGCGTTATGGGCTCGCGATCCGTCGGTGTTTTATCGAGTTAATGTGGATGGGACGAAGGCCCTGATGGACGCGGCTCGGGAAGTTGGGATTGAACGAATTGTCTACACGAGCTCTGTCGCGGCTCTTGGGGTCCCGGTACCGGGTGGCGTGGCGAATGAGGAAACTCAATCTTCTTTGGAACACATGATTGGCGATTACAAGCGGTCGAAGTATTTGGCTGAGCAGGAAGTGTTAAAGTTCGCGAAATCAGGGTTGCCCGTGGTGATTGTGAACCCCTCGGCTCCGATTGGTGTGTTTGATGTGAAACCCACGCCTACCGGACAAATTGTGGTGGACTTTATGAAGGGGCGGATCCCAGCCTATATGGAAACGGGGATGAATTTGACGGATGTTGAAGATGTGGCGGTGGGGCATCTACGTGCTATGGAGCGTGGGCGAATTGGAGAGCGGTATATCCTCGGCAATCGCAATCTGATGCTGCGTGATATTTTTGAGATGTTGAGTGCGATTACCGGTGTGAAGGCGCCGACGATCAAGTTGCCCCGTGGGTTCGTGTTGCCGTTGGCGCATATTAATCAATGGATCGCCGATTATGTGACCCATCAAACCCCGCGAATCCCCCTTGAAGGAGTGCGGATGGCCAAGTACTTGATGCATTATGATTGCTCGAAAGCTGTTCGGGAACTTGACTTGCCGCAGACGCCGGTAGAAGTGGCGTTAGAAAAGGCGGTGCGGTGGTTTCGGGATCATGGCTACGCGTGAAGCGTCATGCGTGAAGCGTGAAGGGTCAAAAAAAGATATTATCCGAATTTTATACGCATTACTCATCACGCTTTACCCATCACGACTCTTCTTTCATTCATCACTCATAAAGTAATTTTCCCGTGGATATTCCTTTTCTTTTGATAAAAACCGTTCTGCTGCGACCATACGTCTTTTTCTTTTTGGCGGTGTCGTTGTTTGCGGCGTCGCGGTTTTTAGGCTGGAAACGTACTGGAGCGATGTTCGGCATCACTTGGCTTACGGCTTTTGTGTGTGAGTTTTTATCGACTCGGGTGGGATTCCCATTTGGCGATTATTATTACACCGCATCGACCGTAGGCGAGGAATTGTATATTTTCAATATTCCATTCATGGATTCCTTGTCGTTTACGTTTCTCCTGTACGCGAGCTATTGCTTGGCTTTGCTGTTTGTCATGCCGTATCAAAATACTTCTCAACCCTTGGGGAAGCGTCTTGTGCTGCGCGGGGCACTTTCCTGGCCGGTGATTGGTCTGACCTGTCTGTTGTTTATGTTTATCGATATTGTGATCGATCCGGTAGCGCTTCAAGGGGGACGTTGGTTTTTGGGTCAAATTTATGGGTATCCAGATCCTGGGGTGTATTTTGGGGTGCCGCTTGCCAATTTTATTGGATGGTTTATCGTTGGGCTGATCGCCATGATCGGGTATCGCGTGGTTGATCAACGCCAGGGGGTTCTGCCTCGGCTTCCCGAAACGATCCCTGCCAGGGAGGTGATGCTGGGTGTTGGGCTGTATTACGGGGTGCTCCTGTTTAACCTTTGTGTGACCTTTTGGATTGGCGAAGGGTTGATGGGCTTGGTGGGGTGTTTTATTTATGTTCCCATCACCGTGCTGGTGTGGTTGAAGCTTGCTGGAAGGCTTCCAATTCTCCAGTTAAATCTGAGATGACCGTGCCTGAGAAGTTTTTAAAACTCCTTTCTTCTCATTTCATGCTTGTCTGAAGGTATAGGCATGGGTAAGATGACAACGACCCTTCGAAAGTTTCTACGCGTTCTTGCAGATATTTTTTGAAGATTGACTTTGTTTCAAGGGGCTCACCACAGACCATGCGAGGATTTATCCTTCGGTTTATCGTGACGGGCGTTGCGGTGTTAGTCGCGAGTGAAATGATTTCTGGGATCCGGATTGACTCGGTGACCTCGGGGGTTGTGGGTGCGATCGTCCTGGCCTTGTTAAATGCGTTAGTTCGACCCATTCTGTATTTGCTGTCGGCCCCATTTATTGTCGTCACGTTGGGGCTCTTCATGCTGGTGATTAATGGGTTACTATTGGAACTGGTTTCTTTTTTAGTCAAAGGATTCCACGTCGAGGGGTTTTGGCCGGCGGTTGGTGGTGCCGTGATCATTAGTTTAGTGAGTGGCCTCATGAATCTGTTTGTGTCGGAGCGGGGGCATGTTGAAGTGGCCACCTCCCACCATCACGAAAGAAAAATTCGGCATATCAATTGAAATAAGCTTTCCACCCCTATAGAATCCCCTCATGGAAAATACCGAACAATATTATGCGCAAAACTCCTGCTCCTAAATCTACGCCAGTTTCGAAACAGACAACCCTTCAGCGAATTCTCACGACCGTGGTGAATGACTTGGGGATGGATTCGACTGTCGCGATATTGAATCATGCCGATGGTCCTTTGACCCCTCAGGTGACCCGAGGGTTCTCTGACCGTGAGGTTCAGGCCGTTCTACGAGCACTATCTGGCAATGTCCTGGGTGCCGAGAAAAGCAATGGTGGTGTGAATGGATCTGATCTCAAAGGAGGCCTGCGCCTCCGAGTCGTGACTCCAAGTGCAAAAAACCTCCTGGCTGTTCCCCTCAACGATGGATCGCAAATGTATGGGGTCGTGGTGTTGGGTAAGCGTGAGGGGAGTGTTTTTTCCAAAAAAGATCGCGTTTCGATTGATTCCGTCAGCGATAGTATTACCAAGCAGTTGCGTGAAGCTCACCTTTTTGATGGGACGGTCATTCTTCATCAACCCAAAGTGGTCCAGGAGCCGGCTCCTGTTCAAACCCCAGCTCAAAAGGTTGAGCCGGAGCCTCAACAAGCTGCTCAGGCGAGAACGTTTACTTCCACCAAGGTTCAAGAGAAAATTGCTGAACTATTGACCGAGACGCAAACCACCATTCCTTTTGATCGAGGTTGGGTGACATTGTACGATCCTCTGGCTGCCTCAGTGGAGGTGCTTGGTTGCCTGGCAGGCCATAAGAAAGAGCTGCTGCCAGGGCAAAATCTATCGTTGAATGAATCCGCTTCGGGTTGGACGGTCCGGCATCGTAAGCCCCGTATTGATCATAACTTGGCTTCAACACAGGGGCGGTTCCAAGACTACAAGCAACTCTATCGTGAAAAGTTTCGATGTACTCTTGTTGTCCCCTTCTTTGTCAGAGGGCGAGTGGGTGGAACCGTGACCATTTCGTCAAAAACTGCTGATCAATATGAGGCCGCAGAGTCAGAATCCCGAAAACTGGGACCGGTGACGACTCAATTGGCACAGATGTTTGAAGATCCGGCCTACAACCTTTCAGTCTTTTCAGCTCCGCCGTCCATCGAAAAACCTTCGACCGATCCTTCTGCTCCTCCTCCCGCACCTTCTGAGCCGGCGATTCGACGGCAAGAGCGTCAGTCTGCCTTAAATGAAGTCAGTGCATTTTTGGCCGCGGAAATTCGTGAACCTATGGGCTTTATTCGCGCACAGTTGGAAGAAGTCACCGGAGAAGGGACTTTGGATTTCGAATCTCAAACACGCGTGGAAGCTGCCATGCGGGATATGATCCGCATGGAAAGCCTGCTGCATGAAATATTGGACTTTACCAAACCACTTGAACTTGATCGACGTCCCTGCCGTATCCCCGATTTGATTGAGGAAGCCCTTGCCTTGATTGCGACGGATGTGAAGGTCAATCGTATTGAAGTGACGAAGGATTTCCCTGCACGGCTTGCCCAAGTGCGGTGGGATATGGACAAAATGCGGCATGTATTTTTAAGCATTTTCAAAAATGCTCTGGAGGCGATGTCTCCAGGGGGAAACATTCGAGTTTCTGCCGCGCCGCAACGGGGCCGTCAGCCAGAAATCATCGTGCGAATCCAAAATGATGGGGCCCCCATCCCTGAAGAACTCGTTGAAAGGGTGTTTGAGCCCTATTTTACGACGAAATGGTCTGGAACAGGGCTCGGCTTAGCGACGGTGAAAAAGATTGTTGAAGAGCACCAGGGACGCATTTCCATAGAAAGCCACCCTGAAGAGGGAACGACATTAGAACTCAGATTTCCTGCTCTTCGTCCCAAAGTGCCCTATCGTCGGCGTGGCGGGCCACCAAGAAGGCCTCCTCGGCGTTCCGCTGAGTAATTTATGGTGTTTTTGAATAAATTATTCCTTTTAAGGAGGATGCTTGACACTCCCTAGGGAAAATGAATAAGATCCACCCTTATTTTTGGAATGAGATCAGATTTTTAACGTCCTTATCGGCTATAACCTGTATTCACAAAGGAGCGCACTAATGAAAGCTACTCGCCTTCTTCTCGTTGCGTTAATCGGTACTGCATTTATGGCTACAGCAGCTTTTGCCAATCCTGGATTGCTTGGGACCCATCCTGGCTATCCAATGGGAGATACCAAATCCCCAGCAGATGGAACTCGGACTAGCTATGATTCTGGACAACCCAGCGCGGGTGGTGACAGTGCTTCAATGAAGGCGGCCGGAACCGCTGATAGTGCTGCGATTAACGATGTTTCTGATCCTAACCGGAACCGTATTACATCTGGCAATGGTGCTGGGCGTTTACCGGATGTTGACGGTCCATTGAATCGGGTCAATCCAAATCCAGCTGGTGCCAAGTCAACCGTGATTCGCTAACGACATTTTTTAGATGTTTAAAAAAGGAGACTACTTCAAGTAGTCTCCTTTTTTTTGTCCATAATTGTCCAGGGGAGCTACATTGCGCTCATCGTTAGGTACTCAAATGTCGAATTTTTATACCAGGTGGATAGTGGTGGTGGAGTTGTGAATCGAATTGAAACCCCTCTTGGTTCTATCATCAGAGATTACATTTTGGCCCATGGGCCGATAACCTTTCGGGAATTTATGGCGCAGGCTTTGTTTCATCCTGAATTGGGATTTTATTCCAAAGGGCCTGACATCGGTTCCATTGGTGGAACTTTCAATACCAATGCCATGTTTCCTGCCTTTGCGTTTGGTTTGGCTCGAGCGGTAGAGCAAGCCGAGGCGATGGTTGGTGAACCCTTGCGTATCGTGGAGTTTGGTGCTGGAACCGGAGAGCTAGGCGCAAGAATTCTGTCCTTCCTGTCTCATCCACACGAATATGTCGTTGTGGAGGCAAGTCACGGTCTCCGGCGAAAGCAGGAGGCCTTAGGTCTGAAGGTGTTCGAGAATGTGGAGGCTTTGGGGCCTGCCCCATCGTTTGTTTTTGGTAATGAGGTGGTTGATGCGTTTCCTGTCCATCGAGTGATGGGTGATGGTCGAGGGAATCTTTTGGAGATGTATGTCGCGGTTGATCAGCGTGGATGCTTTACAGAAGAGTTTGGCGAGCTATCCACGCCACAGCTTTCGTCTCGACTTGCCTCTGAAAGGGTTGGTCTCGGGCGAGGCCATATCGCCGAGGTTTGCTTAGACATTGACCCCTTTATCCATGGGGCTGCCTCTATAATTTCAAAGGGGTATCTGGTGATTATTGATTACGGGGAGTCGTCCTCGGCCTTGTATCACTATACGCGTAAGAACGGGTCGCTTCGATGTTATTACCAACAAGAACAAGTGCATGATCCGTTCGACCATATTGGGGATCAAGATATTACGACGGATGTTGATTTTACCGCACTTGAAGCGGCGGCTTGTTCGGCAGGATTAGGGGCTGCACGGCGAGTATGGCAAGGGCCTTGGTTGGAAAATCTTGGAATTCGCCAGTTTCAGCCACCGGGGGTTGATCCGAAAGATGTGAATGCTCAGATTGAGCAATTAACTCACCCTGCTAGACTTGGCAGTACCTTTGATGTGTTGCTTTGGAACACATCGACTATTTCAAATGCTCCAGGCTTTCCTATTAAAACTTAGAAAAACACGCCAACCCAGTGAGTGTGCTGGGTTTCCCTAAGTCAAGTCCCGCCTTCTGTCAAATTCCCCAACACACTGTTGAGAATTCAGACATGTGTTTTTGACGTATCTGGAGTGTCGCCAGCCATGTATCATCAGATCAAGAGTTGTTTTAAACCAACTCATCTAAAGCGAAATCAAGAAAATTCCAGTTAAAAGCAAAGTTTTCGAGTGTTGGGGAGAGGTGAAATCGTGGCCTAGTTTTTTATCCGAGGTCGGTCTGGCCGGTGTGGCACACTTGATGCAAAACCTTTTGATGAGAGCGGGTGATGAGAGCAATCAACTCTTTTCAGGAGGTGAGAGATGCGGTGCACACGATGTGATGGATTAATGGTGATGGAAGATTGTCTGGACATTAAAGGCAATAAAGATGAGTTTTGGATTCGTGCGATGCGGTGCATTACGTGCGGCAATATTTTAGACCCCATGATTGCTCAACATCGGACACATGGTCCAGCCGAGATTGTGTCTATCAATCGAAAACCCAATCGAAGGGCCCCTCGAACTCCTGTGGCTCGGTTAAGTGCTTGAGAGGTGAATACAGGGGTTCACCTAGTCGATGTAGGAAGGCCAAATATCGGTAGCAGAATTTCAGCTAAGAAGCTGTTGAGAAGCAATGTGCTGGGGTGTGGTGGGTAGGTTATGAAAAGGATGATATATAATTGAGGACGAATATTTGCACTTATTTATGCCGAACCTTTTTGTGCCTGCAAGTCAAGTAAAGCCAACATAGCAAAGGGATCTCCCAGCTCAGAGGCTTGCTTGAACAGTTTACGTGCTTTCGCAATATTTTGGCCTTGGGTATTTTCTTTGGTATACGCATAACCCAAGTGCACCAATGCTGCTGCAAAATTAGGTTGAATGGTGATGGCTTTTTCGTAGGCTGAAATCGCCTTGTGGCGATCACCCTGAAGACTCAGAGCCATCCCTAGCCCAAGATAGGCCTTTGCAGAATTGCCATTCTTTCTGAGGGACTGTCGATACGCGGCTTCTGCCCCTCGATAGTTTCCATCCAATACTAATTTCCATCCGACATCGGCATGCCAATTCGCACTAAGTTGAGGATGCGGTCTCTGAATGCCGAATTGGCTTCGGATGTTTTTGGCCGAACTTGGACTGGTCGTAGGGGTAGAAATATTTGTGAATAGAGAGGATGGATGGGATTGGCCAGGTTGAATATGCTGAAAACTTTCTAAAATTGCCGCATCAGAATAGTTTCCTTGCGTTAACATGTGCTGATACAACGTGGTCTGTTTGTGGTTCATCAACACGGATGTTTGATGCTCGGAAGGATTCTTCTCTCCCACCTCTTCCGCAAGTGCTTCCTGGGCATCAAAACGGGGTTCTCCCACAGAGTTACATCCAGACAGTGTGACAAGCCCCGCCGCCAGAACAAGGAGTCCAAGTTTTCCAATCTTCAACATTGCATTCGTGTGGTTTTTACCAAAATTTTTCAGTTTCATTTCGCCTCAATTTCTCAAAAATAATGCAATTCACGTTCAAAAAGGTATTAACCCTCTTTAAGGTTTATCGGGGCTAAAGGAGGTTCCTTGAGGCTGTTTTCCATGGATGCGACACAACTTCTTAGGACTTGCACAAACGGGTAGGGCATTTTTCAAAGCTTAGGTTCTAACTCCAAGTGCAACACTTCTGGTCCTAATGGGCTAAGGTGTTGCCATGAACCAAAAAT
>JAQBUF010000084.1 GCA_027623995.1 Nitrospirota bacterium
GTCCTTACGGTGAGATAATCACTATATGCACTGACGGTGCATGTGACTGTACTGACGATATATGCAAACCGGAGGAAATCGCCAAAACCCTTGTGTATGACTTATTAGATAGCGAGGGACCAGTGAAGAACGTCATTGATGACTTCATGGCCGAAGAGGGCTGCATTCTTACGGAAACTGGCTATAGATATGATGATGGGCCAGATAGCTTCTCTTGCCCCAGGATCGACTTATCTGAGTTGGTCAAGCTTAAGTTCATTCGCGCTGGGTGGATGTACCAATCCATCAGTCGGCTTGTTATCGTGAGGCTTGTTGAGCTTGGCTCTGCCAATAATACCTTTCCCATCATGGCCTTGACCATATGCCAAGAGAAGAACAGCGAAAAGGTTTCTGACGACAACTACCATACAACCTTGGCCACTCGTGTCTGTGGCTTTGACCCCAGTCGATTCTCGCTCCCACGTCCTACATGGTCAGATGCAGGCAAAAAATCTATGAGCGGTGAGGCCTTACAACATCGCCTCGATGCCATGGAGACACTTAAACGCGGTCTCGATCAACAGGACAGAGGGGAAATACCAACGTCCTCGGGGGGTACCGTACCACCGGTTTATCCGCGCATTGCCCGGGAGTCAGGCTGGGAAGGTACGGTGCTTATCCGCGTGAATGTCGATGCTGATGGGAATGCCTCTAAGGTAAAGGTTCAGAAGAGCAGCGGACACGCGGTGTTAGATGAAGCGGCAGTGGACGCTGTCAGAAAGTGGAAATTCTCACCTGCCAAAGATGGTAATATCCCCATTCGTAGCGTCGTGGAAATCCCCATCAATTTCGATCTAAGGAAGCAGTAGAGAATAGATGATGGAAACGGTACTAGAATGAGACAGTTGTCCTTTACACCCCCTCAAGTCTCAGGCTCTGCCCCCTACCTGACCAGCAACCTGTCAAAATCTAAGGGGTGTGTCGCTGACAGTACCAATCATGCCATTCGTGCAGAAAACCCCTGAAATCAATAAAAAATTATGTGCAGTTTTTACAGAGGTCCTAACGTGCTACGAGACAAGTCGCATTTTCCTCCCCCACCCCCCTCTCTATTTTTACCAGGGAAAAAGTTAATTTCCTGCCTCCGATAAGGAGGTGTTAAATAGGTGTTAGAAATACAGATAAAGGGGTGGGGATTGAGGCAGGAAGAGGCAAAGTAAGACAAAGAGTCAATCTACGTTTAGACAGTCAGGGAAAGGGGATTGCCAAAGTTTTCAATGACTTGAGCAACCCCCTCTAAGACAATCCCGCCTTCGGCACCAATTCTCCCCCTCACTTGCTCAAAAACACCATGGTGGTTCAAAGGCTATTTTTGGCCTATCGAAGTAATGATGGGTTTCGTGAAGCGTCATGCGTGAAGCGTGGGAGGGAAAAGCTAGGCGGTTTCTTTTACGCTTCACGGATAACGCTTCACGCAGTTAGGATAGGGGTTCTGACGCGCCAGAAGGAAGCGCGGCAAAGGGATTTGGCCTTCCGGACATGGTCGCGGGCTGAATTGGAACTTCTACGTTTGTGGGGACAACTGGCTCGCCCGATTCGAGTTGATCTTTTTCTTCCTCGGAAGAAGTTTCTAACGTACGATCTTCTTGATACTCCTGCTTCACCGAGTGCACTTCGATTTCCACATGGTCACGGGACAACAGCCGTTTCACGTCCCATTCGGTGACCCAACTCTTGACCCATTCACGCATGCGCTTGCCTTTGACGACAGTGGGCTGTAACGCATAGATCTTCGCGATGGATTCTTGGTCACCACAATACACGGATTGATGAAGCTGCCGAATCTTATGATACGCCTCTTCAACACGGACTTCAGTCAATTCTCGTAGTGGGATTGAATCCCATTCGATAAATCGCACGCCCTCTTCGGCCTGTTTTTCCAGCGTAGCATTCGTGCCGATCTTGCCTAGCGCATCAAGCACTCTGGTTCGATCGCCTTTGGCTTCAAGGATCTGTGATTGAAAATCATCGGTCAAGGCCACGACTGACGCCAGCCCTGGAATACCAATATCCGTGGATGCCCCCAACAGCCGGCCTAATTCCCCATACGATTTCAGCCGCTGGCCAAAGGAGTATCGCCCAATGAGTTCGGCTTCATCGAGAAACAACACCCACCCTTTGTACCCTGCCAACCGCATGAGTTTCGACGCAAAATGGAACCGTTGCACCCCTAAATCGACCTCACGAATCCTCGCAAACGAATATCGCTGAAAGGCTCCACATTGGCGGAGACAGGCACGGATCTCATTCATGGCCAAAGGTTCACCACTCCAAAACCGAATGACGCGATGCCGGAGCTCGGGTTCGCTATACATCCGTTGGAATAAAAACATCGTGGCCGCAAATCGTTGATCCAGCCCATTGCGATGGTCATGCACCCAATCGGATAATTCCTGATAGGCCGGACTCCACACATCAAGGCGATTGGCAATTTCCACCAAGACCTGGCCAGCATGGCCTGGCATCACAGCACTCTCCATCGCTGAAAGAAAGACTTTCAGTGGGTTATACACCGGCGTTTCTTTGCTAATGATGACCTGACTACAGATACAATGTTGCTGCAACGCCAGATGTTGCAAATAGGCCAGGACATGGGACTTCCCGGTACCAAAGCCGCCTTCAACGATCATCCCACGCGTCGAACGACCTTCCGTCGCTCGTTGATCAATGGCCATGACCATCCGTTGAAACCGGCCTTCCACTTCCGGCTGATAACACCCCATAGCCTGAATCACATCGCGGTTGGGTACGCCCGACCGTAAGCCCTCGATCACTCGTCGCTTCGAAAGTGATGCTGAACCTTGATGAAGGGTTGTGGAGGCGCTCTCAATGGTTGATTGCTCTGAAGGAGGGCTCACTGATGCCAGCCGCACCATTGGGGCAAGCGGGTTCTGTTGATATTTGTCGCGGACATCATCCCAAATTCGAAGTTTTAAGGCTTCATATCGATCCAGACCACGGCGAGCATCGCGTAAAAATCCATCGGGAGCTAGGACCACCATCAAGCACCCGGCATAATCCTCCACGCCATCAATGAATTGACGCAGCATGTCATACAAATCCAACACGGCCGCCGCGCTATAATAGAATGTCGTGTCTGGCTCACTTGGTTTCTTGCCCACCAGGTATCGTGAAATATCCAGAGTGATCACGAGCCCGGATTTCTTGCTGCGTCGTAACCAATGCGTCAACGAGGTCAACAGGTGTCGTCCATTGTGCCGAGTAATTTTTTGAAAAATCAGCGCATGTTTCACACTAGAGATCAGTCGCAACTCACCTCGCAGCCATTCTTTGATGGATTGCGCCAGATAGAGATCCGCCTCGCTGGCTTGCAACTGTGCCGCACATAAACACATCATGGCCATCCGAAATTCCTGACAAAGATTCCGGTCACTTTCAATCGCTTTTTCAATCCACGTCTGAATATCTTTCCATAAAAGTGTTTCTTGTCGGTCATTGAGCTTGGCGAGATTCTGTAAGCTGAAATCTTCCCATTTCTCAGGAACCTGATACCCCTTACTCCGAATAAGGACCGCGAGAAAATCATAGGCCAGTTCATCCCAATCGAGTTGTTTCGCGATTTTGAAAAAGACGCGATCTACCAGGTGGATCTTGGTATATCGAGCATCGAGACGAGCGAACGCCAAGCCCTCTGTTTTGGCCATGGCACACACACCTGCGTGAAGCGCCGCATGCGTGTCGTCATCAGAACTAATCGCAAATTTGACCGAACACCCTCCTTCCTTGAGGAAGGTATGAATATATTCTTGCCTTAAAATAGAGAGCCAATATTCGACTGATATTTCGGATGAAGGTGGACCAAGGACCTCTTGAGAAACTGGCTGGGATCCATTCGTGGGAGAGGTGACTTCAGGGACTTGCGGTCCAAAAAAATCCTGCAACCCTGAAGGTTGGGCCTCGGATGAGGCCACAGTGAATTCTGGGGCAGTTTCTGCCAATTCCCGAGGGATCCCATCGGCGGAAGACTCGGCTGCTCTCGCTTCCTGAATACGGTTTAGGGCTTCCACAATCGCACTCATGCCGGTATCTATCCTTTCAAGGGTTTCGTACGTGTCAGATCCCGAAATTTCCTGTGTGTGAGTTCCACTATATGGTGCCACAATGACCTCATTACTAAGGGTTCTCTCCTATTTGCGGGACTTACTAGACTTTATCGGCTTTTTCACGAATTTCTTAATGATTTTTTGTCCCTGTGAGAATGAAAAACCAAAGAACCTTCACCAACAAGCCCTCTGTACCGGGTTGGAGCCATTTCCCCAAATCTGCTAATGTGCGTTTAGATAAAACACAAGGTCTGATATTCATCAAAAAAGACATTTCCACGAGGAATCACCCCCTGAAAGGAACAGGACATGGTCATCGTTGCTCAGCATAAACACATGGGTTTTTCTTCGCTTCTCATTCTCACCCTCCTGATCGTCGTCGGAGGAACTGCGTGGGCTCAGGCCCCGGCTCTCAAAGGCGTGGGAAAATTGGAATTTGGCATGAAGCCAAGTGAGGTGGAGGCGCTGGAAGGATGTTCAAGCCAAACCCAATGCCTGTATGATCTCATGGGGAAGAATCGATATTTTACTTTGGTCTATGACGGGAACACCTCCGAACACGCCATGGACTCCCCCCCTCCTCCAACGGCGACACTCACCCATATTGATATCGATATGGGCATTCATACGAATCTATGGTTTGGCGAATTATATGAAGTGTTGGTCGGCCAATACCCGGTTGCCCATATTCCTACCGAGCAAGAAGACCTCAAATTTCAGAACGAAACAGACAACGAATTGATCATCGGATTTGCCGAAGGCTCTGTTCTGTTAAAAATTGTCCGCCGTCAGTTCGGAAACACGATTCTTCACGTCGTCTACCAAGACAAGGCATCCGCTGAAATCCAACGCCAATCCTGGGAACAGGGCCAACCAACATCAGCTCCTCAATAAACTTAAGGGCACCTCTAAAAACCGTCCTTTTCCGTGATGGCGGCGTCAGGTGTCCACTCCACCCTACACCAAGGTGGCAAAATTGCTTCGTTGCCCTCGCTATTCCGGGAAAATTTCTTGAGAAATCACCACCTATCATTGAGCACGCTTCTTGCTCATCTTCACAAAGGCCTGTTGAATATTTCCTGTTCATTGGCCATAGATGCTTCAGGACGGCAACCGACATCAGTGAGAGGGAATGTTCAAAAAAGCATGGCCTGAGTCTTACCGAAGGGTTCGTCCAGCAAGGCCGCAGCCGTTTTGACGCGCGGAGCGTACTCCCAGTACGTGAGCGCGAGCGGCGCAAAGCGCCAAGTCTGCGAGCCCGAAGGTCAGGCAAAAGGGCGACTGTGCCTGTGCGAGCCATTTCGGCAAAGCCAGGGAACGCCGCTGGCGGCTTTTTTCAACATTCCCACAAAGGGTTAGGAAAGGTGAGAATGTATGGAAGTGGTCGAACAGGTCATTGAGGGAGCAGTTCTGCTTGAACTGCACGGAGAACTCGACTTCTCCGCCAGAAAGGAATTTATGGCCGCTATCCAGCAAGCCGGCCAAAGCGACCATGCCCATGTGATTGTCGACCTCCAAGGCATCACATGTACGGACGATGCGGCGATGAGCCTGCTGGTCATTGCCCATCAAAAACTTATCCAACAACAGCATCGCTTAAGCTTACTCAATCCCTTTCCTCCGCTTACGGAAAAACTGCAATCCATTAAGTTCCCCAGAATCATCCCGATCTATACCTCACTTGATGAAGCCCTTAAAAGAAAGATTGTTCGATCCCCCTTGGTTCACTAAACGGCCTCTCTGCCTCAACATGGGTGTGGATACCCGCATCACTTCAGTGCTTCAATTCCAACGTTTTTTACCACTCTGTTCTTGAATCCAACCTAGAATTATGCAATCGTCTCACCGACCCGTCGGGGATACCGTCACGAGGGAACCCTCCTCATCATTTTCTCGGAAACCCTCGAACATGGGAAATTGCCGGGCTTAAATAATCAATCGCCCTCATCTCTACTGGGAGGACTGCCATGAGCGTTGCTGCCACTGAAACTGCATTAACACCTACTGTTCAACAATTTTTATCCTCCGACCGCAAAATGCTTATTGATGGTAAGTGGGGGCCAGCGCTCTCCGGTCAAACCTTTCCCACGGTG
This sequence comes from Nitrospirota bacterium, assembly GCA_027623995.1. Lineage (GTDB taxonomy): Bacteria > Nitrospirota > Nitrospiria > Nitrospirales > UBA8639 > Nitronereus. The sequence continues at coordinate 6,197 of JAQBUF010000084.1, forward strand.
AACCCCGCAACAGGTGAACCCCTATGCCAGATCTCTGAGGGCCAACAAGGCGATATAGATCTAGCAGTAAAAGCCGCTCGACGAGCTTTTGAGACAGGGGCGTGGCGAAAAATCACGTCTTCCGAACGCGGGAAATTGATTTGGAAATTGGCTGATCTGATGGAAGCCCGACTAGAAGACTTTGCGCAATTGGAATCTCTCGATAACGGCAAACCCGTGGGGGTCGCTCGAGTCGCGGATGTACCCTTGGCCATCGATCTGTTCCGCTACATGGCGGGATGGACCACGAAAATCGAAGGCAACACCATTCCGATTTCTGTGCCTTATGCGCCAGGCGCTCAATTTCATGCCTACACACTCCGTGAACCTGTGGGGGTCGTTGGACAAATTATTCCTTGGAATTTTCCGCTCCTCATGGCCGCCTGGAAATTGGGGCCAGCTCTCGCCGCTGGATGTACGATTGTGTTGAAACCTGCTGAGCAAACACCCCTCTCGGCGCTGCTTCTCGGCGAGCTGTTCTGCGAAGCAGGGTTTCCACCAGGGGTCATCAACATTGTCACAGGCTTTGGCGAAACCGCCGGCGCAGCGCTTGCAGCTCATCCTGATGTAGACAAAGTCGCATTCACCGGTTCAACCGAAGTCGGCAAACTCATCGCCAACGCCGCGACCGGCAATCTCAAAAAAGTCACTCTCGAGTTAGGTGGCAAATCGCCAAGTATCGTGTTGCCTGACGCCGACCTGGAAAGCAGCATCCCGGGCGTGGCCAATGCGATTTTCTTTAATCACGGGCAATGTTGTTGCGCCGGATCACGGCTGTATGTTGAAAAAAGCATCTTCGACAAGGTCGTGACAGGCGTGGCAGATCAAGCCAAACAGATCAAGGTCGGACCTGGCATGGATACACAGACGCACATGGGCCCATTAGTCTCCGACGAACAACAACAACGGGTGTTGGGATATTTGGAATCAGGAATAAATGAAGGTGCCAAAGCCATCGCTGGCGGGGGACGGTTTGGGGAGAAAGGATATTTTATCGAACCTACGGTCCTCGTCAATACGAATCAAAAAATGAAGGTCATTCAGGAAGAAATTTTTGGTCCGGTGGTGTGCGCTGAACCCTTTACCGACCTCGAAGAAGTGGTGACCAAAGCCAACGACAGCATCTACGGCTTAGCGTCGTCTATTTGGACCAAGGACCTTAGCAACGCCCACCGCATCGCCGCTCAACTTCGTGCGGGAACAGTCTGGATCAACTGTCACAATATTTTTGATGCCGCGTTGCCCTTCGGCGGCTACAAACAATCAGGATGGGGACGGGAAATGGGACATGAGGCTCTTGATCTCTATACAGAGGTCAAGTCAGTGTGCGCCCGATTGTAAGAGCAGGAAACCTATGAGGGAATATTCAAGAAAGGAAAACGGAAAAATACTGGATTCTCAGTAGAGTGATTACTCAGCAGAGATTAAGATTTTTCCTCACACCCTACAATTCGCTAATGCCTCAGTTAGGCGACTTCGCGCCTTTCGTCAAAAAGATAATATCCCGCCCCATCTAGCGACTCGCGGCTGGTTCGCATGATTTGCCGCCAGCAACTCCGGCAGAGATCGTGATCCTTCAAGCTCACGGTCCGACCAAGCTTTCCAGAATGGGGGTTGCGCTTGGGGGACACATGAATTCTCACGTCGGTGCCACATTGAGAACATTTTGACAGCCCGCCCGTGTGACTTTTTTCTATTCGCTCAAATTTCAATTCTGATAGAGGATCATCGTCCCAAAAAGAAGATGTGTCCCAATGTTCATTGTGATTGTGACCTATGGTCAGTTGAGCAATGGCCAAGCGTGGCATAGCGACCTCCTTGTCGTCTTTGGCGGCACACGAAGGTGCCGATTCGATCCTATTATTTACCTAAAGGACTTCGTGCCTCTCCCCTGAGAAAAGCAAAGGGGATGCCAAACAGGAATAATTTTTCCTGAAAATTGCAACACATTGAAATTTATGTATTTTTTAAGTCAACTCAGCGTTGAAATGATAAGATGCTTGGAAAGCCAAGAAAATTTTTGGGCCTTAAATTATGGGAATTATTGACAGTCTGTCAGACGACGGAACAGATTCGAGGACAAGAACATCACCATCGGAAGGAAAAGAGAGGGGGAAACAATCACTGAAACACCGCCATGTAATTCCACGAGAAACACCGCTGGAGAACAACATCACATACAAATTTTTAGAACCAGAACAACCTTTTGGCCATTGACGAGCGGGGGAGGCAGCATGAGATGCTGCGGCTACAGGGGGAGACGGTTCTCTACGACGGGACAACATCCTAACCCCAGAATGTA
>JAQBUF010000085.1 GCA_027623995.1 Nitrospirota bacterium
AAGTCCTGAAAAGTCGAGGGGCCTTTCCGACGGATGAATCGATCCTGAAAGTGCTCTATCTTGGGATGCAACGGATTGCCAAGAAATGGACGATGCCCATTCCGGAGTGGAAGCGAGCCCTCAACCAATTCGCCATCCTGTTAGGAGATCGGGTGCCAACACGCTAAGCAAAGAAAGAATCAGTTACACAGTTAACTTGACAGGGCCCCTATGCCGACGGAGGCTTGCTCCGCCGCAATCAGCACCAGCGTTTTCCCTTGCGCACCACGTCCGCGCTTGCCTTCATGGACGCCGCCGATAAACGTTTCATCCATTTCCACAAAGCCGCTCAAGCGATCCCGTCCGGGCCGCACCATGGCCCGGCGCAGCTTTTGCCGCCACTCCCAGGCCGTGTGGTAACTACCGAGCCCCAAGGCTTTTTGCAGCCCCAAGGCGCTTACACCGTTCTTCTGATTGACCACGTACCATATCGCATGGAACCATAACCTGAGCGGTTTACGCGTGTCCTGAAACAGTGTGCCGAAAATAACAGAGCCGCGATACCGGCAGTCCCGGCAACGGTAATAGCCGCGGCGTATCTGTGACGCCTCCGTGCTGCCACAGCGCAGACACGCATAGCCCGCAGGCCACCGCAGCAGCGTCAAATACTCCCGACACGCTTCTTCCGTCGGAAATGTATCCGCAAAATCCAGCATGTTCGCAGGATATATCTCCATACCGCCAAACACTACATTTAGTAGTTTGGGCAGTCAACTGCATAGCCACGTTAATTATTCGAATAACTATAGTGCCCAAAAGGTGTTTCAGGTGTTAGTGAAAATATGAAAGCAGGGTTTCGCCCCCTGCAGACGAGTCACTTTTGTTTCGGCAAAAGTAACCAAAACCATTTCCGCCCATCTGCGTCCCTTCCAACCCCGCGCAAAGCCGCAGGGTTTCCAGGGTCCCTCCACCTCCGCCCCGAATACGATGGCGAGAGAACTCGCTTCACTCAAACAGCTCTCTCCAAGAAGTCGATTCGGGGCTCCGGCTCCGCCGCATCCGAAGGCGGTGATGCCCGAGGAATAAAAACTCTCAAAAGCAACACTCGGACTATTTTCGGTAACGGAACAATCCTGACTCAGGAGTTTAATTATTCTCCAAATACTTTGTTTTGATTTGGGCTCCTGCCTTGGGCGCGGCTGGGCCGCCGCCACGAATCCTACCTCTTTGGCGAAGACTGTTTGAGCGCCGCGAGTTTCTGAGCCATCTTGATTCGGGGCGGTGGACCAGGCACCCCGGAGAGCTTGCTTCTGAGTAAGGTCGGAGGGGTAGCGCACGGGCAAAAATGGTTTTTCCTCCTTTTGCCGAAACAAAAGGCGGTCGTCTGCAGGGGCGAAACCCTGCATCTTGAACTTCCAAAAAGTGAAGCGTCCCCTTTTCATCTATCTTCAAGGGGAAGAGGCCTAAGAGTGGGAAGGATTTCCCCCTGGGGATAAGCTGTTTCCAATTTTTTGTCACCAGGCTCAAAGGGTATTTTTTGTCTTGACAGGATTTGGTCTTTATTTTACTAGGGGTTTTTGAGTTTTCCGTTCAAAAGGCACTATCAATAAAGGGGCTTTACATTCTCAACAGGGTTCGACCGCTTGGGGTGAGGGGAATGAAGATTTTTAAATGTGTTGTGTCCAAAATGCAGGGTGAATGGCTGTGAATTTGAAGGGGATAACTGCGAAGTGTGATGGGTCGAAAGTGGGGAATTTGCAGGGTAGGTCGTGTTCTCAACCTTTTGTTTGTTGGCTTAGATAGACGATTTGATTGACGCGAAAGGCCTCGGTATATTGGTCGGGGGTGATGTATTGGGAATGGAAGCATCGACCGTCGAAAATAATAAGGCGATTGGGTTTCATCTCAATGAGCTTGAGCAATTCCCAGTATTCGTTCCCCCCATTGATATACGTATTCTGCCGGTTGGCGAAGAGCGGGTTGAACACCATACTGTTCTGAAAATTCTCGTAACCCTCCGCACTGTTTAAAAATTCCTCACTGAGTTCTAACCGATCGGCTAAGTCTCGAATCTGTTGATCGGGGGCAATAGCGACCCGTTCCAATTCTGTCGGTCGATGTCGATAAAGACCGGTTCCCCCAACACAGGTGTTTGCTGGATTCAAATAGACCATAGCCGTAATATCTTGGTCGATATGTGGCTGACGCTGTCCAATATTTAGGCGATAGTTTTTGTTCGTGATGCCCTGGAAGACCGCAGGTTGGGGATCAAAAAATGGGCATAGTGTGGTGCCCCAGAGCTCGCTAATCTTTGCGAACAGGGGTTGGGTATCGACTTTGACCGAGGCGCGAACACCAGGGAAATTGCCCACAATCTCAAACTGATCGGTGTAGGGTAATTCCAGGGCAAGTTGTAGCGCCTGTTCAGGATATTGATAAAAATCATCCGCGATGACGATTTTATTCCGGCCATGGCCGACATAGTCAGTCGTGACCTGGCAATGTGGATTTATGATAAGGGCATCATGTGACGGTGGCATAGGCATGTCCGATGGGTTCAAAATATGAAGTCGCATGGTGCGCTTTCTCGGTGATCCTCGTCAATTCGGGTTTTTACCAGGATGGTTCTTCTTAGGGTTTTCTCATAGCCACAGGAAGGGGGTATGCTAGAATGAGTGTGAAGTCCCATCGTTTTTCTTCCCATGTGCCGATTCTTTCACTGTGGAAAGTCTTTGATGAGGGAAGAGGTTATGGCCGTTCCCTACCGTGATGCCCTGAGCAAGATTCGACTGGCTTTTCCCCAGCCGGTTTCAGATCGTGTTCATGATTCCTACTTTGTCCATAGCGTGATGCGCGCGATGGATGCAGTAGATTCCCTCAAAAGCGAATGTCCCATTCTTGGCGAGCGCCACCCATTGGATTATAGCCTTGCGCGCCATGCCACTGTTCCTGAGCATGGCATGACGACGGAACAGGTGACGAGTGAATTGGTCACCTATTGTTCCGGGTTAGCGATCCCAGGACATCCTCAAACCCAGCAGAATGTGGTGCCACCGCCGACGATATCCTCGCTGATCGGTGTCCTCCTGGCATCTCTCTATAACCCCAATCTGGCGTGGGATGAATACAGTCATCGCTTATCCATGGCTGAGGTTGAAATGGTTGCCATGACCTCGAAATTACTTGGCTATGATCCTACCAGGGCCGATGGGTTTTTTACATTTGGAGGGACGGGGACGACCTTGTACGGGGTCAAAGTCGGACTGGAAAAAGCGATTCCTGGTGCCATGGAGAATGGCGTCCATGAGGAAGCGGTGATCTTTGCGAGCGATGCGAGTCACTATTGTCGCTATAACATCGCTGGGTGGTTAGGGTTGGGTTCCAAGCATTTACTCACGATTCCCACGGATAGCCGAAATTCAATGAACCTCGGCCTTCTTCGTGACCAGGCCAGGGCGGCTCTTCGTGGTGGGCAACGCATTGCCGCCATCATCGCCACACTCGGGACAACTGATGCGTTTGGTCTGGATGACATTGCCGGGATAGTGGCCCTACGTGACGAGCTCGTTGAAGAATTCCAGCTTTGTTATCGACCCCATATTCATGCCGATGCTGTTATCGGTTGGGCATGGTCGGTCTTTAATGATTATGACTTTGAGGCGAATCCCCTGGGATTTCGTCCTCGAACGATTCGAGCCTTAGCCGGGGCTCGGCATCATATTGCACAGGTGAATCTTGCGGATAGTATTGGTGTCGATTTTCACAAGCCAGGATTCGTTCCATATATCTCCAGTCTCGTGGTGTTTCGAAGTCGCGATGATCTCGATTTGTTAAAGAGACCTCACGAGCAGATGCCCTATCTGTATCAATTTGGGGAGCATCGGCCTGGTATGTTTACGCTGGAAACTTCTCGGTCTGGTGCAGGAGTGTTATCGGCGTTAGCCAATATGAAACTGTTTGGGAAGCAAGGCTTGCAAGTCATTATTGGTCATATCGTGGAAATGGCCCAGCTTCTTCGTGAACACCTAGAAGGGCATGACTGTTCCACAGTCTTGAATCGCGAGAACTTCGGCCCCGTGACCCTGTTTCGTGTCTATCCGCCTGGTGTGGATACGTTTCGAATTAAGGAGAAAGAAATGCAAGATCACGCCTATCGCGATCGGCTTCTGGCTCATAATGAATATAATCGAAAGGTGTTTCACTATGTGCATACCGAAGCCATGGCGGGTCGGGGGGCGGTGCTTTCATTAACTGATTGTTATCGTTATACAGATTACGGTGAGCCTATCGTGGCGTTGAAGTCGTTTATTTTGTCGCCCTTCGTCGATGAGGACATCATTGAAGTGATTGTGAAAAAGGTGTTAGAGGCACGCGAGAACATAGAAGTCTGATAAGAAAGGTAGGATCTCTCATCTTAATAAATCAATGAGAGTGACTTGAGGTTAGGTCTAGGAAACGGGGAGCAAGGACTTGACTTTGAATCATCAGAAACCCACGTTCTCCATGTTCACGGTAATTGAGATTCGCTTCGGTTGCAGTTCCCCGCCACGTATTTTCTTGATTTAATCCTCGAACCATGGATCCTGGCCTGCGAATCACGGGGCCGTATTGACTCGTGAGGTACTTCATAATGGCGTGATGGGTGGATTCGCCATGGTAGCGAATCATGACGCGCGCAAATTTGTGATCGATGGACAGAAGACGGAACGTTTCGACCGTGGTGTCAGCGAATCGCAACGAATTTTCTTTAAATTGATAAGTTTGAATTCTGCCGTCTGGATCGACGAGTGCCAGATGGCCCAACGTGTGGAGGGGGACGCCCCATTTAAGTCCTTCAAAGCCTTCAGGATCGTTGAAAATCGGACTGATAGCTGTTGTGGGTGCAACAAAAATGACGGATACGAGTGAGAGGCAGAAGAGGGCAATAAGAAGTCGATGACGATTCATATCAAAACCAATGGGACCCTATCATGTGTTCCATTCCAAGGCAACATTATGTGTCCTGGTGAGAATTTCAAAAAGAATTAAAATGAAAATAACCGGATGGGGCGAGTGTAGTGATGAAAGAAAAGCTGGGCGTTGTGCAGCGGCAGGTTACGCAGCGGAGTTTGCGGAGAGGGGCATAGAGTGCATGGCTTCTTTTCCATTCATAGAGTCATTGGAAAATTCAGCCCATTCAGCATCGTGAGATCCTACGAGGATCCAGCTCTCAGGGTGATCAAGAATCATTTGAACTAATTGATTATGCAAATAATGCCCAGAACGATCTGCAAAGATATGACCAATAATTGGAACCCCAAGTAATGCGATGTCTCCAATGAGATCTAGCACCTTGTGTCTGACGCATTCATCAGGAAATCGAAGGCCGTCCTTATTGAGGATCCCTGATTCTGAAAACACGACGGTATTGTCGAGAGACCCACCTTGGCCAAGTCCTCTAGCCCATAAGGCTTCAACTTCATGCGAAAAGGCAAACGTCCTCGCCTCAGCAATGTGGTCTTGGAAGGCTCTTGGTGACCACTCGTATTCATAGGTTTGATGTTGAATGAGCGTGTGATCGTACTCAATGAAATAGGTAATTTTTGTGGTCGGGGAAGGGAGAACCGAAACGCCACGTCGATGATCTCCAACGTGAAGTGGCTTGAGGATTTTAAGGTAGGTGCGTGGACGTTCCTGCGAAACGATTCCGGCCGTATGAATCATCTCAACAAAATGGGCTGCGCTTCCGTCCATGGCTGGGACTTCCTCGGAATCAATATCAATATAGGCGTTATCGATAGACATGCCCCAAAGAGCAGAGAGGACATGCTCGGTCGTCTGAATCTGAAAGCCGTTAGAGCCAATGGTCGTGCAAAGTTCCATTGGGCGGATATTTCGAATAGAGGCTTGACAGGATTCAAGGTGTCCGTTGGTTCTTCTTCGAAACACAATTCCTGAATCAAGCGGCGCTGGGCATAGGGTCACCTTGGAGGATTTCCCTGAATGCAGGCCAATGCCTTCCAACGAAATTTTCTGTCTCAATGTTTTTTGCACGTGCATGCTCCTATTCTCGGAATTTCAGAGTCCTTTATGTAATTGCAAAACATAGGCCACAACTAAAATGCAATAATTTATCATAACTGCTTGAAATTATGCGAAAATTAAAAAATAAATTCCCTTAGATGATGTGAAAAGTCAATATGAGTGTGGCGAAAATGATACATTCAGTGGGTGATAGAAAAGTATTTACTGAGAAGTCAAAAATGGTTCTTTCAGGTAGCGAATAGACTTAGGCAGAAATGTTAAGTCCTGTCCCCTAAGTAATCCAGCAATTATCCCTCGATGTTTCTTATTCAGCCCAGATTCAATGATAGCCTCTAGATAAATCTTCCACTTCATGGTGTCGTCATGGGACATTTGGTGTTGTTCTTCATCTGTCGTTTGGTTTTGGAGACGAGTGGTAAGGCAAGCCAACGTCTTTTCAACACTGTGATACGGGGGAGCCAATTGGAGACATTGGTAAAATAACTCAAGATTTTCACGAAGTTCTGTGGTGAACGTTTTAACTTCAGAAGATGCCATCACGTGTTCCCTTCTTATGAAACGGGCGGAAGTATATCAAAAGCCATGGCCTAGTGTCTCTCCCTCGGATCAATAAAAATCATAGTTTTTGAAAAAAAGCCCAAAAGATGGCAAACGATTGTATCGTTTGAAGGGGTTTTGTCTCAGAACCTAAGGTGGGCGGATCTAGGATCTTGGTACGGGCAGTGAGCTGTCAGGCAGCAAAGGGGAATTGGCGAACGAGTTTATTCGGCACCACTAAATCGATCTAAATCATCTTCTTTTCCGATCATAACCAACACGTCTCCTTTTTCAATAAGGTCACTTCGCGAGGGAGTGAAATTAAAAGACTCTTCTTGCATGAGCCGTCCTTTGACCATGCGTTTGACCTGTTTTTTGATACCGATCACATTGAGATTGTGTTGTTCCCGAATTTTCGACTCTTCAATTGTTAAGCCGGAAAAGCGATCCGGGACCGAGATTTCTTCAACGCTATACCCCGGAGACAACTCTAAGTATTCAAGAACCTTGGGGGAAACAATGCGATGGGCTAGGCGAATCGCGGCATCGCGTTCGGGGTAGATGACTTCCGAAACCCCAAGATTGCTAAGAATCCTGCCGTGGGTATTTGTCACGGCTTTAGCAATGATCGATTTGACACCCATTTCCGCGAGTGTTTGGACAATAAGAATACTGGCTTCAATGTTTTCGCCGATACTCACCACGGCGATATCAACATTCTGCACGCTTACTGCGCTAAGCGCTCGCTCATCCGTGGCATCGCATTGCACTGCGAAGGTGGCGATATCACTGATGGCCTGGATCTTCGATTCCTCGCTATCGATCGCGAGCACTTCGCAGCCCTTTTGAACCAGTGTTTCAGCCACACTATAGCCAAACCGGCCTAACCCAATAACGGCAAATAATCGCTTCATAGCAATCCTTAAAAATGAAGGTGAGGTTATGGGGTGCGACTAATTAGTTTGATCGCGCATCCACTTAAGGTCTTCTGGGGACTCTTAATCTCTCAGATTGCAGGAAAGGGGAAATTAGGTCAATGGGAAATGAAAGAAAATGGTCGATGTCGATGATTGGAGAAATTCTGAAAACATCTCGGATAATTTAATCTTCGTGAGAATGTCAGAAATACTTCATCCAAATCTTCACATTCATTGAGTATTCAGCCACGTTGTATAAAAAAATCCTTCTCCTTCGTTAGTGTGGGGGGAGCCATTTTAGAAACAAGTAAAAGACCCTTGCAAAGAAAAAAGGAACCCTCAAGCTTAGCTAGAAAGTTCGATTTCTGTGATGGTGGAAGTTCATTCTAAGGAATGAGCTCCTATTACTATGGCGGTGTGCTTGGGTAGTATAGTTAAAAGTATGTAG
>JAQBUF010000025.1 GCA_027623995.1 Nitrospirota bacterium
GTTCCATGACGGTGAACACGTTTTGGGTGTCGGCGACGGAGACTTGCAAGGCGAAGGCCTGGCTGGCGGGCAAGCACAAGGCACCCATGCCAAAAATTAACGACGTGACGCTTGCGCGAAAAAACTGACTGGCCCGGCTAGATTGAGTTGTTGGTTGTTGCATTGCACCCTCCTTAATGTTGGAAAAGCTGCCAATGGGCTATTGCTTTTCCTGTGGTTATTTTTGTTGAGTCCTGGGAGCTGTTCTTGTGGCTGATTCCTCAAGTTCTCTCCGCTGTTTCCATTGCTGAGACCTATCGCAAATGCAGTGCCAGAATTATGATTTTGGATTGGTAGTGTGCGTTGAAGTTTGATGTCAGTGATTGTTGGAAACTCTTGGATAATTCTGACTGGAAAATTATCCAGCCACTTGAAGTTGTAGATTGAGGAAGGTGAAAAGTTGTAAAGATTTGCTGACAGTCTTTGGAGTTGCAAGAACGGCGGGAAGTAAATTTTCTTGTACAATCAATGCCTTGTGACCGAATGTGTGGTGTTAAAAAAATTGACCATGTGATTGAAGCAGTTGGTAGGAAAAGAGAATGAGAAAGACTAATTCATAAATCCAGAGAGCAGATTGTAAAAACTGAGCATGTAAAAAAATCCGACAGGGATGGGGAGGTCAGTAGAGACAAGATGAAAAGTCAGACGAACTTGCATGAACGTGTAGGTCTACTTAGGATTTGGCCATCTTTAGTAATAGTCAATTCCGGTTTTCGTGATAGCGAAAGGTCTTTATGCCTCGCGTGGTGTCTTTAATTCCAAGTGCGACGGAACTTGTCTGTGCCTTAGGTGCGAAGGATGATTTGGTGGGTCGTTCCCATGAATGCGACCACCCGCAGAGTATTACCCACCTTCCAGTTTGTACCGGACCCAGGTTTGACCCTCAGGGTAGTAGCCGAGAGATTGATGATCGTGTGAAAGATCTTCTGCGTGATGCCGTTTCCCTCTATCGCGTGGATGCCCAACAACTCCAAGCTCTCAAACCTGATTGCATTTTGACGCAAGCGCAGTGTGAGGTATGCGCCGTAAGTCTTGCTGAGGTGGCGCAGGTGGTTGGGGATTGGATTGGTCTCAAGCCTTCAATTGTCTCGCTCTCGCCCAATGGGTTAGAAGATGTGTGGGAGGATATTCGACGGGTTGCCTATGCCTTGGATCGAAAAGAGGAGGGGGAATCCCTTGTTTCTCAGCTTCAAAGTCGAGTCGAGGCCATCAAGACTCGAACCCGTGAGATTGTTGACCGTCTCACCGTGGGGTGTATTGAATGGCTGGATCCATTGATGGCATCGGCGAACTGGATGCCCGAGCTGATCGATCATGCCGGTGGGCGGAATGTGTTAGGCAAGGCTGGTGAGCATGCCCCGTGGATTACGTGGGAGGCGGTTCAACAGCAGGATCCCGATATTCTCCTCTTACTCCCGTGTGGATTCTCAATACCCCGAACTCGTGAAGAACTCCATCTATTGACCAATCAACCTGGCTGGAGTGATCTTAAAGCGGTGAAAGAGAAGAAGGTGTTCCTGATGGATGGCAATCAGTATTTTAATCGCCCCGGGCCTCGGCTCGTAGACTCCGTGGAAATCCTGGCCGAGATCATTCATCCAACGATTTTTCACTTTGGGTATGAGGGGCAGGGTTGGGAGCGGTTATAGGGGTTGTCGAAGGCCATGTCATGCTCTGAAGTCGTGAGGCGACTCGGGGTCTTCTCCCATGGGGTTTGGTTTATAGGCATTTTCCTGAGCTAAATGGCGCGCTCGGTCAATGAGGAGACCAAGTTCATCCATCGCTCCATAGGCTCGAGTGAGCATGTCTTGGAAACGGTCGTGATGATCCAATTCCGCAAGGTCCCTGACCAACCGGGCGTATCCATGGCGAGTGCGAGTATTCATGGGATGGGGCAACGCTTCTTTTGTTAGTGGATGAATTGTGATATCTGACACTGGATGCTTCTATGTATTTTCGTCACTTTGGAAAATTTTCTTGCAAGTCCGAAGTTGATTGCTGTTTTTGACATCTGTAAGATGCGGCTCAAATTCTTTGGTCAAGTCTTAAATGGATGCAGGATGCAGCCACCGCTCATGAGGGGACAAATGACTCACACTTTGAAAAAATGGATCGCCGCCCTGTTGTTTGTCGGAGGGATCGTGGCCATGGCAATACCATCGCATGCGGGCATTGAGGCTCAAAAGGTTATCAATGCCGGAACCATCGAACTCGGCATCCAAACCGGTTATTGGCAGGCTTTTACTGGAGTCGGTAATGCCGCCTCCTCAAACCGAAGTGCGGTGTTTGTTCTTCCCCAAATTGGACTAGTGGTGACAGATAAAATAGACGCTGGATATTTTAGTGGGGCCATTGAAGTATTGGCTGAGCCAGTCGGTGCTCATTTTTATGAACCCTTCAGTGCTTCCCTGGCAGGTTTCTCTATTGTCGGGCGATATAACTTCCTTGCCTTTGGCCGTTGGATGCCCTATTGGGATTTTGGCATGGGTGTCTCCTGGACTGACTTGGCTCCCCGAATTCCTGAACAAAGCACGCCATTTGAATTTTTGTTGGAAACTGGGCCTGGCTTGCAATATTTTATCACGCAAGAATTTGCGATCACTGGTGCGCTCCGCTTGCATCATATCTCGAATTCCGGCATTGGGACCAGGAACACGGGCATCAATGCCGTGCTCGGCTTGATTGGATTTTCATACTATATTGATTGACCTCTCGTGACTAAAAATTATTTTCTTTGAAATTCCTCTTCATCTTTTCATTTCACCGTCTCCGCAGCTGTTATAGTACCCTGTCCGGCCAGAATAGACTTTGATTGGCATGCTGCTGTTCAATTTATTGTATCCAACCTCATGAATCCATTTTTGCCAGAGAGTAAAGGCTTTGAGTCGTATCAAACGCTTGCACTATCACCGAAGACATTTCCTCTTGTTCAGCAATTCTCCCGACATTCTCGTTCATTTATCCAAGATTTGTTCACCGTGTCTTGCGAGGATCTTCTGGGAGTCTCGGATCCTTGTTCTTTTATGGCAGAGGCGGTAAGGGCAGGGCTGTTACTTGCGGCGGATGCGTGGGAGGAAGCTCATCTCGTCGCTCAGGACCTGGATACGGTGGAGGGAAGTTATTGGCATGCGATTGTGCATCGACGAGAACCGGATGCGGGCAATGCCAAATATTGGTTTCGGCGTGTCGGGCAACATCCCATTTTTGAACAACTCAGGAGTGACGAAACAAGGCAGAGTCTCCCGGCAACCACAGCATTCGATCACATCGTCAGTTCTGGCTTGTGGGAGCCATATGCCTTCATAGATCTCTGCCTGGAATGTGAGACTGGCCAAAGCCCTGAACTGAGACCAGAATTGCGTGTTCTGCAAATGACAGAAATTCAACTGTTGCTGACCTATTGCGTCCAGAACGCGACCGGTAAGTAAATACCAAGCCTCCCTTTTTATGAAAAGTAGGTGAGAAGAGCCTCATGAATTCTCCGACTCTGCACCAACATATGATTCAGAAGTTCTGCGAAGAATATCTCGCCTCTATTTCCCCGCTGATTACTCGCGCCTCCAAGGTTTCGCTGGTCCAACGTTGGGAGGTGTTCTTTCAATGTTCGATCGCGCCTTCTCCGGGGATGATTGATCCTGAGCTTCTGGACTCCATGTTGAATCTCTATCAAGTTGCGTCTCTTGATGGTCTCCTTCCGAAATATCTTGGGGTGGAAGAACAGTGGGGCGCAATTGTGTCCCCACGAGTTGCGACTGACACCGGAGCACCCATTGCCTGTATCGAGCACTGGTTCGTGACTGATCCCAAGGACCTCACCCTTGTGGTCGAGTCGGTGAAACAACATTGGCCTTTTCCTTTTGAAGCGATATGGATACCCCTCTGTCCTGAACATCGATGTGCTTCGTTTCTCGCTGGTTGGGAGAACGCTCGTTTAGAAGAATGTGTCTATGTGGCCGATTGGGGCTGTTCCCGACCAGAGGTGTTGTCCCTTACGAAGTTCAGCCAGTTTACTTGTTCAATGAATCAAGAGCTCAATGCCTGGTGGCCAGACCTTTTCCGGGAATTGGATCGAGATGGTTCACCGCTGAAATCCGAGCATGAAGTCCTTTCACTAAAGAGGATGATGGAATCCTGCCTACAAACCGGAGGAATTTTAAACCTGTACGATTATCGGGGATTGGCGGCTCATGTGTCTTGGTTGAAGGGTAGCGAAGCCGAACTGCTCATCCCGCAATGCTGGATCGTCCCATATATTTTTGTTCGTGATGATCTTCGCGGACAGGGGTTCGCCAAACATCTGTATGCCTTAGCCTCACAACATATGGCCCTTGACGAGATTCCCTTGGTTTGTGCTCGAGTTCAAGCCGAGAACCTGCCGAGCCAGAAAGTCTTAGAAGCTGTTGGGGTCGAAAAGGTGTTGGACTACTACACGGTAGGGCGGGAAGAAAATCAAAACACTCCAATGGCATGAAGCAGCACGATGGAGACGGCGATGGGGGCGATGTAGCGAATGAGTACCTGCCAGATGGAATAGCCCACCTCACTGTTCATGTCGAGTTCCGCTTTGCTGGTTTCCTTCGTCATCAACCAGCCTGCAAAAATTGCGATAGAGATTCCGCCTAACGGCAGCATCAAATTTGATGTGAGGAAGTCGAGGTGATCGAAGAAGGTCATATCGAAGACTTTGACCTCTGCCCAAATGTTGAACGAAAACGCGGTCACAAATCCTAACAACTATAGTAATTTAACTTTTCGTTCATACACTCCATTTTTATACATGCACGAGCCCAGGGCTTTGGACGAGACAATAAATTTGTAGCTGCGGCATCTCATGCCGCCTCTTCTTTTGCGTTCCCGACCCCTGGCAATGGCCGAAGAGGGCACGACCTGCCTGCGCGAAGCCGCTACGGCGGAGGCAGGTGAGATCGTGCAGCTACAAAAGAAATGCACCTGAGGAATTCCACCTTGTGAAAAAATCACAACCTTACAGTGTCTTATTTGAAAGTTAAAACATTAAGTCCACGAGGCCGGTCAGTATAGCGGTCTTTGGGCGGGCTTGATGTTCATATTTCTAGGGGTCGTGCGGCCGTTGCCCATAATTCTGCGCCTGAATTATTGACATCAGATGTTCAAAAACTTATCATCATGGCATCATGGCATCATGGCGAGGACCACTGTTGATATTGATGCTCCAATTTTAAAGGAACTCAAGTCTCTCCAGAAAAAGGAGAAGCGCTCGTTGGGACAAATCATGTCCCAATTGTTGGCTGAAGCGTTATCTCGAAGGACTAAATCACCCAAACCGACCAAACTTCAATGGGTCACTCGCCCCATGAATGCGACCATTGATTTTACTGACAAAGAGACATTGTGTGGAATCCTGGACGAGAATGAAAAGTGAGTTATGCCGTTGATGCCAATGTCCTTCTCTATGCCTCTGATCAAACGAGCGCTTTCCATAAGCGTGCCTTAGAATTTCTGCACTCCTGTTCGGTACATCCAGAGCTTTGGTATGTGGCCTGGCCAACGTTTATGGCCTATCTTCGAATTTCCACCCATCCCAGAATTTTTGCGCAGCCCTTATCGGCACAGGAAGACTTGGGCAATATTCGTGCTCTCCTCCAAGTCCCTCATGTTCGACCCTTGGCCGAGGTAGACGGATTCCTAGAAGTCTACGAAGAAATCACCGGCAATTTTCCTGTCCGGGGAAATTTGGTGCCCGATGCGCATCTAGTCGCCCTCTTGCGGCAGCATGATGTTAGGAAGCTTTATACGGCTGATAGGGACTTCAGAAAATTTGACTTCTTGGATGTCCAGAATCCTTTTGCATAATTTTCTCAAACCCATCCTCATTTTTTGTGTAGTCGTGGTGCCAAGTTTGTCCTTCCTGGTTTCTTAAGGGCACCTCTAAAACCGTCCTCTGTGATGGCGGCAGTCGCCGCGTGCTCACAGCCTTTGGCGCGCACGCCGCTGGCGGCTTTTTTCAACATTCCCCTCACATAAAATCCTGGTTTTTAGAGGTGCTCTTAAGTGTGAGAATTAGCAGCGTTGTTTACAATTCTGACCAGACCAAACTTTCTTCAATGGCCTGGAGTGAACATGGCCGAAAAATTCAATACTCCAAGAGTGGCTTGATGATTCGTTCGTCCTTTGCGTTGGTTTGAGTACGACAAACCTCTGTAAGTTCCTGTTACGGTTCCCAGAAAGATGTAAACAACGCTAAGGAAAGTCACATCTTAAGTGACCGCTGCACGACCTCAAAAAGTTATTGCCTGCGGAAAAAATCCCTGGATAGGCCTGAATCACAAGTCGAGGACAAGGTTTAGACGGAGGGAGAAGTTTGATCCTAAAATATTCCAATGGCATGAAGCAGCACGATGGAGACGGCGATGGGGGCGATGTAGCGAATGAGTACCTGCCAGATGGAATAGCCCACCTCACTGTTCATGTCGAGTTCGGCTTTGCTGGTTTCCTTCGTCATCAACCAGCCTGCAAAAATTGCGATAGAGATTCCGCCTAACGGCAGCATCAAATTTGACGTGAGGAAGTCGAGGTGATCGAAGAAGGTCATATCGAAGACTTTGACCTCTGACCAGATGTTGAACGAAAACGCGGTGCCAAATCCTAGCAGCCAAGTGGCGAGGCCGGTCCATACGGCAGCTTGTTTACGCGTCATGTTGAAGTTTTCAATCATCAAGGTGACGGCGGGTTCGATTAAAGAGATTGACGATGTCCAAGCGGCAACGAGTAGTAAGACGAAAAAGAGGGTGCCGAATAACATCCCCCCGGACATATTGCCGAAGGCCACGGGTATGGTCTCAAAGATGAGGCTGGGCCCCGCTCCAGGTTCAAGGGCATTGGCAAAGACAATGGGGAAGATGGCCATGCCTGCAATCAGGGCAACCCCGGTATCGGCAACAGCAATCATGATGGAGGTGCTGGCGATCGAGGTCCCTTTGGGAACATACGAGCCATAAATCATTATCGTGCCCATGCCTAAACTCAGGCTAAAAAATGCTTGCCCCATGGCGGTGAGCATGCTTGTGCCAGAAAAATGGCTGAAGTCGGGCGTGAATAAAAAGGTCAGCCCTTTCATGAAGTAGCCTGTGGTCATGGCGTAGCCCACCAAAATGAGCAACAAGACAAAGAGTGCAGGCATGAGAAACACGACGGCTTTCTCCAAGCCGCTTTGGACACCTCGGGCGACGATATACATGGTAATGATCATGAATAGGGTGTGCCAGGTCACTTGAATCCAGGGATTTCCGACAAACTCTCCAAAGAGAGTGGACGCCCCATCCCCACTGAGGCCAGAGAAACTGCCGGTGGCTGAATGGACAATATAGCCAATGGTCCACCCACCGATGACACTATAGTAGGAAAGGATCAACATCCCGGCTAGAGTGCCTGCCCATCCGATAAGTTGCCAGCCTTGGCTTGCATTGTTTTCCGCAGCGAGGGTGCGCATGGAATTGATGGGGGTCTGTCGGCCTCGTCTGCCGAGCATCACTTCTGCCATCATCATAGGAATGCCCAAGGCCGCGACACAGAGGATATAGACCAATACAAACGCACTGCCGCCATGGATTCCCGTGAGATAGGGAAATTTCCAAATGTTTCCCAGGCCCACGGCGGCTCCAGTGGCTGCCATAATAAAGGTCCATCGTGAGGACCATTGGCCGTGAATGGATGGTTGGTCGTTTTTCAGCATGTCATAAGGGTCTGAAGGTTTGGCGGAGTGAGGAGAATTGATTCTTTCTCTCTTCTTCGGTGCTGGCGGCGGAGTGTATCCGTCAGCGTATGCGGTTTCAAGGGTTTTTTCTTATATGAATCGGGGTAAGGTTGGATCGACTTGAGATCGAGTCCTCGGCTCATTATAGTGAATCGCTTTGAAGAGCTCTGAGAAAGCTTGGTCTATAGAAGGAGAGAATTGATAGATGTCAGATGAGGAAAGACATGCTCGCCGAATAGTCGTTCTTGCCCCAATGCCTCCAGAAAAGTCGGCGTATGCCTTGGCGCGCTATAGCCGTTCCCCAGATTCTATTGAAGAGAGTTTGAAATGGGTGCATGGGCATTCATCCGAAAAATTCTGGGAACAATTTTATTTTGCCTATGGGCATGGGTCGATTGCCGATCTTGGGCATGTCACGATTTCCCTGGAAAATATTTCTGAACTCGCGGCAATTCGTGTCGAGGACGAGCCCTTATGGGACGGGCAAGCCAAGTCCAGCCGATATCAAAATTTTGCCGTCACCGGGTGTTACATGCCCTCGAATATTGGAGGGACGGAAACCGAAGCGTTGTATCGAGGGATACTAGGAAGTTTGTTTAATCTGTATCGCACGTTCCATGACCCGCTGCAGCAGTTTCTGCGCGAGCAAGCTCCCAAGCCCGATGCCATGAAGCAGGGTGACTATGATCGAACCATTGCGGCCCGAACCTTTGATGTGACGCGATATCTTCTTCCCCTAGCCGCCAAAACGAATGTTGGCCAGGTGGTGAGCATTCGTACCCTGGAAAAGCAAATCACACGCCTTCTCTCCGCGCAGCTGCCTGAGTTGCAGATGATTGGCGATGATTTAAAGACGGCATGCGCGAAACGGCCATCTGATGTGTGGGCAGAGCTCTGTGGTAGTGATACGAGTGGGATAGAGCCTTTGGCGCCAACGCTGGCTCGGCATGCGGATGCCAATACGTATCAAGCCGAGGTGTATCGAGATCTTCAGCGTCATGCGAAGAAGGCACTAAGAAAGGCTGGCCTCGACAAACCTGAAGCCTGGGCTCATCGGAAGCAACCAGTGGATCTCCTTGAACCACATAATTTACAAGATGAGATCGTGACGACCTTACTGTATCGAGTGAGCCAAGCGCCGTATCGTAGTATTTTAGAAGTGGTGCGTGGATGGTCGGAGCAAGAGAAAGAAGATACGATCCAGGTGGCCTATCGGAATCGTGGCCCCTACGATGAGCTCATCAAAGAGTTTCGCTGTGGCTATCCTTTAATCTTCGATGTGCTTATGGACATCGGAGGGTGGCGAGATATGCATCGCCACCGTCGGTGCCAGCAAGTGCAGCAAAATTTTACCACGGTGCATGGCTATGATATTCCTCAGCCACTGGTTGATGCCGGGTTGGATCGAGACTATCAATTGGCCATGGATGCCGTAAAACAAGACATTGAAAAATTGCGCGGGGTGGATCAGGAAGCGTCCATCTATGCTTTGCCGTTTGGGTTCAAGGTGCGATGTCTGTTTAAAATGGACTTTGCCGAGGCCGAGTATATTTCGCAGCTACGGTCCGGAGTGAAAGGCCATTGGTCGTATCGAACAATTGCATGGTTGATGAAACAACAGGTGACGGAGCAATATCCCTACTTAGGGGAGCTAATTCAAGCGACGCCTCCGGATGTAGAAGATACTTTGAAACGGTAATGTGCCTGGTGGTCCCACAAACATTCGTACACGAAACAAGAGCACAACATGTCTGACATAAATACAGTCGAACGCGCGATTATTCAGGGTGATTGGGATACCGCTTGGGACTCTGCCACGGAATGGTCACAGTCAGAGTCTGTTGGCCCCTGCGCATTTTTTGCGCTCAATGTGGTGCATCTCCTGAAGGCGGAATTTGCGCTTGCCTGGAAAATGCATGCCAAGTCCCTGCACGAAGAAGAGGATATCAAGCAGGTGCGGGTCTGGGTCGATCGTCTTTCGGAAGAACATCCCAACGAAGGCTATGTCCATTTATTTCGTGGCTTGTTTCTCGCCCAATCCGGGCAATCCGAACAGTCGCTGGAAAGTTACAAGGAAGCCACGCGTCTCTTGCCGGAATCACCATTTCCCTACTTTTTCTCGGCTCAGATCTATCAATGGATGCGGAAGACCGATCTTGTGATCAAAGCCTATCGGCAGGCGGTGAAGTTGGATCCAAACTATATTGCCGCGCGATTAAACTTAGGCGTGGCCTATCAAGAGCATGGTCAGTTAGAAGCGGCCATCCCGCAATATCGTGAAATCATTAAATTACGACCTGAAGAGACGTTGGGCCATAGTAATTTGGCCTGTGCTCTAGCCGAACAAGGGAAAATTGATGCGGCCATCAAGGAATACAAAACAGCTTTGGAGCTGAATCCTCACGATGCCGAATTGCATTTTGCCCTCGCAGGGGTGTTTGAGCAAAAAGGACGAGGGGATATGGCTTTTCGTGAATACAAGGAATCCCTACGCTTGAAACCGGACCTGGCATCTGCCGCCACGGCAGTTGGTTGGATATTAATCGAGAAAGGCAAGGTGGACGAGGCGCTCGATTATTTCAGCCAAGCCATTAAATTCAATCCCGAAGATGCTCAAGCAACCTTTGGCGTGGGACGGGTCTATGACTTGAAGCGGATGCCTGATATGGCAGGAACGCATTATCAAGATGCGTTGCGGTTAGAAAAAGACCCAACGAAGAAAACGGCAATTTTGAATTTTATCGATAAGATTCTCGGAGGCTATCACGATTAGATCGTGATGCGTAAAGCGTTAGGCGTGATGCGAAAGGAAACGAAAGTTCATGAGGAATGTGTCCTGGAAGGGGACAACTTTTTTTACGCTTCACGCATGACGGATCACGCGTTACGTTTTTTAGACTTCTAAGATCCACTGTCGAAGCAGCGTAATTTGTTTAGGAGGGTCGCCGATCTTCCCGAGCTCGGCTTTCACTTGCTCTCTCAGATAAGACGAGTAGCCCACGCGATCCAGAAAAAATTCGAGTAACTTGTCGCCCAAGATTGCGCTTTGCTTTTTGAGCTCCTCAACATCCTCATCGCTAATCGGCACGTACGTGCTGCCAATGTGCAATAGGACCTTATAATAGTCGCCCTCTCCCCGCCGTTCGAATCGTATTCCGTCCATAATTCTCCTCTACGAACCTGACCAATTTGGCTAGCGGTTTGAATTGTATGCAAAGCGGTTGGGGGAAGACAAGGGAGACTGTGGGAAGACACTGCCAATACAGGCAGTGCCTTCCTTTAAAAACTTAACCTACCGTTATCCCAACAGGCCTTCTTAATTATTGAATTGCTCGCATTTCGTGTGGTGAATATTTATAGGTGGGGTTTCGCCCCCACACGACGAGTCACTTTTGTTTCGGCAAAAAGGACCAAAACCATTTCTGCCCGTGCGCGGCCCCTCCGACCCTGCTCAAGGCAGCAGAATCTCCGGGGGGCCTCCGCCTCCGTCCCGAATCAAGATGGCTCAGAAACTTGCTGCGCTCAGACAGTCTTCTCCAGAAAAGTCGATTCGGGATGGAGGCTCCGCCGTGCCCAACGCAGGGAACTGCGATTCCCCCAAAAAAAACGAGCCCCGCACCAATTGGTGTGGAGCTTGTTGGTAGGGATTTACGTGTTAACCCACTGAGGTGGGTTGGGTGGTGGGAACACCAATGTCATACAAGAAGTCGGGAGAGATATCAGCTCCGTTGTCCCACACAATCGTATCTAATTCTGGGTGCACACGAACGGTCTGAAAATAGGTGAGGTCTTTCAAGGGCTCAAAGATTTCCCCATCAAGATAATTGGCTAAATTGACGAGTCTCGTGCTGCTATCTTCAAAAGATAACAATAATTTGAAGTCTGAGATATATTGAACAGTTTTCACGAAGTGCATGGGGGTTCTCCTAGTCTAAGGGCGCGATGGCGTGTAGCGGTTTTTTTGCCACGGCCAGATTCCAGTTTGCCACTAACTCCTCCCGATGTTCAAATGCCCATTCTAACACCATGGCAATTACTCGTTTAGGCAAATGCCCCTCAATAAGCTTCAGATCCGTAATAGAAAACACGCCGGTTTGGCCACTATACTTTGCATGGAAATGCGGCTCTCCATGTTCCCGAAAATAGATAGCAATCACAATTCCAAAAAACCTGGAAATTTCAGGCATGTTGATTCCAGCGTTTCAGTGAAAACAATTGAAGAATGGGAAACGGTCCTAAAGTCACATCTAAGCTAGAATTTAATAAAAAAACAAGTCTTGCACGGTGGGCTCTGCCCACTCTACCAAATCTTAACATTTGCCCAACGCAAGTTACGTAATTTCACTGTATTCCTTGACCCTCAATAGGACGTAGTGGTAGCGTAGGATCCTTCCAAACTTCATCGTGAACACGACACCCTGATCTCCCAGTTCCACAGGCCGAATACGGGGAAGAATATTTTGATCAAAGGGCGTTTTTTGTGCTTGAGGCCGCCAGTCGGCATTCCTGACGATGGGGATGAGATTTGGGTGTAAAACAAGAGTCCCTTGGAATAAACAGATTTTTTTAAGATAACGGGAGAGTGAGTTAATGGCCAGAAAATATAATTTTAGTGCTGGCCCGGCCATGTTGCCGGAAGCCGTGTTAAAGCAGGCGCAGGAAGAATTGCCGGATTGGCATGGCGCTGGTGCCTCGATTATGGAAATGAGCCACCGGGGCAAAGAGTTTGTGTCGGTTCATGCCGAGGCGGAAAAAGATGTCCGGGAATTGTTAGGCGTCCCAGACAATTATAAGGTGCTCTTTTTGCAGGGTGGGGCCACTGCCCAATTCGCTACGATTCCAATGAATTTGCTGCGCGGGAAGACCAAAGCCGATTATATTTTGACGGGTTCTTGGGGCAAAAAGGCCATTAGCGAAGCCAAAAAATATTGCACGGTGAATGTGGCGGCCTCGTCTGAAGGTGAGAAGTTTTCCGCGATCCCGCCAATGGCAAGTTGGTCTTTGAGTGAAGATGCGGCGTATGTTCACTACACGCCCAATGAAACGATTGAAGGCGTAGAATTTCATTGGGTCCCGGATACCGGGACGGTGCCCCTCGTGGCAGATTTTTCCTCGACCATTTTGTCCCGCCCGATTGATGTGAGTAAGTTTGGTCTGATTTACGCTGGTGCGCAAAAGAATATCGGTCCAGCCGGTCTGACGTTAGTGATTGTGCGGGATGATCTGATTGGCCATGCGTTGCCCATTACGCCAAGTGCGTTCGATTATGCGAAGCAAGCCGAAGCGGATTCAATGTTAAATACGCCACCGACTTATGGGATCTATCTTGCGGGATTGGTATTTAAATGGCTAAAAGCCCAAGGTGGCCTTTCTGCTATGGGCAAGGTCAATGAGCGGAAGGCTCAAAAGTTATACTCGGCTATTGATACTTCTAGCTTTTATAGCAATCCTGTGGAAGAATCCTCACGGTCTTGGATGAATGTGACGTTTATCCTAGCCAATGCGGAATTAGATAAAGAGTTTTTGGCAGGTGCGGAGGCAGCTGGGCTGACCACGCTGCAAGGACATCGTTCGGTGGGCGGGATGCGGGCGAGTATTTATAACGCGATGCCCGAAGCTGGTGTGGATGCGCTCATTGCGTATATGACAGATTTTGAAAAACGGAAAGCGTAGGGAATTTCTCATGAAGATTCTGATTAGTGATAATTTATCGACGCGTGGCGTAGAAGTCCTGCAACAAGCCGGCTATACGGCTGATGTGAAAACCAAGTTGAGCAAGGAAGAATTGCTCGAAGAAATCAAAAACTATGATGGCATCATTGTGCGGTCTGCGACCAAAGTCACGGCGGAGGTGATTGAGGCTGGGACTCAGTTGAAGATCATCGGCCGGGCAGGATCGGGATTGGACAATGTCGATAAAGAGGCCGCGACGCGTCGAGGCATTGTCGTCATGAATACCCCCGGCGGCAATACGATCACGACAGCTGAACATACCATTGCGATGCTGGTCGCGATGAGTCGAAAAATTCCACAAGCCACGGCTTCAACCAAAGCCGGCAAGTGGGAAAAGAGTAAATTCATGGGCACAGAGTTATATAACAAGACTCTCGGCCTTGTGGGGTTGGGACAAATTGGAACCGTGGTCACGAAATTGGCGCAAGGGTTGTCCATGAACGTGATTGGTTATGATCCGTTCCTTGCCCCTGAGCGGGCGAAAGAAATGGGTATAGAACTGGTAGAGCTTCCTGAACTCTTTCGGCGGGCAGATTTTATTTCCGTGCATACTCCGCTGACGAATGAAACCCGATCGATCATTAACACCGCTGCGATTCAACAAATGAAAGATGGTGTGATGATCATCAATTGTGCACGTGGTGGGATCGTCAATGAGCAAGACTTGTTTGAGGCCTTGACAAGCAATAAAGTGGCCTCCGCTGCCTTTGACGTGTTTGAGGAAGAGCCGGTGAAGGCTGACCATCCGTTACTGACGTTGGATAATTTTATTTGCACTCCCCATATCGGTGCCTCGACTGAAGAAGCTCAAGAAAATGTGGCCGTGGCCATTGCTGAGCAGTTCGTCGATTATTTTAAAAAAGGTGTGGCTCGTGGGGCGGTGAATATTCCTTCAGTTCCCCCAGAAGCCCTTCCTCAGTTGCAACCCTATTTGGGTTTAGCTGAACGGATGGGATTGTTTCAGACCCAGCTGATCGATGGTGGCATGGAATCGGTGACGGTCGAGTATTGTGGTGAGGTGGCTAATTTATCCGTGGCTCCCTTGACTGTGGCGGTGCTCAAGGGCTTGTTCGCTCCAATTTTGGAAAGCGTGGTCAATACCGTCAATGCTCCATTTATTGCTAAAAAGCGTGGCATCGAAGTGAAAGAGATTAAGGGTAGTGATGCGGGGGAATATACCAGCCTCATTCGCCTCCATGTGCAGGCCGGCAAGCAAACTCATACGTTGTCCGGTACGTTGTACCATAAAAAAGATCCTCGTATTGTCGAGAGTAATGCCTATCCTGTTGAGGTCATTCCCGAAGGCTATATGTTGCTGATCTACAATATCGATCGGCCAGGAGTCATTGGAATCGTGGGGCGGATACTTGGGGAGCAAGATGTGAATATTGCCCGCATGCAATGTGCTCGTGCGAACAAAGGGGAAAATGCCTTGCTCATCATTGGGCTGGATGGCCCGCCATCCCCTCAAGTGCTTGAAGCCTTGAAGCAAGAAAAAGATATTTTATCCGTCCGCCTGGTTGATCTGAACCGGGGACAGTAACCGACTGATACGTTCCATGGCCCGACGTCAACAACAATCCGTGGAACGCCAATCCTTCCAGATGAACACGCCTGCTCGTGCGCTCATTCCCATGGGCATGGCCACGATGTTGCCGGATGACGCGCAACGTGTGCGCCATCTTGAAGCCACGATCTTCGAAGGTTTTTCTCGGTGGGGATATCGAGAAATTATTCCTCCGACGTTTGAATATCTTGATGTGTTATCGGCTGGGCTTCCCCCAGAAATTCTCGAAAAATGCTACAAGTTTGCCGACTGGGCCACGGGACGTATTCTTGTACTCCGCCCGGATGTCACAGCCCAAATTGCTCGGATTGTGGCCATGGGTATGGCGGGCCAAGGCCTTCCCCTTCGCTTGTGTTACCGCACGACCGTGTTTCGTTATGAACCCGAACATGCTGGGCGTGAGCGCGAAGTGTTTCAGTTGGGAGTTGAACTCATTGGGGCCGATGAAGCTTCGATGGATGCTGAAATCCTGACCCTCCTTGTTGAATCGTTAAAAGTCTTAGGATTGCAAGACTTCAAAGTGTCTCTAGGGCATGTTGGGTTTTATCAGGCACTGCTGGCCAAGTCTGGGATGTCAGCCCAAGGGCAAAAGCAGGCGGAATTTGCTGCTGCCAAAAAAGACCTTCCCAACTTAGAACACATTCTGAAAAGTGAACGTGTCCCTGCGACCCAGGCCAGAGCCATTCTTGAGGCTCCAGGTCGGTATGGAGGGGAAGAAGTGTTGCAATGGGGACGAAAGGTCGCAGGTCGGGACCAGCGGCTTGTGAAACCTATTGAGCGCCTTACTCAGGTGTATCGTTTACTTGAGGCCACGGGGATTCAAGAACATCTCTTGTTAGATTTGGGAGAATATCGAGGGTTTGATTACTACGATGGCCTTGTCTTTGATGTGTTTTCTGGAAAAGTTGGCTGTGAACTTGGCGGTGGCGGGCGGTATAATCACTTGATTGGACGTTTTGGTCGAGAACTTCCTTCCACTGGCTTTGCACTAGATATTGATCGACTCTTTCATGCCTTGGATCATGAAAAAAATGACCAGATTCATTCCTCCTCGTCGGTGCTGCTTATGTCGCCCATGAGTCAATATGGGGCGGCTTTTGAAGCTGCCAAGTATTTGCGATCCCAGGGGATTACCGTGCTTCATGAGACTATCACGAAATCAGGCGCGACCCAGAATCGTCTGGCGCGAAAACGCGCGAAAGACGCCTCTGTCGGATGGCTGGTCCTGCTGGGGCAGTCCCGCAAAAAAACGTCTGAAGTCGTAGTCAGTCGCATGGGTGCGGCAAGTCATTCATCCCAAACCATTTCACTTGAAGATCTGCCGGGTGTGCTCAAGAAGGATCATCATGGCTGAGTCTGAGGGATCCCACCTTCGCTTACCTCCGCAAAACCTTGAAGCCGAACAGTCAGTCTTGGGTGCCATCATGCTCGACAATGCCTCGTTGAGTAAAGCATTTGAGCTGATTACGGAAGAGGATTTCTATCGAGGGTCTCACCGTATGATCTATCAGGCTATGGTGGATTTGTCTGATGGGAACGAGGTGGTCGATCAAATCACGTTGACTGAGCATCTGAAGACCAAAGGGCAGCTTGAGCAGGTCGGCGGTGGGGCGTATGTGGCGGAGTTGGTTCAGGCTGTTCCAAGCGCCTCAAATATTCGGTATCACTGCAAAATTATCAGGGAAAAAGCCCTGTTACGGGGTTTGATCCGGACGGCCACGGATGTGGTGACCAGGGGGTATGAAGATTCTGGACAATCCGATGATTTGTTGGAATATGCTGAGCGGGAAATTTTTCAGCTGGCTCAGGGTCGGTTGGGTCGTTCTTTCGTCCCGGTCAATCAAATCATTAAGGAAAGCATCGAGATTGTCGATCGGTTATATAACAGGAAGGAAAAAATCACAGGTGTGCCGACCGGCTTCCGTGAACTGGACGATATCACGGCTGGGCTTCAGCCTTCTGACCTGATTATTATTGCGGGGCGGCCGAGTATGGGGAAAACCAGCTTGGCGTTGAGCATGGCGGAACATGCGGCCATTCGGGCAGATCTGTCGATTGGCATCTTTAGCCTGGAAATGTCTAAAGCTCAGTTGGTTCTGCGAATGTTGAGTTCTCAGGCCTGCTTGGATTCCCATGCATTGCGCACTGGCCAATTGACCGAAAAAGACTGGCGTCAGCTTTGTGATGCCGCTGATCGGTTAGAGCGCGCGAAGATTTTCATCGATGACTCTGGCGCCTTAACGGTCCAACAAATGCGAGGGAAAGCCAGGCGTCTGATAGCTGAGCATGGACTTGATTTGTTGATCATCGATTATTTGCAATTGATGCAGGGGCGGAGTGATTCAGAATCTCGTCAGCAAGAAATTTCCGATATCAGTCGAGCGTTAAAAGCCTTGGCCAAGGAACTGAATATCCCTGTCGTGGCTCTTTCCCAGCTGAGCCGGGCTGTCGAGAATCGAACAGATAAAAGGCCTGTCCTTTCTGACTTGCGAGAATCCGGGGCCATTGAACAGGATGCCGATGTGGTCATGTTTATTTATCGTGATGAGGTATATAATCCTGATACGGAAGAAAAAGGCATTGCGGACATCCTAGTTCGAAAACATCGGAATGGCCCAACAGGTGATCGTCAGTTAAAGTTTGTCGATCGCTATGCCAAATTTACCGATCTTGAGAGAAGGGAAGTGACTTAACGAACTCTGGAATTCTTATGGAGAAGATCTGAAATGTTCAATTGGGCAGGTACCCAGATCCAGTCGAATCGAATAGCCAGGGGATGGCAAGAGCGCTTGTTGTGCATGTTTCTTGTGGTGCCCTTGGCCGTGGTTTCTTGTGCTGCGGTTCCCGAAACTCAACCCAACACCCAACCCACTTCTCAGGCTGTCCCTTCTGAACCCGCGCTTCCTCCTCTAGCCTACTATCACTTTCTTCAAGGGTACATGGCTGAGCTCGCCGAAAACTTTCCTGAAGCCCTCGAGCAATATCGTGCCAGTCTACAGTTTGATGTGAAATCCGATTATTTGAAGTTTCGAATGGCCAGCCTGCATTTCACGTCAGGAAACATCCAGAAAACGGTCAATTTATTAGAACAAATCGATGTTGGAAGGCTGAGTGATCCTACTGTTTTTACTCAGATGGCCAAAATGTTTGCTGGTGCAGGAAAACATGATCGTGCACTTGAACTGTTTGATCAGGCTATTGAGAGACAACCGGACCGACCTCAAACCTATGTTGAGAAAGGCATTTTCTTACTGAATGGAAAACAGTTGGTGGATGCGGGAAACATGTTTTCCAAAAGCATTGCATTGGTCCCCCATGTGCCGATTGGCTACTTTTATTTAGGGAAGGTGTATCGGGCGCAAGGGAAAGACGAAGAAGCCAAAGATGCCTTTCGAAAGACCATTGAGCGTGCCCCACAATTTGAGCGTGGGTACCAGGAGTTATTTCAACTGCTGGAATCGGGTGGGCAGGTGCCTGAGGCTGTCAACGTGTTGGAGGGATATCTTTCGGATGTCAATCCTCATCAGACAAAGTTCCGCCAAGAACTCGTGCGACTGCTGCTGAGCCAAAAACAGTTTGAGCAGGCCTTGCACGAGCTAGAGTTTATGATCGATGAGGATCCTGACGATTTAAATGCACAAGTCCGTCGGGCGTTGGTCTTTGCGGAAATGAAAGATACTTCTCGAGCGATCAAGGAGATGACCAATATCGTCACCGTTCATCCCTCGAAATTACAAGTGCGTGATTATTTGGGGTTGCTCCATGAACAGGTTGAGCAATTTGAACAGGCCATTGGTGTGTATCAGACCAATATAGAATTAGATCCAACTTTTTTTGATAGTCGCATTCATCTTGGATATCTTTTTCATCGACTCAAGCGTTATGAGGAGGCTGTTCCCCATCTTCGCCATGCCGTTGAGCTGAATCCGGGGAATGCCGAACCTCATCTGTTGTTAGGGCTGACGTTTACCCAATCCGAGCAACATCAGCTTGCCGTGGAAACATTTGAGCAGGGCCTCGAACGGCATCCAAAGAATGTGGATTTGCGATTTAACCTTGGTGCGGCTTATGACAAGGTTGGACGATTTCCAGATGTGGTGCGGGAAATGGAAGCGGTCCTAGAAATTAAATCCGACCACGCAGATGCGCTCAATTATTTAGGCTATAGTTACGCGGATCGTGGCATGAATGTTGACGAGGCGGTGGCCTTAACCAAACGAGCCGTCGCCCTGAAGCCAGAGAATGGGTACTATGTCGATAGCTTGGGCTGGGCGTTGTTTAAAATGGGTCGAATCCAAGAGGCGCTTCAGGAGATACAGCGGGCTGCGGAGTTGGTCAAAGATGACCCTGTAATTTTTGAGCATATGGGCGAAATCTATCTTAGGCAAAATAATCGTGAAAAAGCCAGGCAGGCGTGGATTCAATCAATGGAATTGGATCCGAAAAATAGTAAACTGAGAGATCGTTTCAAGGAAGCCGGTTTTGGTGATTTGCCTGGTTTGGTGAAACAGTCATCCTTAAGGCCACAGGTCAGCCAAAATACTGAGTAATGTCATGAGGATTTTTTCTGATTCTTTATGGGGCTCCCGTTCAGGATGAATGGTGAAGTTTTACGGGAGATTGCTGATCATGGTTATCGACGAGTTACGAGGATAGGTGGTTTGGTGATCACCACAAGTCATCGATCACTATCGAAAAGGAGCTTGGTATGATCAGTGCATCTCACCGACAACGCGGTTTCAGTTTGACTGAGCTGATGATCGTGGTGGCCATTATTGGGGTGTTGGCGGCAATTGCCATCCCCAACTTTATGAAATATCAGGCGAGGGCCAAGCAGTCCGAGGCAAAAAGTAATTTGGTGGCCCTTCATACCGGAGAAATTGCCTATTTCGCTGAAAATAATAATTATATCGATGATTTTAATGCGATTGGGTTCGGGGTCACCGGATCTTCTCAGCGTTACTACTATGAATTAGGAAACTCTAGTTTAGGAACGCTTCCACCAGGATGTACGGCTTCTACGCTTGATGCGGTATCAGGTTCTGGCTTTACGGCTGTGGCAATTGGGAATGTTGATGGAGATCCGACCTGTGACGTATGGACCATCGATGAAAACAAAACCTTGGTGAACGTGGTAAATGACGTCTCTTCTTGAATCTCTTTCCGCCAATTTCCTGGACTCCATTTTTCTTGACACTTCTTTCGACCCTTTGCTATAAGCCACCAGGCGTGGGACCATGTTACATGGTTGTTGTGTGAAACGATCCTATGTAGTTGATTTCATGGTTGTTCTGTACGGCCATCCTTTCTCATTTTAAATTACCACTCGTTTTTCTTATGGATCTATTTAAGAATCTTCTGGGACGGTTGTCCGATAGCTTTTTCTCCACTGTTCCTGTGGGGTTGAATCCGCGTCCTCGAAAGAGAAAAAGTCCTTCTCTCAAACTGGTCTCTGATAATCCTCATCCAGAATCTACTATTGAGAATGCGCAGGGTCGGTATGGCCATTCTACTGTTGGCCATGCCGAGGCTCTCGAAGAGGCCCTGAAACGAAGTCAATCATGGTTGCTGGATCAACAAGATCCTGATGAAGGTTTTTGGGTTGAAGAATTAGAGGCCGACGCGACCTTGACCTCTGAATACCTGATGCTTCGTCGGTATCTTGGTCTCGTTGATTCAGATCGCGAAGCCAAGGCTGTTCGGTACCTGCGTCATTCGCAATTAGACGATGGCGGGTGGCCCATTTTTAACGGTGGCCCCATAGATATTAGCGCTTCGGTTAAAGCGTATTTCGCATTGAAATTAGTCGGTGTATCTCAAGATGACCCATGCATGCGAAAAGCCCGTGAAGCTATTCTGGCAAAAGGTGGAGTGGTCTCGGCCAATGTCTTTACCAAAATCACCTTGGCCATTTTTGGGCAGTATGATTGGCAAGGAATTCCGAGCATGCCGCCGGAAATTATCTTGGCGCCCAAAGGGTTCTATTTTAATATTTATGCCGTGTCTTATTGGTCTCGTGCTGTCATTATCCCCTTGCTGATTATTTTCGCCTTTCGACAGGAATGCGACATTGCTTCGGAGGAAGGTATTGACGAATTATTTCTCCTTCCACGTGATCAGGTCCAGTACCGGACTGAACCGCCGTTCAAAAAAGATCCGGCGTGGATCAGTTGGAGAAACTTCTTTGTCTGGGTTGATGGAATTTTGAAGGTGTATGAACGATATCCTATTGCCTCGTTGCGGAAGAGAGCGGTTAAGAAGGCCGAGGCGTGGATGCTTGATCATATGAAGGGTGATGGGGGAATTGGCGCGATCTATCCAGCAATGGCCAATTCGGTCTTTGCTCTCCGAGCGCTAGGGTATCCCACGACTCATCCCCTGATTGCCAAAGCCTTACGCGAAATTGAGGCTCTAGAAATTGAAACACCGGTGACGGAGGATGGGCAACGCTGTGATCGGCTTCATCTGCAGCCCTGTCATTCTCCCATTTGGGATACGGCGTTGACATTGAATACATTAATTGAAGCCGGACTTCCTTTAGATCACCCTGCCTTCATCCGCGGTGCTGCTTGGTTGAAGTCGTACCAAACATCATCAGTGGGAGATTGGATTGTGTCCTCACCCACCGCTAAGCCTGGAGGATGGTATTTTCAATTTGAAAATGAATGGTACCCCGATGTTGATGATACCGCGGCTGTGGCCACAGCGTTAGCAAAGCTTGTTGATCATCATCCAGCTGATGACGACGACTCCATTCAACGTGGGAGTCAATGGGCTCTGGCCATGCAAAGTTCCAATGGGGGATGGGGCGCCTACGATAAAGATAACGATCGATTGATTTTCAATAAAATTCCCTTTGCTGATCATCAGGCCTTATTGGATCCACCAACAGCTGATTTAACCGGACGCTGCCTTGAGATGCTTGGGACCCTAGGCTACGACCAATCTCACCCTGCGGTCGCTCCGGCCTTGGAATTCTTGAGAAACGAACAGGAAGCTGATGGGAGTTGGTATGGCCGCTGGGGTGTGAACTATTTATATGGCACCTGGTGTGTTTTGGCTGGGCTTGAAGCCATAGGGGAGGATATGTCTTCCCCTTGGATTCAACGAGCGGTTGAATGGTTGGAGTCAAAGCAAAATGTCGATGGTGGCTGGGGGGAATCTTGCTTATCCTATGCCGAACCGTCCTGGTCTGGTGAAGGTGAAAGTGCCGCTTCTCAGACGGCCTGGGCTCTTTTGGCCTTATTGGCCGCGGGGGTGTCGGATTCTCTCAGTGTTGTCCGTGGAGTCAACTATCTGCTGCGCCATCAACAGAGTAATGGAACCTGGGATGAACCGTTCCATACAGGTACGGGATTCCCTCGGGTGTTCTATCTTCGCTATCATGGGTATAGCAAATATTTTCCGATGTGGGCCCTTGCCATGTACCGGAATGTCAGAAGTCATGGTTGTACTAGGGCTGAAGAATTGCGTCGCGAAGCACAGCTATCCAGACATCAGTCGTAACGTCTCGCGATTTTCATAATCGCTCTTCTCTCAATCTTTGAATCAGCTCTGGAGTTCCTCCTGCAAAAAATTGTTATTTTTGCTGCCACTCGTTGGGAATGTCGTGCTATACAACTCGCCTTGCCTGGAGGTCGAGCCTTTAAAGCCGATGGTCTGCGCCAATATGTGGCAGAACAGTCCAATGTCTCCATTACTGTTGTTCAAACTGGGATGGGGGTTCAAATGGCGAAGTCCGCTTGCCAAAACATCTTTACAAGCAGTTCTTACCATTTGGCCATTTCTTCTGGATTTGCCGGTGCCCTTATCCCGGCATCAATTGGGTCTCTTGTTATTCCGGAGGTTGTGGCCACAGGAGTTCACCATTTCAGTGAACAAATAGAGTTGTCCTCTTTTCCCTGTAGTGTAGAATACCTTCAAATTGTCCGGGGTATCGTCAAGGATCGTCATTTCCCCTGGATGTCTGGATTGTTGGTGACTGTCACTTGGATTGTATGCTCGGCAGCAGAAAAGAATGTGTTAGCCCAGCAGGCTCAGGCGAGTGCCGTTGATATGGAAAGTGCAGGGATTGCAGAGGTCGCAAAAGCATATAACATTCCTTTCCTTGTGGTGAGAACGGTTTCAGACCTCGCTCATGAGAATTTGCCTAAGGCCTTTAATCTTTTTATGTCTCCATTAACGTGGATGCACGGGATATGGCAGATGGTAAGTGAGCCAACAGCTTGGGCTCAGGTGTATCGACTTCGAGGGCAGACGAGGGTCGCTGCCAAAGAATTAAGGAATTTCTTTGATACGTTTTTTATTCAACTGAGACAGCAGTAGAAGTTGAATGAGCCTAGATTCTTGTTTAGTTCGGTGAATAGTATGGAATGGATTATTGGTGTTGGAGAGAGAACATTGGTCCGTGTCCAAGGTATGGGCCACATGTTTCTATTTCTCCTGCGTGCCATCGCCTGGGTTTTTCGTCCCCCATTTCGGTTCGATCAGATTCTGAAGCAACTCCATTTCATTGGTTTTAAATCCACATTTGTTGTCGTGCTGACAGCCATATTTACTGGTATGGTGTTAGCTCTTCAAGGGTATTATTCGTTGCAAAAGTTCGGATCGGAAGGGCTGCTCGGTTCCGCAGTGGCATTGAGCATGATTCGTGAACTGGGGCCTGTGTTGGCTGCCCTCATGGTGACCGCTCGGGCAGGTTCTGCCATGACTGCAGAAATTGGGATTATGCGAATCACGGAACAGATTGATGCGCTGGAGACCATGGCCATTAATTCCTTGCAATATCTGATTTCTCCGAAAATAATCGGAGCCTTGGTGGCTGTTCCCCTGTTGGTGGCGATTTTTGATGTCGTGGGGATTTACGGTGGATATCTTGTCGGCGTGAAGCTGTTGGGTGTGAGTGGAGGATCCTATTGGAGTTCCATCGAATCAGCCGTGGAATGGCGTGATGTGTATGGCGGCATTTTAAAATCTGTGAGCTTTGGCCTTATCATAAGTTGGGTCTGTTGCTATAAAGGGTATTATACGAAGATGAGTTCGGAGGGGCTGGGGAAAGCGACCACGGAGGCGGTGGTATTGTCATCAGTCTTAATTCTTGTCTGGGATTATTTTCTCACGTCGGTGTTATTATGATGGCCACCGTTTGCCATCCTCATTTTGTCCAATACCTTAATGGCGTGTGTTTTCTCTCCCTGATTGAAACGGTTGGGATTTGTTCATGATTACGCTGAAAGGTGTCGAAAAGAGTTTTGGTAAACAACAAGTTCTTCAAGGAGTAGATCTCAAAATTCCCACGGGGAAACTCACAACAATTATTGGCCCTAGTGGGGAAGGCAAAAGTGTCCTTTTGAAGCACATGATTGGTTTGCTCAAGCCAGACCGTGGGGAAGTGTGGGTCGATGATATCGACATCTCCCAGTTGAAGGATCGGGCGTTGAATGATGTCCGAAAGCGTTTTGCCATGCTGTTCCAATCTGCCGCCTTATTTGATTCGATGAATGTGTTTGACAATGTGGCCTTTCCTCTCCGCGAAAAAGGTTTAGCTCTGGAATCGGACATTCCTCGAGTTGTGGAGGGAATGTTAGAGCGCGTGGGGTTGGTGGGGGCTGGACACAAAAATCCATCGGAGTTGAGTGGGGGAATGAAGAAGCGGGTGGGTTTGGCTCGTGCATTGGTGATGGGCCCGGAGATTATTTTATTTGATGAGCCCACGACAGGGTTGGATCCCTTGATGGCCAAGACCATTCATGATTTAATCCGGTCCATGCATCGGGTATTTGGGTTTACGGCCGTGATGGTCAGCCATCAAATCCCTGAAATCTTTGGCATTTCGGATTGGGTCGCGATGCTGAAGCATGGGAAAATTATTGCCATGGCCCCTTCTAAGGAATTTCAAAAAATTGAAGATCCTGCAGTGCGGGAATTCATTTCAGTGAATGAGGAAAATATTGTTCAAGTCTAAATTGTTCATTGGCGAGTTGGGCCACACTCATGTTGAATTTCGTCTTCTTGGGGCGAAAGGGAAGCAGGTAATATCTGTACTATGGAACGACGTCTTGAATTAGCCGTAGGACTGTTTGTGATCGTCGGTATCGCGTGCCTCGGTTATCTGGCGATCAAACTGGGGAAGCTTGAATTAGTTGGAGGCGACTACTACGAAGTTCAAGCCGAATTCTCTTCCACTTCTGGACTCAAATCAGGAGCGCCTGTGGAAATCGCGGGTGTGCAAGTGGGACGAATCAAGGGAATTCGTTTACATGATTATCAGGCCTCAGTCACGGTGGGGATTCAGCATGGAGTGCAGGTGTATAGTGATGCCATTGCGTCTATCAAAACTCGTGGGATAATTGGCGAGAAATTTATGGAATTATCTCCTGGTGGGTCAGGAGAGGCTTTGCGGCCCGGCGATACCATTCAGGATACAGAATCTGGCATTGACCTTGAGCAAGTCATTAGCCAATTCATTCATGGAAATGTGGAGTAAGGACGAGGAAGTCCCTGATAGGGCCTCGGTCGTTTATTGACTGTTCAATGGAAGGAAACGTGCAATGAGCCACATGCAGGGTGCGAAGGTTACTTCTCTTTATCGAGGGAAGCATGTTTCTGTGCTGTCCCTCGTTGCGGGCCTATTGGTTTTGCTCGTGTCCCAAGGCTCTTGGGCGGCTGTTGAACCTGGCTCTGCGACCGAAGCGGTGAAAGGCACGATCGATCAAGTGTTGGTGGTGTTGGGTGACGACCAGTTAAAAAAACCCGAACGATCCGATGATCGTGTCGCTGCGATAGAAAAGGTCATTGGGCAACGTTTTGATTATGAGGAAATGGGAAAGCGGACGCTTGGCCTTGAGTGGAAGGATTTAGATGCTGGCCAACAAAAAGAGTTTGTCGGTTTATTTCAGAAATTTTTGTCCAAGACCTATGCGGGCAATGTCGATGGGTATTCAGGTGAGCAGGTAGAATATCTGAAGGAGCGTCGAAAGGGTGATTTTGCGGAGGTTCAAACCAAGGTGATTACGAAAAAACTTGAGGTGCCTCTGGATTATCGGCTCCTGAAGAATTCTAGTACCTGGCGAGTCTATGACGTGGTGATTGACGGGGTCAGCTTGGTGAAGAATTTTCGAGGTCAGTTTGGTCGGATTATGAAAGCCAAGGGATTCTCAGGACTTTTGGATAAACTTCGTTCAAAAACTGAAAAAAAATCTATTGAATAATTTTTTTTGTTGCATCGGCATGGGCTATGAGGGTTCAAGGGATTTGGTTGAGTGTGTGGGTTGGGGTGATTGCTCTATCCCTGGCCGTGCCTGGTCATTCCAATTCTCAGGATTTCAAGGAGATTGATTACCTCACATCCCTTCAGGTCCGTCTCCAAGAATTACTCAAGGCCAAAGACACCTTACCTGAGACCCCTGAGCGATACATTCAATTAGCCAGTGCCTACCTTGATATTGCCGATGATGTGTATGTTGATACAGCCTCGCGAATAGAGGCTTACCAAGCGGGATCAGAGTTTGCAAAAAAAGCCTTAGCGCTTGATGCCACACAAGCCCAAGCCCATTTTCTCTATGCAGCCAATCTTGGACATATTGCCCAGCTGAAAGGCGTGCTGGTTTCCGCCTTGCTTCTCCGAGAAATTAAGGGGCATGTGGAACAAGCTATCCAATTAGTTCCCAATCATGCTCCGGCATTACACATGATGGGTATGATTCTGGATGGACTGCCCTGGTTCCTGGGTGGCGACGAAGTCGAGGCTGTGCTGTTTTTGGAACGAGCCGTCTCGGCAGATTCTCATTATACCCATGCTCGCCTGAACCTAGGGAAAGTCTATTTGAGGCACGGGCGAGTTGATGATGCGAGAGAACAATTTTCATCGGTCAGTAACACGCAATCACCTCGAGGGGTGTATGCTTGGGCTCATCGCCATAAACCTGAAGCCTTAACTTTGCTCAGGCAGCTAGGGAGCCCGGTTGAAAGGAAGGTGGAATTTTGAAGTCGGGAAATGATGAAGGTTCCGAACATCTTTGTTCTTTAGAATGGGTTGCGATCTAGAGTTGAGAATAGGTACTTTAACAAAAAAATGATGTTCATAAAAAGTCGATGTTAGGTTTGGAATACTTCGATGACCAAAGCTACTTTCTTGACACCCAAATTTAAGTATGTAACTATTTGAAAGTTTAGTGCGTTTTGCCCCATATTAGCGTGATAATCCCAACCTAAATAAAAATACTTAAAGAGGTAACTGGTATGTCCTTCCTAAATAGGATCGAAAGCCCTGATGATCTAAAAAAACTTTCTCCAGAGGAGCTTCCTCAGCTCTGCGAAGAAATTCGACAACAAATTATACCAGTCATTGCCAATATCGGTGGGCATTTGGCATCGAATCTCGGTGTGGTTGAGCTCACCGTGGCCATGCATTATTTGCTCAATACCCCTGAAGATCTCATAGTTTGGGATACGAGTAATCAGGCCTACACTCATAAGCTGCTTACTGGGCGCCGCGAACAGTTTCATACCATCCGACAGTTTGGTGGGATGAGTGGATTTTGTAAGCGTGAAGAAAGCCCCTATGACACCTTCAATGCCGGACATGCTGGAACTGGGGTGTCCGCCGCCGTGGGTTTTGTTGAGGCGAGAGAGCAAAAAGGGCAATCGCATAAGGTTGTGTGTGTTGTCGGAGATGGTGCCTTGACCTCTGGGTTGACTCTTGAGGGTTTACAGCAGGCCGGTGATAGACAAAAAGATCTGGTGGTCATTTTAAATGACAACCAGATGTCGATCTCAAAAAATGTCGGAGCGATTTCTGCGTATCTCAATCGGACGATTACTGGAGAGTTTTATTCAAAACTCAAAGAAGAGACTTCACAAATTTTGGGATCCATTCCACAAATTGGTGAGCCGGTCAAAAAGATGGCCAGTCGCGCCCAAGAACTTGCCAAGGGCCTTGTCTTGCCAGGGCTGCTTTTTGAAGAGTTGGGATTTCGCTATGTTGGGCCAATGGAAGGTCACAATTTTGAGCACATTCTCCCGACCCTCCAGAATGTCCTCAAACTAAAAGGGCCGACGCTCTTGCATGTGGTCACCAAGAAGGGGTTAGGCTATGAGCCTGCCATGAAGAATCCTGTGTGGTTCCATGCTTGCTCGCCATTTGATATTCAAACCGGGAAGCCAACGAAAAAAGCTGTAAGACCTTCCTATAGTGCCATTGCGATGGAAGCCTTAGTGAAACTCGCATCGGTTGACAAACGCATTGTGGCTATCACTGCAGCGATGTGTGAGGGAACTGGTTTGAGTGTATTTGAAAAAGCATTTCCTGATCGATTGTACGATGTGGGTATTGCCGAACAGCATGCGGTGACGTTTGCTGCTGGACTGGCGGCACAAGGTATGCGCCCAGTTATCCCGATTTATTCGACCTTTCTGCAGCGGGCGTATGATCAAGTGGTTCATGACGTGGCCACACAAAATCTTCCCGTTACGTTTTGCATTGACCGGGGTGGGTTGGTGGCAGAAGATGGTACGACGCACCATGGGGCTTTTGATTTTGCCTTTCTTCGCCATATTCCCAATATGACCATTATGGCACCAAAGGATGAAAATGAATTACAGCATATGATGAAAACTTGCCTAACGGCACCGGGCCCAACTGCAGTGCGATATCCAAGAGGTTCTGTGTTGGGAGTGCCGATGGATGCTGAACCCAAAGCCTTGCCCATGGGCAAGGGAGAATTATTGAAATCTGGCCAGGATATTGCGTTGGTGGCGGTTGGTGTCACCGTTCATAAAGCTCTTGAGGCCGCCGAGCGTTTAGAGCAAGAGGGTATTTCTGCAGCCGTCATTAATGCTCGATTTGTGAAACCATTGGATGGCGAGTTAATTCGAGAGGTGTCGCAACAGGTGAAATGTCTGTTGACG
This sequence comes from Nitrospirota bacterium, assembly GCA_027623995.1. Classification (GTDB taxonomy): domain Bacteria; phylum Nitrospirota; class Nitrospiria; order Nitrospirales; family UBA8639; genus Nitronereus. Next base: position 28,980 of record JAQBUF010000025.1, read on the forward strand.
ATTGAAGAGTCCTCGAGAATGGGCGGCTTCGGTTCTGCGGTCCTAGAATTTTTATCCGATGAGGGCGTGACAAATCTGCCGACGAAATGTCTGGGTCTGCCTGATTGGTATATTGAGCAGGGGCCACAGGAATTACTACGTGAAAAATATGGATTGACCGCCGATGGTATTTACGAGCAGGCCAAGCAATTGCTCGCCAAGGCTTCGATCCAAACTGTTCTCGCCTAATAACAGCAGTTCATCCAAATGCATATCACACGACGTTCGACCAAGTCTATTCAAGTGGGTTCCGTCAAAATTGGTGGTGGTGCCCCCATTTCTGTTCAATCCATGACGATTCCGCATCCCCGTGATGTGAAGGGGACCGTTGAGCAAATCCATCAACTCGAACAAGCCGGCTGTGAATTGATTCGAGTGGCCGTTCCAGATGATGACGCGGCAAATGCTCTCCCGTTAATAAAAGCTCAAATTTCCATTCCACTTATTGCAGATATTCACTTTGACCATCGATTGGCCTTAAAAGCAGCCAAGGTCGTAGATTGTGTGCGAATCAATCCTGGAAATATTGGACCCTGGTGGAAGATGGCTGAAGTGCTGAAGGCCTTGACTGATAATGGCATTCCACTTCGTGTGGGCGTGAACGGGGGATCCCTGGAGCGCCCCCTTCTTGAAAAGTATGGATACCCGACGGCGCAAGCATTAGCCGAGTCTGCGCTTAATGCCGTTCATGCCATTGAAGATGCTGGGTTCACAAATATGAAGGTGTCGTTAAAGGCCTCTGATGTGCATATGGCTGTTGATGCCTATTGGCTATTTTCTCACCAATCTGATTATCCGTTGCACATTGGGATCACCGAGGCCGGTACCGCTATGACAGGTGCTGTGAAATCTTCGGTTGGTCTTGGATGGCTGCTCTCTCAGGGGATTGGAGATACGCTGAGGGTGTCGCTGGCCGCAGATCCTGTGGAAGAGGTGAGGGTTGGCTTTGAAATTCTCAAGTCCCTGGAATTACGGCATCGTGGTGTGAATGTGATTGCCTGTCCAACTTGTGGTCGAGTGGAAATTGATGTGGTTCGCATGGCGAATGAATTAGAAAAACGCTTGGGGCATATCACTAAGCCTCTCAATGTGTCCGTGCTCGGGTGTGTTGTGAATGGTATTGGAGAAGGCAAGGAAGCTGATATTGGAATTGCTGGGGGCCAGGGAATGGGCATTCTGTTCAAAAAAGGAAAGCTCGTCAAAAAGGTGCCAGCTGAAGAGCTTATCGATCGGTTAATAGAAGAAGTGGAAATCATGGCCAACGAAACAGAGGAGGAAACTTCAGCCTCTGTCGCTTCCTTACCTGATTGTGAAGAGATGCTATCTTTTTCTAATGCTCATCGAGAGATTCCTGTGTTGCCTAACCGATAGTCGCAAGTATTTTTCGTGCTCAAATATCTTCAAAGCCGAGTTTCTTAACCTTGTAGGGCATTCCTTGTCAGGGAGCAGGCCCCTCGTTATAATGCCGACGGTGGCGCCGTACCCAAGTGGTTAAGGGAGCAGTCTGCAAAACTGCGATTCAGCGGTTCGATCCCGCTCGGCGCCTCCATTTTTTTCGGATTACGCTTGATGTCCGGTTTATTCTTAAAAATAGCCGACTCTCGTTCATTGTTTCTTAAGAGGTGAATTCAATGGCTGTCCCTATATCACAGATGTTTACAGTTTCGAGTTATGTAATCGCCCAAAAACTCAAGAGGGTGAAGCGGTACCCGTTGGTGTTGATGTTGGAGCCGATCTTTCGTTGCAACTTGGCATGTGCAGGATGTGGGAAAATCCAATATCCAGATCATGTTTTAGATAAACGGCTCACGCCTGAGCAATGTTGGGCAGCTTCAGATGAATGTGGGGCACCCATTGTGAGTATCCCCGGAGGGGAGCCTCTCATTCATCCTGAAATGGCGGAGATCGTCCGAGGATTGGTCGAACGAAAAAAATATGTTTATCTGTGCACTAACGCGGTTTTGCTGGAACGAAAAATCGAAGAATACCAGCCATCAAAATACCTGACCTTTAGCATCCACATGGATGGACTTCGCGATGAGCATGATCTCGCGGTGTGTCGAGATGGAGTCTATGATGTGGCCGTGAAGGCCATTAAAACAGCCCTTAAAAAAGGGTTCCGCGTGACCACAAATACGACGCTCTTTGACGATGCCAATACTGACCGAGTCCGGTCCTTTTTTGATGAGATGATGGGGCTTGGAGTGGAAGGTATGATGATTTCGCCTGGGTATAGTTACGATAAGGCTCCAGATCAAAATAGTTTTCTGAAACGTCATCGAACTCAGGAATTATTTTCTAAGCTTCTTTCTAATCGGAAACGGAACTGGCAGTTTAATCAGTCGCCGCTGTTCTTGGAATTTTTGATGGGAAAGCGAGATTATGAGTGTACCCCCTGGGGCAATCCAACCTACAATGTGTTTGGCTGGCAGAAGCCTTGTTATTTATTACAAGATGGCTATGTTTCTGATTTTGCTACCTTGCTGAATGAGACCGAATGGGATAGCTACGGCACTGGACGCAATGAAAAATGTAAGGATTGTATGGTCCATTGTGGATACGAGGCCACTGCTGTTGAAGATACATTTAGTTCGTGGTCTGGTTTCGCGGGGACAGTAAAAGCGACACTTTTCCCTAATGCGACGTAATCCGCAAATCTCTTTACTTTTTATTTAGCGAGTTTTTTTCATGTCTCAGGATCCACCTCTCTCAAGTCAGGAAAAAAATCTCCAAGGGTCTGTCTTTCGGCCTACTTCGCAGAAAGAGCTCTTTGATGTTGTAGATCAAGCCTTTGATTACCGAGGTGATGTGACTATTGAACTCATATCAGGAGAATCTTTGCTTGGGTACGTCTTTGGTCGAACGATCGATGGGACTCGAGCTGACCTAGAGCTTTTTCCAACGGACAAGCCCGGCCAAATAACCATTCAGCTAGGTGATATTGCGGCCATTATATTTTCAGGAAAAGATACGGCCCTTGGGCAGTCCTGGGAATCTTGGATTCAGAAAAAAAAGGAAGAGGGAAGGAAGTAGTTGCGTCATATTTTTCGCCATAAAGTTTGTAGGTAGTTTGCCTTTCGAATCTTTCACCATCTCCTTCGCGCCGAATAAAATTTCTTATTGCCTCTAAAGCAAGACTCTCCTCAAATCAAAAAATACTTCTCATAAGATCTATTCACTGTCCATCGCGCATGAAAGTCTTTTGTCAATTCCTAGCTTGTATTAGTTGCTTGGCATCATGAAGCTATATCGGTGTATAGTCTTGTTTTTGCCTATTTTTATGACCACTTTCATTGACAGAGGAAGCTTCATATGCTAGAGATCACGCACCTTTTTTTTGCAGATTTTATTCCCCTAAACGAGGTCGAGTGAGGATGGTAATGGCAGGAATGAAGGGGACTTGTATTTCGGTTATTATTTAGAGTATTGATTGTCTGCTAAAACGTGTGGAAAGCCAGACGTTTAAACTTTTAATAATGAAATAATGGGACATTCATTCAATGCCTATGAATCCATACCTTGTGATCATCAAGGCGAGTAGCAATTCTAGGTAAGTCAGGCCCCTACTCATCGAATTGATAAGAGGTCAGTTCGAGAGGCGCTTTCCTCTCAATGCTCTGTTGGGAAAAAGCGTTTTTTTTGTGAGGGGATATAGTCATAGGAAAAGAGCGATCCTCTTTACGCTCATCACGATTAAACTGACGAAGTTGGGGGGTTCTCTAATGAGCAAAGGCGCAAACCAAAAAATGATCCGATTGATAACTGTCGCAGCTATAGGGTTGGGGCTTTCAGCTTGTGGTGAAGAGAAGCCTCTTATGCCACCACCACCACCACCACCAGAATATGCCGACAAGCACATGCCTGATGGGTATTGGGGTAATCCAGATGTCCTTGAAGAAGGAAAAGCGATTTTTACTGGAGCGCAAAATATTGATGTGAATTGTGCCAGTTGCCATGGAAAAGATGGAAAGCCGGTTAAGGCGGGAGCGCGTGATTTCCGTCAGGGTGAGCACATGGCAAAGTTTTCAGACGCCCAATGGTTCTGGCGCATATCCGAAGGCATCAAGGGAACAAAAATGAAAGCCTGGAAGAGCAAGCTTTCAGAAGAGGCAATCTGGAAAGTGATTGTCTTTGAGGCGTCGTTTGGGTTGCCGGGGCAGGAATATAGTGTCGCCGAAAAGAAATGGGTCCCTGCTGGCACGGCCAAGTCTGCCGAGGAGGTTGCCAGTGAGCCTGTAAAAGGTGAAGCAACGGAAGAAGCTCCAACTGAAGAAGCTCCGAAGTAGCACGCGGCAATTAAATATATTTTTGTCTCATTAAAAAAGGAGGGCCACGACCCTTGAAAACCTTAACCCGCAGTCTTTTTATATTTCTAGGACTTGTGATTGGTGGTGGGGCTATTGCCTATGCGCAGGTTCCACCTGCTCCCCTTGTGGAGTTTCCTTATACAGGAAATAGGACAGCGGTGTGGATCGTGGCGCAGCTTCACATTTTGTTTGCGGCCTTTATCCTTGGGGCTCCTATCTTTGCGGTGGTGTCTGAATGGCTAGGATATAAAAACCAGGATCCGAAGTATGACCGCCTGGCGAAAGAGGTCACGAAGGTCACGGTTATTCTTTATAGTATGACCGCGTTGACCGGTGGTCTCTTTATTTTTGTGTTGTTGGCAGCCTATCCTGATTTCACCACGTGGCTTATTTCACATTTCTTCGTGATTTTCGCTATCGTCTATCCTCTCCTGTTTATTCTTGAAACCTTCATTCTGTACACATACTTTTACTCCTGGGACTCCATGAAGGGACCGCAGAAAGCTCGACATATTGCTCTTGGGGTTCTTTTAAATATCGTGGGGACCGTGACCTTATTTGCCATCGACGGACCAACTTCATTTATGAATACCCCGGCAAAAGCCGTTGAGGGGCTTTCATTAGTCGAATATATCCAGACGGCCGGACTCTGGGACAAAATGGCTAACTTTAGTTGGATGCCTTTAAATCTCCACCGAATGGTTGGCAATGTCACATTTGGAGGATTTATCGCAGGCCTCATTGCGGCATATATGTATATGGGAGCCAAGACGGATGAAGATCGCTCCTATTATGATTGGATGGGGTTTGTGGGAAATATGATCGGTGTGGGAGCACTTTTGTTTCTTCCTTTCATGGGGTATCTCTTGGCTTACGAACTCTGTGATTATGACGCCTCCATCTGCCCATATATGATGGCTGATCAGCTCTCCATGTTCTTCGAAATGCAAGGAGCCATGGTTGGGTTAATATTTTTAGCCAGTAACTATTATATCTGGCTCAGTATGAAACGGATTCAGGGCGTAGAAAAGGTCCGTATGTCTGGAATGGTCATGATTGCCGTTCTGCTGATCCCTGCTGTGATGGGAGTGGCATGGAAAATGTTCCCACCGCCGGAGTGGCAATCATTATTATTCTTAGCGGCATTAGTGTTTTTACCTCCCATATTAAGTCGGCTTCCTGGCCTTCGGTTTACCGTGTCGGCGTTCACAATGATTAAGGTTGGGTTTTTGATGATTGTTGTGGCCGATGCCATATGGATGACACCCCATGGATTTGTGGCTACTCAAGCGATGGCTACAGAGCATAACGAATTGCCGTCATGGGCCAGTGAGTTGGCCCTCATGCCGGCCAAAAACGCCGCCGCGTTTACCTTGGTATTTCTCACGATTGTGAATTACATCTTATATAACCGAGCCATCCGGCAAGGAACCATTATCTGGGGGAAAATAGATTTTGCTTCCCAGTTTGTGTTGATCTTTTTGGCCTTTAGCGCCATTTGGACCATGGGCCTCATGGGTACCGTGCGGTCGCTCACACGAAAATATTTCCATGTCTATAATTTGGTGCCTGATTTTACGCCAGAGGCGTTTACGCCGACCCTCTCGTATTCTGCATGGTGGATTACTGGGGTGACGATTGTATTTTTTGCCGTCGTCAGTTTTTCCATCATGGTGACGTTGAGGCCTGGTAGTGGGCAAAAGGCTGATGCTCCTCAAGGGATTCCGGTTCCTGCCGGAGGCAAATAGTAATTCTGGAGAAAGAAAACAATGGCTGAGCAAAGTTTGACTCGGAACATTATGAAAAAAGGCGTGATTGGTGTTGTCGTAGGGATCATTTTGGTGGTCGCGGCGCGGGCTACTCATTTCCCTGAAGTTTTCCAGTTCATGTTCTTTCTGTATGCAATGTTGGGAGCGCTGGTCTTTATTTTATTAGATGCTCCAACCATGCCACGCCTTGAAGGTGCAAAGGCGGTCATCGGGTTGATCATATTTTATGCGGTCCTGTCAGGGGCCTACATTGGTGGAGCGAGTATCTTGCCCCAGTATGACCCTGAGGATGAAAAAGGGAAAATTGACAAAGTTCTGAAAATGCGAAAAGCCATGAGCGAGCAGGGTAAAGCCGAAGAGTTGATAGCTCGAGCTAAAGAGTTGAACGACCGAGCGGCTTCGATTGAAAAGCAATTGCAATCGCTTGGTGGTGGTGCGGTGGTGGTGGATGATGCGGCTGGTTCGTCTTCTGGCGCAGCCTCAGGTGATTTGGTCGCTCTTGGAAAAGAGCAGTGGGAGTTGCAGGAATGTTACAACTGTCACAAACTCTTTGGCCAAGGTGGCAAAAAACGCGGCCCAATATTAGACAATATTGGAAACCTTATGAAACCCGAAGAGCTTCGTGAAAAGATTTTAGATCCGAAGAGCTGGAAGGCGGAGGGTTTTGACAAGCAATACGAAAAAGGCAAAATGCCTGACAAGTACAAAGATTTGATGTTCAAGGCAGAAGTTGATGCCCTCGTGGCTTTTCTTGCGACGTTGAAAGATGCCTCGGTCAATACGCCGAAGCCAATCAAGATGAAATAAAATTCATAAGGTTTTTATCATCGTATGCAACCAAAACTAGCAGCCAAAGCACGGTGTTCTGACGGAGAAGTTGGGAAGATTTCTAAGGTTATTGTTGACCCCATTTCTCACGAAATCAGTCATGTGGTCGTGAGCGAGTACGGCGGTCAGCGAATGGATCGGCAAGTTCCGATTGGTCAGGTCCAAGAAGTTCCTAATGAAGAAGAAATTGTCCTGCGGTGCTCATCGTCGGAGTTTGGGCAATTTCCCGTATTGGACCGTGATTGCTACGTCACGATACACGATTGTGAAATAGCTCACCTCGAAGACAATTTGCATGTGGAGCCTGGGGAAGTTCTCGTTCCCTACCCAAGGCTTGAGCACGGCGTTCCCCGACGAAACTTTTTCGCCAATATGACCCATGCGATCGGTGCTTTAATTGCTTTGCCATTCGCATTTCCCGTGCTGAAATATATCATGAAGCCAATGTACCAGCCCTATGATAATTCATGGTTCGGCGTGGGCAATGTTCAGAAAATTCAAAAAGAAAATATTGGCTACCAGTTTAAGTTTACTCGGGGATTCAAGGAAGCGTTTATGCCCGAGCAGCAAGTAGAAAAAAATATTTGGATAGTAAAGGCGACGGAGGGAGTCCGGAAAGCCGTCTATGATGGAAAAGACAAAAAGTTCTACGACAATAAAGGGGATGTCGTATGGGTGAATAAAGCCAATAACCCGTTTATTGGTTTTTCTGGGAAATGTCCACATTTAGGGTGTGGATATAAATGGCGAAAAACAAAGAACTTCCCGGATGGTGTGTTTCTGTGTCCCTGTCATCTGAGTATTTATGATGAAGCCGGGAGAGTGGTGGATGGTCCAGCGCCCAGGGCCTTGGATGTCTTGCCGATGGAAGTGAATGCGGCTGGAGAAGTCAGAATCATTGATATTGAATATAAAGCCGGTGTCAAAAACCAAATTCGACTCACTTAACTTGTATACTTCATTAAGGGTTTCATGAACGGCCAAGATAATTCAGGCAACGAATCAAATGTGTTTGAAAAAGTCGTGGACTTTGTCGACGAGCGAGTTGGTTTAAAAACCATTCAAGCTAAAATGCTCAATGAGCCTGTCCCTGGTGGCTCTCGTTGGGCTTATGCATTTGGCTCGGTTCTGCTTTTCATTTTTATCTTGCAGGTCGTCACGGGCATCTTGTTGATGTTTTATTATGTGCCCAGTACGGACCATGCGTACGCCAGTACTCAATACATTATCCATGAAGTGGATTACGGATGGTTCCTACTGAGCTATCATTTCTGGGGATCATCAGCCATGGTGGTGATGGTCTTTGCCCATATGTCTCAGGTATTTCTTTGGGGAGCCTATAAGAAGCCGCGTGAATTGGTGTGGTTGGTGGGGCTCGCCCTCTTTGGGATAGTCATGGCGTTTGGGTTTACTGGATATCTTCTCCCTTGGGACCAAAGAGCCTTCTGGGCCACGGTGGTGGGCGTCGAAATTATGGACAAATCCCCTCTCATTGGGGATTTTATGGCTCGATTTTTAAAGGGTGGACCCACCCCAGGCCAAATGACTATCAGTAGATTTTTTGTGATCCACGTGATGGTACTTCCAGCCGCGTTGATGGGTTTAGCTGGTCTCCATATCTTTTTATTCCGTAAGGCAGGACCTGCAGGACCATTCAGGGGCACCCCTGAAGAACTCAAAGCCAAAACGGACTATTTTTTCCCAAGGCAGATCTGGAAAGATATCGTGGCAATGGCCACAGTATTCTTGATTATTTGCAGTTTGGCCTTTTTTGAACCTGTGGTGTTGCTTGAAGAGGCCACTCCAGACCCTGGTGATTACCATCCAGAGCCAGAATGGTACTTTTTGTTCCTCTTCCAGCTACTGCGTCTTAAAATGTTTGGGGGGGAACTGGGGCAACTGATGGGAGCCATCGTTCTCCCTGGTGCATTTATGGCATTATTGGCAGCGCTACCATTTATTGATACAAGTCCAGAGCGAAATATTTTTAAACGTCCGGTGTCTTTGATTGCCTGGATTCTTGTGATGCTCATGATTTTGGTCTTTACTGTTTCGGCAATTATCAATAGAGATTTCCTGCACTAAACCGTTATGTCAAATGTCAAACTAGGGCTACTTGTTTTTTGGCCTACTTTTTGGACTGGCTTTCCCATAAAAATGGTGATTGTCCTTCTCCTTTTGGCTGCCCATATTCATCCATGGGAAGGAATTGGTCTTGAGGCATTGTTGTTTCTTTCCATTCCTATCGACATTTGGGCGCTTGGTCTATGCGCACGGACCGTTTTTCTTGAAAGACTGAGTATTGATTCACCAAAAGGCATGGGCCTTCGTTTATGGGCGCAATGGGCGCTTTTTTCCGCTATCTATCTTCCTCTTTTATATTTTGTCGTAGGCGGCGCGAAAGCCCTTGCCAAATCGGCGACCCACGCGACAGTCCAATTTGTGGAAGAAAGTTTCATGGTCATTCCCGTTGCGGAAAAAATTACCATTGAGTTGCTCATGTGGGCGACGCCGACAACGCTCGTCCTGATTGCCATGCTGTATGGATGGATGTTTGGTCTAGGCACCTTGGCTCAACGACAGGTTCGTGCCTCAACGGCAGTTAATGGTTCTTTCCAGGACATTGTGTATCAATGGGATGCCATCCGAATTCCCAAAGACCAACCGCTGCTATTAACTGCCTTTATGGGAGCCGGAGTGGTGGTGGTTTTCCTGTTTTGGAATTTGATCCCAGTGAGCACTCATCATCCACATGAAGAATACCAATTCATTGATATTAAAAAAGTTGAAAAGAAAATTGTTCCTAAAGAGGCCATCAAAACTGCGGAGAATGTTTTGGCTCGTGCGGAAGCCACAATAAAGGAGTTAGAAAAAGAGAACTCTGGAGTTGAGAAACCTAAGAACGATAAAGCCCAGGCGGGCAAGGAAGAATCAAAACCTTCACCCAAATAAGTTCAGCTATAATGACCATCGAGAACTTGATCTTTACCAGCTAATAGGTGACACATCGATGAGGGACCACACATGAAAAGCCGAGGCACAGTAGAAAACCTTCAGTCATGGTTGCCAAAGGTGAAACATTCATCCCTCTCCGGATGGAGTGTCTTTTGGGTTTTGCTCCTTCTCCCAGCGTTCGTCTGGGCTCAAGATGCTGCAACGCAAGCGATGTCTGTCGAGTACCGCGATATTCCATGGATTGGAAGCCGGAACCTTGTGTGGATCGTGGCCCAACAACATTTACTGTTAGCGGGCTTTGTGCTTGGAGTGCCAATCTTTGCTTGGATTTGTGAAATTGTTGGATGGAGATCAAAAGAACCTCGCTATGACAAACTGGCAAAAGAATTTACAAAACTCCTGACATCGGCCTATGCGACCACTGCCTTGTTTGGAGGGATTCTTCTCTTTCTCTTGATTGGCCTCTACCCAAAATTGATGGCCTATTTGTCAGATGTCTTTTTCCCTTCGTTTATTGCCTACTGCATTTTGTTCCTTCTTGAGACCGCCACACTCTACATTTATTGGTACGGGTGGGATGCTTTGCAGGGAAACAAGAAGGGCCTACATATATTTTTGGGGTTTCTCCTGAATTTATTTGCTCTCGGGATCATGATTGTTCCCAATAGTTGGGCCACGTTCCAAGCTAGTCCTGTGGTGCTTGGGGACGGAACGGCCATCGAAAGAGCTTGGACAGCCATGCAAAATCCAACATGGTGGCCGGTAAATATCCATCGTCTCATCGCTAATGTGGTGTTGGGGGGATTCATTTGTGGTGCGTATGCTGGTGTCCGATACCTTCTTGCTCAAACGAAGGAGGAAAAAGACCATTATGATTGGATGGGTTATGTCGGAAACTTCATCGGCGTGTTTGGCATGCTTCCACTTCCCTTTGCTGGATACTGGCTCATGCGGGAGGTGTATCAATATAACCAACAGATGGGTATTACCCTCATGGGAGGGTTCTTGGCTTGGCTCTTTATCTTGCAGGCCATGCTCATAGGTGTCCTCTTCCTTGGGGCCAATTATTATTTCTGGATGGGAATTGCCTATCGAATCCCCGGCTCAGCGCAAAGCTATAAACGCCCCATTCTCGCGATGTTGGTCGTGCTCATGGTGTGTCTTGGTGTGTGGATGACCCCGCATTCGTTGGTAGCGAGCTTGGCTGAGGCTCAACTCATGGGGGGAACTCATCACCCACTTCTTGGGGTGTTTGGCGTGATGTCTGCCAAGATGACCGTCTCGAACCTTATGATATTGGTCACCTTCATGAGTTTCATTATGTATTGGCGGGCCGGTAAACAGGAGACGGCAGCCTGGGCCAAAGTCGCCAAAGCCGTCATGGGTGCATTACTGGCTATTGGTGGCATAGCGGTTGTTGTGCTTGGTGTGTGGGGGTACTTCGTTCCAGCCATTATTCGGATTAATTATTTCTCCGTCGCCCAGGTGCTCATCGTCTTGTTTATCATGGTCACGTTTACACCGTTGACGGCATTGCTCATGAAGAGTGCCAAAACGACCACTGAAATGGTCTGGGGCCAAATGCCAATTCGTGCTGGCTATGCCTTGGTATTAAACGCGGTCATGGTGATCCTGTTGATGTCCCTCATGGGATATGCCCGATCATCCTCTCGTGTGCATTGGCATATATATGGCGTGATGAGAGATACATCTGAATATGCATACTCTCCTGCATTAGGGTATGCCGCGGCATTTATGTCACTGAATACCTTTCTCTTCTGTTTACTCGTGTCGTTCATCTTCTGGGTAGCGACAATGGGGGATAAGGTCAAAAAAGGACCTGAACAGGGTCAAGCCGCAGAGGACCCAACAAAGATTTCTGGTGGAGTCACTCCTGCAATGGCAGGTGGCGCACCACGAGTGGGTGAAGAGACTTTAAAAATATAGGGCACGAATTCGCCCCGTAACTCGGTAAAATGGTGTTTTTGAATTTACCTAACCTGAGCGAGGACATATGAGCGAAGTTGCGTTACTCCAATTAATTGGTCTCATCGTCGTAGGACTTGGGGTCTTCATACTGCTCTTCATCAAAGGAAAATTCCTCAGGGTTGTTGGGTTTGTCATCATTGTCCTTGGGGGCTTTAGTTTAATTGCCTTGAGTGTCCCTCAAATGGCGTCATTGCCACCTGCTATCGAAACCTTCGATATCACCAAAGTCAAAACGGCTGATGATTTGGCATCCATTGGGCAAAAGATTTTCTTTAGTAAAGGCCAATGTGCCTTATGTCACTCCATTGGTCCAAGTGAATCATCGAGGTGTCCTGATTTAAATGGAATTGGAGCGAAACTTGCTCCAGAGTTTATCTATGAAAGTCTGACGCAGCCTCAAGCGTATATCTATTTGGACTTCCGGCATGGTGGTGTACCTGAGGAATATCCAGCCCGGATGCCATATATTAATAAGAACCCGATTGCCTTGTCTGAGCAAGAGATTTATTCAGTCATTGCGTTCCTCCAAAAAATGAGCGGCGAACCCATCAGTATCAAAGTCGAGGATGTTCTTCGTGAGAGTGGAGGGGGAGAGATGAAGGTCGCGTCCGTAGCAGTTCATGGAACATCCTCAACGAATGACTAATGGTTTCTGGTCATCGATATTGCTGTTATTGAATTTTCACCCTGGAGCCTGACATATGAAAAACCCTCTTGCTAAAGCTGGAATTTTGTTGGTGGGAATGTATGTGTTTCTCAAGTTCATTCTCCCCCAATTTACAGCACCTCTTCCAGCAAGTTTAATTTTCTTATATTTGGCTCTGACATTTGCTGCTTCGACGATTTTCTTTACCATGAGTGGAGCGGGTCTTGAGGATTTCATGGGACCTGTTGGACGGTTTCTTACGGGAGAAGGCCAATCCGGCATTGCCGGAACCGCGCGGATTTTGGTCTTTTTGGTATTTCCCTTACTGGTCGGTTGGCAAACCTATACGAAATTGGCCCCAAGTGACGCGCCCCCAGCAGAAAACCGAACTATTCATCCAGCACCTCCTGGAGAATTTGTTGGACTGGCTAACCCTTTTCCTAAAACACAGGATAATATTATGATGGGGAAAGGGCTCTATGCCGCATTTTGTTCTCCGTGCCATGGGGCAAATTTTGATGGGAAGGGTCCGGCAGCACCGGGATTTAATCCGCCTCCGGCAAATTTTAGTGATCCGGGGACCATTGCTCAGTTGCAAGAGGCCTATTTATTTTGGCGAATAAAAAAAGGTGGTGTGGGTCTTCCTATCGAAGGCATGCCATGGAAGTCAGCCATGCCGAGATGGGAATTCGAATTGCCAGACGATTGGATTTGGAAAATTATCATGGGTGAATATGATGGTGCCCACCAATCCCCGCGAACGTGGGAAGAAGAGGAAGAGGAATAGGAGTGCTGAACAAAAATAGACAGGTTGTACAGCATCCAAGGAGCATGAACATGAGACGTGAAAGATTTCTTGGTGTCGCATTAGGAACTTTCCTCATCGCGATAGGGCTTGGTGCTTCTTGGAGTGTTGCAAGTGACCAGCCGCCTGAAGGCAAAATTGCCAGTGTGGCGGTTCGTTTATATTTGACGGAAGGTTCTTTGCCTACCGATGATCCTAATGCTGCTTCGTGGAATGCCATCCAACCATCAGAATTTAACCTAGCTCCCCAAGTGCATTGGCCAGATCGGATTCAAGAGGTCACTGTCAAAACGGTTAAAGTTCGTGGCATGCACAATGGCCAGGATCTCGCTGTTATGGTGGAATATGAAGATCCGACTGAAAGTCCAGCCGATGCTGCTGCGCTAGAATTTATGGTGGGGGACCAAAAAGCCCATTTTGCCCATGGGCAAGAGATGATTCAAGTCGAAGGTGGCCCAGTTAATATTTGGTATTGGAAAAAAGCAGATGGTAAAGGCACGGATATGAGTGCGAAAGGTTTTAAAACGATTCGAGCTCAAGATCAGCAAGATGTCTCGGCCACTGGCGTCTGGCAGGGAGGGACGTGGCGTGTTGTGTTTTCTCGACCATTAGCTACTGGGGATGAACACGATGTCCAAATCACTCCTGGTGAATGGCGGAGCATCGCGTTTGCATTTTGGGATGGTGAATTAGTGGATGGCGAGGCGAGGGAAAAAGGGTCTCAAAAAGCTGTCTCATCCTGGTGGTCTGTTCGAGCTGAACCCACGCCAGACAATTCTATGTACGGATATGTGGTGCTGGGTATTGCGATTGCTGCCGGCTTTGAATTTTTCTTGGTCAGAAAAATACGGAGAGGGAACCACGCATGAAGGGGGAACGAGGCATGCATCGGGTATTGATCAAGGTTGCAATTGGTGTGGTGGCGATATTTGCCGTCACAAGCGGT
>JAQBUF010000026.1 GCA_027623995.1 Nitrospirota bacterium
AGTGATCCCAGGGGTAAACATTAACGTGGTAGATCCGGTAGTCGGAACGCGCCGGTTTTTGATCGCCGAATCAATCACAATACCACCGGGATGTTGGTGCAAGGATCCGCTGAAATTATCGTGGGTGAGATAGCGCCAATTGAATTGCCCCGTGAGCACTAACCAGGTGAAGGTTTCCCAATTGAGCCCTGCGCTCAGGATATATTCATCGCCGAATTGGTACCCTGCATCATTGCGGAAGGTGTGGCGATAGGAGGCTGATGCAAATTGGCTGAGGACTTGAGGGATAATTTGGTGAGCTTGATAGACCGAACCGATGAGCCCGACATTGCCTCGGCCTATTTGGAGTGCAGATTCTTGTGTGGCGTTTGAACCATCGGTATTGGACATGCTTTTGCCAGTTGGCAGCTCCACGCCAAAACCTAAAACCACTATATCTTTCAGTGAGGTTAACGCATTTAATTTACCTGTGATGCGGATGTCCCCCAACCCGGTGTCGTTAAAAGTTTCGGAGGTTTCATCCGGAACTCCAATCTCTACGTCATGGAGATGCGATCGATCAACAATGGGGACGGTCACCTGTATGGCTGCTCGATCCGTAACCCCAACATTGACGTCGACTGTGGTGATTTGTGTTCGAGTTGAACGCTCTCGATGTTCGCCAAGGACAATTTTTCGATCATCAATCTCCACCGCCGGAATCACCCCGGTGGTTCCATCAAGGAGATCCCCTTGGTTGATGTTGGTGTAAATGAGATTGGTGGTGACGGTGCCTTTTTGCGGGATGCCTGCTTGTGATCCAATGACCATAAAGCAGTTTACGGACCCACATGAAGCCGTTGCTGTCTGACTGTAAGTCAACATCGTGAGGCATCCAGTCAAAAAGGCGAAACCTATAGGTGCTAGAAACTTCTTCATAACTTGAAACTCCTTAAATTTTCAATAGTAAAATTTCATTTTTGGCAGATTCCCCTATGTAGGAATTGACAACACAGCAGTTTTTCAGACATCAATCCAAGGATTTTCCCAGGGGTACCATCAAGGGACAATAGTTGCGTGAAAAGCTGACACTGATGTTTTTAAATTTACGAGACGAAGAGCTGTGTGGGAGGACCGCGAGGGTATTGTTGGGCACGTGGTGTCCAGAGTGGTTGGGAGCGAAGTTGAATGTCCTGGGTATGAATAATCTGAGCGATGGGGTTTTGGAGAATATCCGACGACTCTTCCATCTGCCCAGCGGTACATACCCAGAAACAGATTGGTGAGTTGTGGGTAGACGATGAGTGGTGGTCGTGGTGAAGGCTATGCATGACCACCTGGGGCAACGCCACACTGTTTAACGACAGGAGACAGCCCAGGACTGTAATTGTAACGGCTTGGCGAATCGTGAATTTCATAACGTCTATTTCACTAAGGCGGCTTTTTGTCCCTGGGCGGTCATGTTTTCAAAGATTCGATTGATTCTTTCCTCAGTGAGCAGTCCGCCCTTCAGATATTCCTGAACGATTCCCTGTTGATCAATGAATACCGTGACAGGAAGCCCGTAGACTCCGTAGAGATTGGCCACATCGTTATCCGGATCGAGTAAGACAGGAAAGGTATGGCCATACTCAACAATATGCGCTCGTACTTGGTCGATTTCTTCCAACTCATTGACGGCTAAGACCACGAGCCCTTTGGCTTTGAGGCGGTCGTGGGCTTCCTGCATGGCCGGCATTTCTTTGGTGCAGGGTTTGCACCACGTGGCCCAAAAATTCAGCAGCACGACTTTTCCTCGATATTGTGAAAGATGATGGGCTTGTCCCTGAAGATCGGTGAGTTGGAATTCGGCGGCTGGAGTGCCTTCAATTGGCACGCGGGACCCCATGCCCCAGCTATTCTCGAATAATCCAGCACTCATTCCCACGACGAGAAGCCCAAGGAAACATCTCACTATCAAAGTTAACATGACTGCCCCCACTCTTTGAGCCGACTTGGTATTTCGGAAATGGTTCTTTCACGAAATACGAACGATGGATCACGACTGATGATTCTTTTTCTGAAGAAATTATGCTGGAACGTTAAAACTTGGGTGGTCCGCGGGGCGTATGAAAAACTTTGGAAGGAGTACGAGGAGAAGTAAAAAGAAGTTCAACAAGAGTTATTGCAAGAAGAATAGGCAGTATTGGTGTGGCGAGTGATATGAGGCTGACGGAATTATTAGCTTGGCAGGCCCAGGTGCATAAAGAAGAATGGCTGGCTTGATGCCCATGATGGTTCGTATGCGTCGTGGCACAAAAGAAGGCAACAAGGGCAATGGAGAGGTACAGTCCGACAACAACACTTGCCGTCAGCGTGAGGGCTTTTCGTGTGTGATCGGATGGGAGCATGGTCAAGGTGTTAACTCTCAGGTTTTGTAGCAATGGCCATATTCATAATGCCGGATTTTCTTACGGAATCCATGACGTCTATCACTCGGCCATGGGGGACTGCTTCGTCCGCATTAATGACAATCGACGGCTCTCCCCCTTTGTCTACCAGACTTAGCAGTCTGGGTTCAAGGTCCAGAATGACGATCGGTTCTTTGTTAAAGAATAATTCCCCTTTTTTCGTCAGGGTGAGGGAAATTTGTTCTGGAATGTCATCGGTTACCGATCCGGCGGTCGGAAGGTTCACTGGCATGCCTTTTTGTAAGGTCATGGAAAGTGTGGCAATCATGAAGAACACCAGCAAGAAGAACATGGTGTCGATCATGGGGATGATCTCAATTCGTGCTTTCTTTTTTGCGGCGACTGGCAGTCTCACTCGGTGTGTTCTCCGTAGTATCTTTTAGTGATGATTCAATTCGAGTGGCATAGTACTCGATGAGTTCGGTGTGTCGTTCAATGCGTGATAGAAAATAATTGTAAGGGACGAGGGCGATCACCGCGACAAAAATCCCGGCTGCCGTACAAATTAGGGCTTCGGCGACCCCACCTGTGACCGCGTGAGGTTGCCCAATGCCTTGGTCAGCCATCACGCCAAAGGAATCGATCATACCCATAATGGTTCCTAGGAGACCAAGAAGTGGGGCCAAGGTCACAATGGTATCTAAGGCGGGCATCCCGCGTTTCATATTCGTGAGTTCAGCAATGCCCGCAGCTTCCATGGCTTTTTCCGGTCTAGAGGCACGAGAATGAATGCCAGCGGTTAACACGCGGAGAATGGAATCGGGTTCACGGTCATTTAGCGCCAAGGCGTCAGTAAATTTACCTTGGGTGATAAGCTTGATCATCCGTTCCGCATGGTCATTGTCGGGCATGTGATAAAAAAACCATCCTCGTTCAAGCACGATAGAGACGGCAACGAGAGAACTAATGACGATGGGAATCATCATCCATCCGCCAGCGATCAGCATTTGTATCATGAGCGTCGATCCTTATTGAACATATCAATTATCCTTGTTGGTTGCGTAAATCAAAATTGATGGGGATTTCCACCACGCTTCGAATGGGGATATTACCATCTTTGGCCGGAGAAAATTTCCATTTTTTGACAGCCTCAAGGGCTGCGGTATCTAAGATGCTATGACCACTACTTTTTTGAATCTTGACCGATTCTGGGCTTCCATCAGGTTGCACAGTGACGCGGACCAAGACTGTACCTTCCCAGCCTGACTCCCGGGCGATGCGAGGATAGACGGGGGGAATGGTTCGATCAAGTCCAACTTTAGATTTCGAAATGCTTCCAGAGCCAGGAATCATGGCCTTGAGCACAATGGGTGTCAATTTTCGTGGAGTACTTTGCCTCGTGGGTGAATCAGAGCCAGTCGAAGAGCGCGATAAACTTGGTGGCAGGGTCGCCACAGATGACACGATCCCTAGCTGTGCCGTGGTTTGTGCTGTCGGGGTGCGTGAGGCTGTTGAACGTTGGGCCACTTTCAAAAAGTTTTTGAGATTTAAATTGTTGGTGGCACGAGTATCTTGAAGCACGCGTCGGGGTTTGGTCTGAACAGTCTCGACGGGTTGGGATGGAACCGGAATCTGGGTAATCGTGGTTCGAGTGGGGAGAGTTGGTAACGGTCGGGGAATTGAGATGGTCGGTTGAGTCATCGCGGTGATGGGGCGTTGAGCCTTCATGAGAATCGGTGTTTGTGGCACGGGCTCAATCGGGGTTTGTGTCTTTTGTTGGGGTGAGACTGGGGGCGTGGATTTTCTATGGGTAGGAGCTGTGGGTGTGGGTGTCGGTGTCGGTTGAGAGGTGGTCGCTTCAACGAGAGTGACTTTGACCACGGACCGGATGGGCTCAATATTTTTGGTGAAATGCAGGAGACTCAACAATGCCACGATTCCAACATGCAGGAGGGCAGACCATGCCCAAAATGGGAACATTGGTGGACCCGAAGGGATCAGTCTTATATCGACGGGAGTCACAAGCGTCATTGGCTGGTTTTTTTGAGCAGGTTTCTGACTCGTTCGTCTTTGCCACCCAATTCGACGTATTTACGATATTGGGTTAACGCCCGACCTGTATCTTTTCGATAAAATTCATAAAAGACCCCAAGGTTATAATAGGCCTCCACGAGTTTGGGATTGATAGCAATGGCGGATTGATATTCTTTTTCTGCTTGTTCGAGTTTGTCCAAGTTGGCAAAGAGCACTCCGAGGTTTAAATGGGCTTCGGCATGTTTCGCATCAAGCCGAATGACTTGCGTGAAATGTTCCACGGCTTGTGGGGATTGATCTTGGGCTTGAAACAAAAATCCCAAGGCGTAATGGGCTTCGAGTAAATCGTTGTTACTGCGTAGCGCATGCTGATAGGCCTGAATGGCTTGGCTCGTGAGGTTCTGTTTTTCGGCGAGTTGTGCCAGGGTCAACCACGCATTGGCGTGATTCGGATCGATCTGGGTGAGTTTCTCTAAATAGTGCTTCGCTTGGGCGGTGTTGCCTTGGTGGTCATAGAGGGTCGCCAGGTTATACAACGCCGTGGGTTGTTTGGGATCTAGCTTGAGTGCGGCATTGTAGGCTTCAATGGCCTGTTGTGGGGAACCCATCTGATCAAGGACGAACGCTAAATTGAGTTGGGCTTCAGCATAGCGAGGGTAGACCTCCACGGCCTTTTGCAAGGCTAGTTTGGCCTTCGGCATATTTCCTGCGTGTTGATGGACGAGACCGAGATCGAGGTAGGCCCTAGCAAAATTAGGATGCAGGGTGACGGCTTGTTCCAAATGTTGAATGGCTTTATCAGATTGATGCAATCCATTAAACAATACGACTCCCAATAAATGGTGTCCTGCGGCAAAGCGTGGGAACACTGTCAGTGCTTGTTGTAGCACCTTTGCCGCTTGGGAGAAGTCTTGCCTCTGGACGTCAGCCAGCGCTCGATTGTAGAGATCTTGAGCGTCATCGCCCCAAGTCAAGAGCGGTCCCTGTATGCCTAGGACCAGCGTAAACAGCGTGATTCGAATGATGTACGTGATGGGTAATCGTCTACTCATAATGCCTCTGTTTGTAAAATATCCATGATAACATTTCGTTATTGCTCATCTAGATCAAATCGAATAGGAAGGTCAACTGTCGAGGAAATGGGGAACTCCCCATCCTTGGCTGGGGCAAACCTCCATGATTTGACTGATTGTACGGCACTTTCATCAAGAATCGGAAATCCTGAACTTTTTTGCGTTTTTACCGAATCGACAGATCCTCCCTGATTGACTCGAATTCTCAGGACCACCGTGCCCTCCCATCCCTGTTCACGGGCAAATTGGGGATAGGGGGGGCGCTCGGCTTTCGTGGGTCTGACCGGTTTACGGATTCCTTTAATATCAGCGATGGGATCGCGGGCCATTTTGGCTTTTGCCATCTTGGGCGCCCCCCTGTGAAATGGATCGACGGGTGCCAGGGGTTCGGATGAAAAAGGTATCAAGTTGCTCATTGTGGGAAAAGGGATTGAAATGGTTCGTTCTTCTCGAATGACAAAGGTCGCTGGGACCTCGATCGTATCGAGAGTTTCCACTGGTTCATCTAGAATATCTTCTGCAATGACCATTTCAAAGTGGAATAAGGTGCTCAACAATATGCCGATGTAAATGGCAAGTCGAATATGAAATAAAGGTAACATCACATAGAGCTTTTTAAACAGTCGAAAAGCCAGCAAAACGCTAATCCGCTAATCATCGTTCCGACAAACCTTTGAATATTATCACATTATAAATGGATCGATAAACCCATCAAAGCCTACCGATGTGACACGACAATCCAGAATTTTCTCAAAAATACGGTGTCCCCCTATCTTTGATCTCTGGTTGATTCATGTTTCCAATCAGGTATACTAGTCTCGAAGTTCGTAATGTCAGAAATGTCGATAATTTCTCAATTTTAACCGAACCCTGTGGAAAACCTATGTTTGTTCGTCTTCTCAATCTGATTTTTGGCAGTAAAAATGAGCGAGAGCTGAAAGCCTATCAGCCTATCGTCGATCAAATTAACGAATTAGAACCCTCCCTCCAACCTCTTTCAGACGAGGCCTTGGCGGATAAAACCCAAACGTTTAAGAAGCGAATCGAGGCTGGGGAATCGGTGGATGCTCTCCTTCCTGAAGCCTTTGCTGTATGTCGGGAAGCCTCGCGTCGCAAGTTGGGCATGCGTCATTTCGACGTGCAGCTCTTGGGCGGCATGGTGCTGAATCATGGAAAAATTTCGGAAATGAAAACCGGTGAGGGCAAAACTTTGGTCGCCACCCTTCCCGTGTATCTCAATTCCTTGACAGGGAAAGGCGTGCATTTAGTTACGGTCAATGATTACTTGGCCAAGCGCGACGCACAGTGGATGGGGGCGGTTTATCATTCGCTGGGGTGTTCTGTTGGCGTCATTCAACATGAATCATCATTTTTTTACGATCCCAACTATGAAGCGGCGGACAAACGGCTGAATTGTCTGCGCCCATGCACCCGACCGGAAGCCTATCGGGCCGATATTACCTACGGAACGAACAATGAGTTTGGATTTGATTATCTTCGCGATAACCTGGTGGTGACGGATCTTAGGCAGCGAGTGCAGCGTGACTTGCATTATGCCATCGTGGACGAAGTCGATAGTATTTTGATTGACGAAGCCAGAACTCCGCTGATTATTTCCGGTCCGACCGAACAAAATACCGATTTGTATAGCCAAATTAATCGCATCATCCCTCAATTAATAGCGGAAGAGGATTATACGATTGAGGAAAAATCTAAAACCGCAACATTGACAGAAGAAGGAAATGTGAAAGTTGAGAAATTACTTGGCGTGGAAAATCTCTACGACATGCGGAATCTCAATTTGGTGCATCATGTGGTCAAGGCGTTATCGGCCCATGCCATTTATAAGCGAGATGTTGATTATGTGGTCAAAGATGGGGAAGTACAAATTGTTGATGAGTTCACTGGCCGATTAATGCCGGGGCGTCGTTGGGGCGATGGCTTGCACCAAGCTGTTGAGGCCAAAGAGGGCGTGAAGATTGCGAACGAGAATCAGACCTTGGCCTCAGTGACCTTCCAAAACTTTTTCCGAATGTACGAGAAGCTCGCTGGAATGACTGGTACCGCTGATACTGAGGCTGCCGAGTTTGCCAAGATTTACAACCTCGATGTGAATGTTATCCCCACGAATCGGAATATGGTTCGAACAGATTATCCTGATGTCGTCTATCGAACGGAAAAAGAAAAATTCCAAGCAATTGCTGAGGAAATCAAAGAATACAGCGAGCGCCAGCAGCCCGTGTTAGTCGGAACGATTTCGATTGAAAAGTCCGAACGGTTGTCCACGATGCTGAAGCATCAGGGCGTGAAGCACAATGTGTTGAATGCCAAATTCCATGAGAAAGAAGCTGAAATAATTTCACTGGCGGGGCAAAAAGGTGCGGTGACCTTGGCCACCAATATGGCGGGACGAGGAACCGACATCGTGTTAGGAGGCAGTCCCGATGCCTTGTATAAACAGCAGGTGGTCTATCGTGGTGAGGACCTGACCGAAGAACAAAAACAGGCCGCGTTCGAAAAAATTAAAGCGCAATGCGAAAAGGAACGGGAAGAGGTGTTGGTGTTGGGTGGGTTGCACATTGTCGGCACCGAGCGTCATGAAAGCCGACGAATTGACAATCAGCTGCGTGGTCGTGCAGGTCGTCAAGGCGACCAAGGATCAACTCGATTCTTTCTCTCGCTTCAGGATGATCTTATGCGTATTTTTGCATCCGAGCGTGTGTCCAATCTTATGCTCAAATTGGGCATGGAGGAGGGTGTGCCCATTGAGCACAATATGGTGACCAAATCTATTGAAAATGCGCAGAAAAAAGTTGAGGCGCATAATTTCGAAATTCGCAAACAGCTTCTTGAGTATGATGATGTTATGAATAAACAGCGGGAAATTATCTATGCCCATCGGGGCGGGGTGCTGACTGGTGAGTCGTTGGAAGACGATGTCAAAGATTGGGTCGAGGATGTGGTGGATTCTCTTATTTCTACTCATTGTCCTGAAGAAGAATATGCCGAAGCCTGGGATTTAAAAGGCTTGTGTGAAATCGTTCACGGGCAATTTGGCACGGAAGTTATCAAAGTCGAAGAAATTCAGGATATGGGCCGCGATGGACTCCGCGAGGAATTACTGGAACGGATGCGGACCTTGTTTAAACAAAAGCAAGAGGAACGTGACCAACAAATTGGCCCTGATGCGCGGCATCAAGTCGAACGCTCCTTGGTGTTGGGCGTGATAGATCATCATTGGAAGGAACATTTGCTGAGCATGGACCAATTGCGCGATGGCATTGGCCTTCGAGGCTATGGACAAAAAGACCCCCTTGCCGAGTATAAGCGTGAGGGCTATGACATGTTCTCAGGGATGATGAATATTATTAAGTCCGATGCACTTGAACGATTGTTCAAAGTGCAATTTGTCCAAGGCGAACGACCTGAAGAAGTTGAGGAAGCCACTAAACCGAGAGAGATTACCTTGAATCGCGGGGAAGGTGTCGCGCCCAAAACCGTTCAACGTGCCGAAGACAAGGTTGGGCGCAATGATCCTTGTCCCTGTGGCAGTGGCAAGAAATACAAAAAGTGTCATGGTGTGTGATGGTCAGAACTTTCCCTCACCGTTGTTGTGATGTCTGTGTTTACACCGACTGCGTTTGATTTAAAGTGACCAAATAAATGTCTTGATTAATGCGCATTATTGAAGAAGGCAGGCTCTTAGTCTGTTTTTCTAAATTTCCTTGCATCTCATCCAAATTTCTCCTTCCTAGGCATTCCCCACATTTTCGGCTCTGTGAGAGGGAGACTCTCAATCCTCATTTTACATTCTTTGGCCCCTCTTAGTTTTGGTGAGGTCCAGACTATGTTGATTCGCTTTGGTCGTCAAATTAAGGCGGCTAGTTCTGGGTTAACAAAAATAGACAAAGAACCGAAAAGGTAATTGTTCTGAATCCTCTCCATCTTGGAGGGGGGGGGTGAGACCAGTATCGAGGGAGGAATTGTATGAATGTTCAATTAATGATTCGTCATAGCCTGGGTGCATGTGTTTTTGGCGTCTTTTGCACCTCGATAGTGTTGGCTAGCCCTGTGAAAATTACTATCGAACCGAGTGGAAACATGGGGGGATTTGGATTTAGCCTCATCCATGCAGCCAGTAGCCAATCGGGAAGTTTTCCTGGTTACTATACGGGAGGGAGTGTACTCTATAACAACATCAGTGGGATGTTATTGGGTGACCTCACCGGCACTCCGGGGAGTTTGGCGTTGGCCAATATCATGGGGGTATTAACGACTGATATTGTTGGCGGTGGTGGTTCGGCCACTTTTAATATTACGGGTGGGTCGTTAGCACAGCAGGCCAATGGGTTTGTTGACGGTACACTAGATTATCTCCTCACGGGTGGTCCAAATCCAGGTTCAGGGACGTTTTACTTTGATGCGATCAATTTTATGAATAACAGCACGGGCCCAAACCGTCTGACGCAGACAACACTGGTGTTATGGGGAAATAATTGGGATAAAGAAGGGGGTGCATTAAAACCGTATTCAGGGGGGTTAGGAGTCGATCTGAAGGGAAATGTTGAACCCATACCAGAGCCCGCGACGGTGATTCTTTTAGGCTCTGGTTTAGCAGGATTGGTGGCTTGGCGGTATCGGAAAACCCAAGGATAAACATTTCGTATCCCTATTCTTTGCGCAAAATATCTTGAGCCTCATTTCTTATGGAATGAGGCTTTTTTTTTGCATGGACGGAAGAAGGGGGATGCGCGACAATACCATGTGGGTTCGTAAAATGTGGGGGGACGGACCTATAAGGGATTGAGAATGGGTGGTTGCAAGTTAGTCTATTGTGTGTGAATCCAACAGGTAAAATCTTTACCCCTTCCCCTCAGTTTGTTTATCTAAGTGCCGAGAAGAACATTACTGTGGTTTGTATGAAATTTTCGCTGGATAGAAGTCAATATGTGAAAAAGTGTGCCGATTGGTTATTTTGCAATCTTTGTATAGATGAGGTCCCCACCCCTAGAAGGGACGTCGAGATATGTCGAGAGTGATTGAAGATGGTTAATAGGAACCCAGGTAATCAAATGGAGGGCGTATGGATTCCGAAACACGTTGTCTTGTGGTTGCGAGCTTAACATTTATTTCGGGGTTAATTTTTGGTTTAGGTATGGGAGTGTTACTGGCCCCACAGTCCGGAAGTCGGACTCGACGGCACCTTCGAACGATGATGGAAGATGTCGGGGAGCGTGCCGGTGAGTGGGTGGAGGATGCGAAGGAGACGGTCAACGACATGGTTGATCGAGGGAAAAAAGTGGCTCGTCCTCTTTGATTCAAATGTTCGCCCCTTGATTGTCTGACATAGGTATCTGTGGGGGAAAATAGTATGGTGCCTTAAAAATCACTCTGTGCTTGTGTGAGTTGGCTGAATGTCTGGAGTGCTGAGAATTTTATGAAAGTGTATTTTTAATGAAAATTTGGGCTGGTATCATAATCTTTGTTGTTGGCGTGGGGACAGGTTTTAGCGGAACTCGGTTTGTTCCAGCGTCCGTTTCCCAGTATTTGCCTGTGGCGTTTCAACCGCACACCCAAGTGGTCAAGGGTATCGTCGTTCGAAAGCATCAGGATAGCGAACGATTGCTCTTAACCGTATCGACTCCCCAAGGCGCCTTACTTGCGACCTTTACTCAACAAATGTCAGAAATCGATCTATTGGTTGAAGAACAGGATGAGGTGACCTTAGGACTTGCGCAGTATGCTCCGTTTATTCATGATCCCGTGATTAAAGGTGTGATGAAGCCCGATCAATTTGGGAATCAGTCGCCCGCCGGGCTGGCCTCTGACCAAGATTCCCGGCAGCCTCCTGAATCAGTAGTTGACTCTGAACCTGTCCCCATACCATCCAAGTAAAATGTCGTTGACCCCAAAATTTGAAAAAACCCTTCAGGTGCTCGCACGTCTTCATGGTATTGAGTTGAAATACCGTGACGGGATGGGTACGGATCATGTCGTTCCGGTCCTGACTCTGCAAGCATTGTTACAGGCTATGGAGGTGAAGGTGTCAACGGACCAAGAGGCTCGACAGTCATTGAAAGCCCTTCGCCGGCAGTCGTGGACGAGAGTGCTTGATGACGTGAGTGTAATCTGGGAACACGATGTGTCTCCCATGTGGCAACTTACACTTCCTTTGCCGTCCAATGAGCTTTCCCAACTGAGTGTGAATTGGCAGCTCGACGGTGAGCAAGGCTCTCGAGTGAGTGGCGAGAGTTCTGGAGGACAGCTGTCCCTCACTTCCTCCCGCACCATAAGGGGAAAGTCCCACTGCCGTTTGGGTCTGACCGTTCCCCAGAACTTGCCTCTGGGTTATTACCGCTTAACCGTCACCGCCTCATGGTCATCTCAGTCCGCAAAAGGTGAGTGCTTAGTTATTGTTGCGCCAAAACAGTGTTATGTGCCGGAGGAGCCTCATCGATCCTGGGGAGTGACCGCCCAGCTATACGGATTGTCTAGCCGGCGAAACTGGGGCATTGGTGATTTTACCGATCTATCAATGCTCGCCGAATGGGCAGGGAGCCGCCTTGGTGCTTCGACTATTGGCATCAATCCACTGCACGCGCTTCCGGAAAAAACGATCAGCCCCTATTCTCCATCGAGCCGATTATTTTTTAGCCCGATGTATCTTGATGTTGAGGCGATTCCAGAATATCGAAATTCTCCTAAGATACAGGAACAGGTCAATAGCCAAGCGTTCCAGGATCGTCTACAAGCTCTGAGGGACTGTCGTTTGGTTGATTATGCGGCCGTGCGTTCCGTGAAATTTCCTATCTTGGAAGCCTTGTATGTCGCGTTTTGCCAACATCATGCCTCCACGGGTTCTGAACGGGATCTCGCATTTGAGAATTTTATTCAATTGCAGGGAGTGGCGTTGCATCGATTTTCGATCTTTCAAGTGTTACAGGAACAGTATTCTCAAGCAGGATGGCAGGAGTGGCCTTTGGAGTTTCAGAATGCTTCTTCTTCGGCAGTCGAAGCATTTGCGAAGCAACATCAAGAACGGGTACGGTTTTATCAATATGTGCAATGGCAATGTGCGGAGCAGCTTAGTGCGTTAAATACCACATCGAGACAGGCTGGATTGTCTTTAGGGTTGTATCATGATTTGGCGGTGGGTATTGATTCCCATGGGGCCGATGCGTGGATGTTTCAAGAGCAGCTAGCCAAAGGCGTTTCGATCGGGGCGCCTCCTGATTCTTTTAATTTGTCGGGCCAAAATTGGGGTTTGCAACCACCAATTCCCAGTGGGTTGCGATCGCAGGGGTACCGTTTTCTTCGTGAAACGTTTCACCATAATATGCAATATGGTGGTATGTTGCGGGTGGATCATGCCTTAGGTCTGTTTCGACTCTATTGGATTCCCGAAGGAAAGTCAGGGAGTGAAGGTGCGTATGTCCGATATCCGACGGATGAGTTGTTGGCCATCCTGGCTTTGGAAAGTGTCCGGCAGCGCGTGATGGTTGTGGCCGAGGATTTAGGAACGGTGACTCCCCAGATTCGGAGAAAATTTGCTCAAGCTGGCCTCTTATCCTATCGGTTATTGATGTTTGAAAAGCCTCATGGGAAAGGGTACCGAACACCAAAAAGGTTTCCAGAACAAGCACTTGCCTCTGTAAATACCCACGACCTTCCAACGCTTCGTGGATTTTGGTTGGGTCGAGACATTGAGACGAAGGAGCAAATTGGGTTATACCCTTCTGTATCGCATATCGCTCAGGACCGAGTGAGCCGGACTCAGGATCGGCAGGCCTTGCTGGAGGCTTTGAAC
Organism: Nitrospirota bacterium; assembly: GCA_027623995.1. Taxonomy (GTDB): domain Bacteria; phylum Nitrospirota; class Nitrospiria; order Nitrospirales; family UBA8639; genus Nitronereus. The sequence goes on from JAQBUF010000026.1 coordinate 13,284, forward strand.
AAACAGCGGTTGCTACCAAAGGGTATCCCTTCTCGGGCCGAAGAAATTCCTGAATTGTCTGATGAGTTGTGTCAGGCGACCTATGCGTATTTGGCGAGAACTCCTTGCAGGGTTGTTGCGACTTCTCTAGAGGATTTATTAGGAGAAGTGGATACGCCGAATGTCCCAGGTGCCCCTGAAGGGGCCTATCCGGTGTGGCAACGTAAACTTAGTCGACCCTTTGAAGAATGGCAACATGATCCAGATCTTCTCGAATTTGCAGCAGCCGTCCACCGTGAGCGGGCTACTTCCTCATCTTCCGTGTAAATCCCTACATTTACCTGACAATAAAGGTTATTACTTATGGATCCAGAGTCGCGCCTTGTAATCCTGACAGATTTAGATGGCTCCTTGCTTGATGCCGAGACCCATGAGTATGGACCTGCCCGATCGGCATTGGAGGATGTGCAGTCTCGAGGCATTCCCGTGATGTTCTCAACAAGCAAGACCTTTGCTGAAGTGGAGCCGATGCGTCGGGAGATGGGGAATGCCGATCCGTTTATCATTGAAAATGGTGGAGCAGTGTATATTCCTGAAGGGTATTTCCCCTCGGTTCCCGAGCAAAGCATTCAGCGAGAGGGCTATCATGTGCTTGAATTCGGGACTCCATATTCCACCCTTCGCGAAGGATTACGAACCATAGAACAAAAGCTAGGCATTCGCCTCAAAGGCATTGGAGATATGAGTTTAGATGATGTGATTGCCACGACCGGCTTGTCGCCGATTCAAGCGATGGCTGCCCAAAAACGAGAATATGATGAACCCTTTCTGGTCAATGACCCGTCAAAGATGTTTGAAATCCGGCATGAAGCAGGGCAATTGGGCTTGCTGGTGGTCCTGGCTGGGCGTTTTGCTCACCTCATAGGTGGCACACATAAAGGACATGCCTGTCGTGCGATTCTTGATCTCTGTCGGCAACATTGGGGAGCCATTCGCGTGGCGGCGATTGGTGCAAGTCTGAATGACATCCCCGTACTGGAACAGGCGGATTATCCTTTTTTAGTGGAACAGCCTGGTGGAGGATACCAAAGTGGCATCGCGTTTAAGCAGCTCATCCGGGTTGAAGGTGTTGGGCCAGCAGGTTGGGCCAAATGTATTGAACAATTAGGCGATGCGTAAGGGACGTACGTTCTTGGTCACTAATCCGAGCGCTCGTCTGTATGATGATGTTTGAGCATCATCATCATATCACCCTGCTTGACTCGTTCGTTTCTTCGGAATTCATCGAGTGATAATGTTTTCCCATCGCGGTAAATTCTCAATACGACATTGGGAAGAAAATCGAGTGTCGATTTTCCCACGTCTTCCGGTTGCACTTCTTCTTCAATTAGATCGACCTTCCCTCCTGACGTGAGTAAGTCTTCCATATATCGTGCCAAATGTGTGTGATTGACCGCAGAGGCAAGCATCGATCCGCCAAATGTGGACGGGGTAATGATTGTATTGGCACCGGCTTGCTTCAATAGTTTGACGTTTTCCTCTTCTTTGGCACTCACGAGTGTTCGAATCGTTGGGCAGATATTTCGCACGGTCAATAAAGTAAGAGCATTGGTGTCATCTCGTCCAGACGTAATGATGATCGCTTTGGCTTTGTCCAGAACGGCATCCCGAAGCGTGCTCTCTTTTGAGGCATCCCCACGAATGGCGAATACGCCTAACCCTACAGCCGCATGGATGCGATCATCACGCAAATCAATGGCTAAGATTTGTTCTGGACTCGTACCCTTTGCGATTAATTCTTTGATGGCTGCGAGTCCGGTATACCCGATGCCGCAGACGACTACGTGTTGATCTAGGCGTGTTTTGACTTTTGCCATGCGATAACCCTCTGTAAATTGTTTGACCGCCAACTGGTAGGCCGTCCCAAGAAAGAGCACCCAAATAAACATGCGAATGGGCGTAATGACAAAGGCATCGAACAGTCGAGCTTGCGGAGTAACCGGGACGATATCGCCATACCCGACGGTGGTGATGGTGACCATGGTGAAATAGATCACATCTGTAAAACTGATCTGTCCATCGGCGTGATCTTTGAGCCCCTCACGATCCATCCATAAGTAGGAAACAAGAAAGAGGAGTAGGATGAGAATCAGTCCTATGCGGATAGCGATGGTTCGCCAGGGCGATAAATCCTCTGGCATCACAAAGGCGCGTTCGAGCAAGATGCGAGATTTTTTTTGTGCCATGGTAGGATGCTACCTGAATTTTCGTGAGAACTCCATTCACGACTTTTCTCTTGAACGTTAATGTTAAGTCCTTGTTGAAAGTGTTATACATCATGAATACCGCACAGGGTTTTCTTCTGGGTCTCTTGTTGGTCATCTTTGTTCTGTTTGTTTGGGATCGATAGCGTTTTGATTTGGTGGCTATTCTTGCGTTGATGGTCTGTACCCTTTCAGGTTTGATCCCAGCAGCAGAGGCCTTTTCTGGATTTGGTCATCCTGCCACGATTACGATTGCTGCTGTGCTCATCATCAGTCGGGCCCTACTGAATTCAGGGGCCGTTTCTCTCGTCGCTCGGTATGTGGACCGTGCAGTGCAACGCCCCTCGACCCACGTCGCGCTTCTCTCCACTGTAGGGGCCAGCCTTTCCTCCATCATGAATAACGTTGGTGCGTTGGCCTTATTGATGCCCGTAGCTTTGCAATCAGCCGAAAAAGCACAGCGTTCTCCTGCTGTACTACTGATGCCTTTATCCTTTGCCACGATTCTCGGTGGGCTCGTCACGTTGATTGGAACGCCGGCCAATATCATTGTGGCCACTCAACGTACCCAAACACTCGGAAGTTCATTTGGGATGTTTGATTTCACTCCGGCGGGGCTTGTCGTGGCTGTGGTTGGGGTGATTTTCGTCTCGGTGTTTGGGTGGCGGATGATTCCTTCAGCATCACGAAAACGGAAAGCTACGCAAGAGTTATTCAATATCGAAGATTATATGACTGAAATCAAGGTGCCTGATGATTCTTCGATCATTGGCCAATCACTTTTGGAAATTGAAGCATCGACTGAGGAATCGGATGCTCTCATCGTTGGGCTCATTCGTGGGGCTCGTTCCATCTTTCGTTTAACGGTGCGGGAGCGGGTTCAGGCCGGGGATATCCTTCTCATTGAAGCTGGGTCAGAGGGGATTAATAACTTCGTGTCAACATTAGGCTTGCAATTGCCAGGAAACGTGAAGGCGACTGAATCAACACAGGAAGAAAACAAACCATTGGATGACGCTCCTCCGGAAGCCCCCAATCATTTTGGTACTGAGGATATGACCTTGGTCGAGGTGGTGGTCCCATCTCGGCGTTCTCGACTGACAGGGAATACTCCACGGAGTCTTGATCTTCGATCCCGTTTTGGCGTGAACCTTTTGGCGGTATCTCGACAGGGAACGCCTTATCGAGGAAGATTGAAATCTTTCAAATTCCAATCTGGTGACGTGTTGTTGCTTCAAGGGGACAGTGAGCAGCTTGGAGAAACGATTTCCAGGTTGGGGGCGTTCCCTCTTGCGAAACGAGACCTTTCGGTTGGCAGACCTCAGCAGGTTTGGTTGACGATCGGTATCTTTGGTCTAGCCATTGGAGCAGCCATTTTGCAGTGGTGTTCAATTCCCGTGGCTTTTGTGGCGGCTGCTTCGGTACTGGTGCTCTTACAGATCGTGCCTATTCGAGAGGTCTATGAACAGATTGATTGGCCGGTGATTGTCTTGATCGGTGCCATGATCCCTGTGGCTGGGGCATTGGAAACGAATGGCGTGACCTCAATACTGGCGTCAACCCTTATTTCGGTTACGCAGGACTTTCCGCCAGTCCTCCTGTTAACTGTGGTACTTGCTGTGACCATGATCCTGTCAGATGTGATGAACAACGCGGCTACCGCTGTCGTCATGACGCCCTTGGGGTTTGCTTGCGCAGAAAATTTACACCTGAATCCCGATCCGTTTTTGATGGCCGTGGCTATCGGGGCTTCATGTGCGTTCCTGACGCCTATTGGGCACCAAAACAATCTTCTGATCATGGGGCCTGGAGGATATAAGTTTGGCGACTATTGGCGGATGGGGCTTCTTTTGGAAGTGATTATTGTGTTAGTGGCCGTACCAATGATTATGTGGGTGTGGCCCTTTTGAGGTCGATAGCCAACCGTTGAGCATGCTGAAAGTGAAAAATCCATTGCCTTGGGAGGCTTTCTTCTTTCCAGAATGTTAGAGGAGTCTTTCTCTCTTGAACAACCTAAGTTTGTGATTGGTGAATGGTCATCGGTGCGTCATTGAGTCGTGATGCGGGAATCACGACTTTTTTTCCGTTCACATCAAGCACGATGACCATTGATGTGAGATCTAGGACGGTTCCCGTGATATCGCCAACCTTGACCTCTTGCCCGATTTGAACAAAATGTCTCACCGAGTAGGTGCCAATCAAGTTTCTAAGCGCAGGCCTTGCTCCGAGTCCAACAGAGAGGGCCAAGGTGGCGACGAATCCTGCGGTGAGGATCAATAAAAAAGAAGAGAGGAAACTCGTGTCAAAACCTAATCGAGAAGCTGCCATGATCCCTGCAACGGTGGCGCAAAGCGCGTAGGCTAAATGTCCCGCCATCCTTGCGGCCGGTAATCCTATCCCTTCGCAAGTTGTGGTGACCAAAGTGCGCAATCCCCCTGCCCCAAGTAACCCAATTAAGATTATCAGTGTCGCCAGAAAAATATCTGGAAGTGTATAGGCGACGGAAATGAGTGCTTCGGTAATGACATCGAGATCCAAAGTCCGGGCTGCAGAAATGAGAAAGAGGAGAAAGATAACCCAAAACGAAAGCGCACCGATGATGTGAGCTCCTGTTTGCGGTATGCCGAATTGTTGAATGAGAGAGGAAATACCCCAACGGTCTAAGAGTCTATCAAAATTTGCAAATGTGAGGATTCGTTGAATCGCACTACTCAGGAGCCGAGCGAGAATGATGCCGATCGTTAAGAGAACCAGTGCACCAAGAATATTTGGAAGAAAGGTAATGATCAGGTCCAAACTATCATAGAGCGATTCTTGAAGAGGGAGTATTAGTGGTGATTGATCCATGAGTTAGACTCCTGTGTCTTCTTTGAAGGGACGGTGAAAGGGTCGAATGTTTTGATCTGCGAAGAACTCTTTCCTCTTGCCAGGTTCATTTCCCTTCGTCTCAAAATAATTTTCCGATACCATTTGATCCAGAAGAACTTGGTAGGCTCGTATCCGCTGGACATAGGTGACCGGTTCTTCTCCACGGGCATACCCATGTTGAAGCGTTCGATGATATTTCTTTTGGCTCAAAAGAGGCAGGACTTGCATGATGTCTTGCCAGCGATCAGGGTCCTTGGATTTCTTGCGCGCCAGGGTTCGGGCATCCTTGATGTGGCCTAACCCAACGTTGTATGCCGCAAGGGCAAAGAATCTCCGATCGGGAATGGGCACGTCAGTCGGAATTCTCTTCTGCATGATCGCTAGATATTACGCTCCTCCATGGATACTTTTCATAGGGTCGAGCCGATTCCTGATGCCCAGTGAGGCTGCCGTGGACCTCGTGAGCATCATGATCCCTCGAACACCGGTTGGGCTTCTGGCTCGACGGTTCCAATGCGACTCTTGATAGGCTTGCGATGCGAGCAGTTTCCATGGCAGGTCATGCTTTTGAGCGGCGTTATGAAAATGTTCTTGATATTTTGGGAATCGTGTCCTGAGGTGTTTGAAAAACATTTTTCGATCATAGTGAGTGAGTATTTTTCTGACTTGTACGGGCGTGCTGGTTTGTGGCCGTGATAATGATTGAATATTTTTCGTTTGCATGTTGGCTTTAACTGCATGGAGACGATGGGATGTGAGTTCCGCCCATTTTGAGAATACGATATGGGTGCTTAGCAATAGGCCAATGAAGAGAAGACTGGCCGCCCATTTTAAAAAAAATCCCATTGGTCGCGTATTCCCTCTCAGGGGTTTGTGAATCTGCTGATTCTAAAGAAACAGTTCATATCCTCAATTCGAGAAATGATGTAAATGCTCATTCCCTAGGACTAAGATTTTTTGTCTCAATAAGTACGGTACCCCTCTTCTTGGCTTAGTGCAATCGTTAAGACCCGGTCGGTTTACGCAGGTGACTGGGTAGGTTCTGCCTTGGAAATGAAATCCACAATCGAATCTTTTGGCCAACCTCGTGAGTCCTTCCTGATGTGGTCTCCCAATAGACGAGGAGACAGGTCGTTTATACCAAAGATCGAGAGAGTCCTGAGGGTCCTTTCTAATTCTGTAACAATTCATTCAGGTGAAATGAACTCTTCGTTGAAGTCCATTTGGATGTCGGATTTTGTGATGCCCAGGTGAAAGCGGTGTGACGAAGGTCACAAAGTCGGAGTGATGCGAATCACCGCCTTCAGGTGACTCATTTCGATAGAGTCTGCCTTCCAAAGTGGAAGAGGGGTAAGGCGTGGGTTGGAAGGGCGAACAATTGGCCTTCAGATGTTTTAGATATTCAGGGAAAAGGGGGAAAACCCCGCAATCGAGATGGTCGTGGCTCTTTCGCTGACATAGGGTCATTGCGGCTCAAGGATGAGCTTGGGATTTTCCCCCTTCATTTATTTTGTAAGTCAGTCTACTGGTCATTCTAATTTCTCAAGGGTGCTGTGTCGATGGTTTTTCTTTGATCATGGAACGCGTATTGATGCCCAAGTGGAAAAGTAGATGACGAGGATATAGAAAGAAGAGTCTATGTTGGCAAAAATTCTTGTCGTACAAGGGAATTCCCCTATCGGACCCATGCTGCAAAAGGTTTTGGAAAAAGCCGGGCATGATGTTGTGTTAGCCAATTCAACCTCTGATTCGTTTTCGGTTCCCCTCGAATCCTCACCTTCCCTGGTCATTACTGACTGTATGCATGCCAATTGTGATGATAGCCTTGATACTCTTCGGCATGTTCATGAGGCGGCTCCTCAGGCAAAAATAATCGCATTGTTTTCTGGCATTGGGGATCAGACCGAACGACAGGCGGTGGCCAATCAACCAGGAGTCGTGCGAGTATTAAATGACCCTTTTGAAGTCGGAGGGTTGTTAGAACTCATGCGTAATACGATGAATGTTTCAAGTTAGACTTTTCCTCTCCAAAATACCAAGAATAGTTCTATTCTAAGTTGTTCCTCTCCCCCACGTTTTTTCTTCTTGATCCAACCAATTAAACTTAGGTCAATACCACACTGTAATTGAATTGTCGGGATTCATTGTTGGCTCTCCAATGTCTCTCTTCAGCCTCTGTTTTTAGGCCCCCCTCACTCAAAGCCTATGATTCTCGTATCCAAACGGATACAGTGCTGTATCTGTTTCGATACAAGTTTTGTTGATCCTGCAAGAAATTCTCAATTGAAATGTCATGGAAAAAATCATTTAAATTCAAATAGATATAAATGTAATGTGTGGAAATGTCTGTGGTTTTATTTTGGCATGACATCTGCTCTCTACGCATGTAGATGGTGTGCCAAGAATAACCTTAAGAGGCAAGTATTGATCCTATGTCATCTATTATAGTCATCGACGACGATCCACAAATCAACAGTTTATTAAAAGATGTTTTAGAATTTGAAGGGTATCAGGTGGTAACCGCACAAAGGGCAGACGAAGGTCTTCAGTATTTGGAAAGTGGGCCAGTGGACCTGGTCGTTACTGATGTGTTAATGCCAGAAAAAGAAGGCTTGGAAACCATTAGAGAGCTGCGGCAGCGATATCCTCAAACGAAAATTCTGGCCATTTCAGGAGGCCTGACCAAAAGTGGGGTCGATGTATTAGAGATTGCCAAACGTCTTGGTGCGCACCGCGTGTTGCGAAAGCCATTCGATGTGAAGGACTTCATCCAAAGTGTTCGTCTGTTATTAGATACTGAAGAGGCGTCATCTGGTTGAAGGGGCCCTCACTTTTTTTGGTTTTTCTTCAGTCCTTACTTGCTCGCTTCTTTTCATGTATGAATTGGTCCGAAGTATTTAGTGGCCTGTCATGACTAGAGAGATCTACGATCCTCCCTTCCATTTTCTCCTCCCCTTCCTAACCTAAGATCTCGTTATCCGTGTAGGTGTGTTACTGGTGCGTTGGTAGCGTTGAGCCACACAAAACCTACAGAGCAAGTTGTTTCATGGCTGTTAGGAAAAATCCAAGCCTGATACTGATAAATACAGAGAATGACATTGGGGCACCTCTAAAAACCAGGATTTTTTTGGGCGGGCAAGGAAGCCTCGCGCGGAAAACCGGAGTGTATGGGCGAATACATGAGGGCGCACGGTGCGAAGAGCACCAAGCTTGTGCGCGCCGAAGGCTGTGAGCACGCAGCTGACGCCGACATCACGGAAAAGGGCGGTTTTTAGAGGTGCCCCCTTGATAGAGATGGTGGACGCATGAGTTCACCGTGGAGCTACAGTTTTTTCGAAAGGAGCAAGTTTTTTCCGGTTCTCCTATTCCTTATCTTTGAAATTCAATGACGCAGAATTAATGCAGTATCGTTGTCCAGTTGGCGCAGGGCCATCAGGGAACACATGACCGAGGTGCGCTTCACATTTACTACATCGGACTTCTACTCTCGTCATGCCATAGTTGTGATCGGCGATGGTGTCTAACGCGGAGTTTGGTGCGGGTTGGGTGAAGCTTGGCCACCCGGTTCCAGAATCAAATTTATCATCGGATTGAAATAAGGGTGTTTCGCAACAGATACAGTGATATGTTCCCTGGTCCTTGTGACTATAGTACGGCCCGCTAAAGGCGGGCTCCGTCCCATGCTCGCGGGTGACGTGGAATTGTTCTGGAGTCAGCTGCTGCCTCCATTCTTCTTCCGATTTTTGAATCTTATCTGCCATGAGTTTTATCCTTCATTGTGGTGAATGAAAATGAATATGCTCACATGGGGGCCCGCATGTGTATTGAGAAAAGAATACCACAATTAATGGTCAATAAATAAATGACGGCGAAAAATATTTGTTGGCCTGTGATCGAGGAGTTTTAGGGCATGGCATCAAGATGGACCAGTCCGAGGGACTGGTCCATGAATCCTTGGTCTTACCCTTGGGATGGCAATGTTCGAGCATATCGTTCGACGGCTTCGAGCATGGCATGCTTATCGTCGCCAGCTTTCCAAACGAGTCGTAAGAATTCTGCAGGATCAATTCCTACCTTGCGCAAGAAAGGCCGATCTGCACCGCAGCCAAACATGATGTCAGGTGACATCTCTCCTCGAAGCTTTGCCTGAGCTTTGACGATGATTCTTGGGAGCCACCGATATCCGCCTAATTCTTCACGGCCTGAGGGTAAAGAAGATGTTTCTACCACCCGTTCTGATGGTGTTTGCTTTTGGACGTTCAAAAAATAATCGCGTCTCACTGCCGTAATGGCTACGACTGTTGAAAAGGCTGGTTCACCGTCATCCACCCAATCCTCAACAAAGTCGTACAATTCCTGGGCCGAAGTTCCGATCGATTTTAGAAAGTCCAAGTTCGTTTGAGGAATAACGTTCTCTGGATTTCGGTCGCCTTTCTGGTAACGATCAACGGCAGTGTTGTATGTGTGCTGTAAATGTTCAATCCAATCTTCTGATTGGTCAATTTTGTGTTGAATAGTTTCCTGATTCATTTGTCCATCATACAGCGCTGGTCCAGTTTTCTGAAGGACTTTTGGTATGAGGACTTGCGTCATGATGGTGTCTCGACATTCAATAGTGTGCCTGTGTTTGAGGTACCCTGAAGTTTTTCAATCAATACTTTTTTGACCACAGCTCCTACCATGGTCTCCGCCACCTGACCTTTCGAAAGAGCAGGAAGGTCGGTCTCGATTGACTGCGATATTCATCCGACAGGTGTGGGTGCTGATCGACATTCACTCTCCCGATGGTGACTTTGCTTTCCCATTCCAATGCGAGCTCGATAATAATCGGATTCATGGTTCGGCATGGTCCGCACCATGGAGCACAAAAATCCACCAGCACGGATTAGTCACTTTGTAAAACCTGGGTGTGAAAGTTTTTCTCCGTCAGGGGGAGATAGTTCTTCACGGGGCTTTCCATGTTGTCCTCCCTTTTGGCACCGATAATAAATTGATGATTGTATTAAACACATTTATCGTGCCATATGAATAAATTTCATAAGTCATTGAAACTAAATATAATCATTTACGTTCAGTCTGTTACGTAAGACGGGAAATCGATTAAAATATACGATATTTCGTGGAATATGAAATCTCGATGCATTGGCGCCAATTGTGATGTTGGCATTGAAAGTCTGAGGAAAGTTTGGAACCTGTGCAGAGAAGATTCGTGGCTATCGAAGTGTGGTGAGGATGGAGTCAGATTGACCAATGGTGGATGCCCAATGTAGCTGGGCTCGGGTTTGGGTTTTGACGGTAAGCCCCATGGCTTTGAGGTTCTTTGCGGCCATTGGAGTGGCCTCTCCAGAAATCCATACCTCGACTTTTTGTGTGGGGTGGTCGGGGTTTTTCCAATTTCGGATCTGCCGAGCGGCTTGTGCCACCTCTGGTTGCCAGGCTAATCGAGCAGTGGGAATCATCGCAATGAGGGTGTGATTGCTGGCATAGCCCATGACGAGTTGTTTGTCGATTGCGACGATATCGGCAAGGGGTTTGATCGTGAGATGATAGGCGACCAGCATTTCTGCCATTCGCTGGAAAAATAAGGCATCCTCTTCATACTGTGCGGACATGGCGACCTCGAGAAAGCGTCCCCGGTTTGCGACAGATGGCATCTCGGATAGTGCTTGGACAATCACGGTTTCATGTCGCGGTGAATACCACTCATGTCCAAGAAAATCTTCAATGATTGAATCGTCAATACTCATGTCTTCAAGCTTTTCACGGTTGAGGCGCCGTAGATCTTCTGGAGCATAATCCAGGAGGAGGTCGCTGACTGCTGTGCTCCAAGTTGTTCCCGTGAGAATTGCCCCAGCAGGGCCAGCCACAGGAATTATGAGTAATCGAACCCCCGTGTTGCCTGCAAATCCCGCCCAACTCAGTCGATCCAATGTGTCCTGTAACACTGGGTTCGAGCTATAGGCATCCACGCCTAATTTATTTGCAATTTTTCGTTTAACAATGGAAAACCCGATTAATTCTTGGCTTGCTGAGTCTTCTAACTGTCCGCGTTCGCCGGAGACCATTTCTTTGACCCTGTTTGTGGCGCGCCAAAGTCCTTTTGGGATTTCAAGGGCCGTGTTCACGGGGTCGGTGAATAAATGTATGACAAATTGAAACGGACTGATCGCCGCATGGGCGACTCCATATCCAAATGCCGTCAGTTGGTCGAGTTGGCCTTCTTCTTTTAGTTTTGCCAAGGCGTGGATCTCTTGAACCCGGATACGCAGCATGTCTTGTCCGTAGGCTTCAAATTGGCCAAATGGGGAAGAAATGTTGAAATGATTTGTGAGTCGAAAGGGTTCCACTTGGTCAAGGACAGTATGATGGATGCTTTTCAATAATTCGGGAGGTAAAAAATCTCTGGCATCGAGGTCTAGTGTTGATTCGAATAGTGTCGAGGTTCCATTGTGAGTCGCAATATGAGGTGGAATGGCTGTGGCAAAATTCGCACATAAATGTGTCGTAAAGACGATGGCTATGAGTATAAACGTTTTCATCAATGGTGGAGCTTTCACTGTAAATAGTGCCTAACCCTGTGATCTTGCTATGGGTTGGGGGTGATAACCCTAAGTAGGGGAGACGAAAGGATATTCGGTTCCTAGAGCCATGTTACTGCAAGCCCTGTTCCAGGCAAGAGTATGATAGGGAGAATTTTGAATTCATCATGACTCTGTCTTGGACATTACATAAAAATAAAATGCCTTGATTGTAGTTTCGGCTAGTTGATTGACAATCTTAATAGGTACGACGTCTGGCATCATGTTGTCAGACCGTACCCTCATCACTTGCTTATTGGGCAATATGAAAACCTCATGCGAACTGGAGGCAGAATAGAAGAGGGTCGCTTGTGTTCTCTCATGGGATGACGAGACGAAATTTTGAAGAAGGGCCTGTTGAATATTTCATATTCAGGACCCATCAATGCTCGGGATAAGAAGACCAGTGTCAGTGAGAGGAAATGTTCAAAAAAGTTCGTCCAGCAAGGCCGCAGCCATTTCTTTTGTCGCTGCACCATCTCATCGTGCCCTTTTCTGGCGCATCCATTGCCACTGCCGCCTGGAAGAAGCAGCATGAGATGCTGCACCTACAGGAAATACTTTTCGCGATACGAACCCGAGGTACACATCATGCCTACAAAGAATACCGAGGGCTTGTCAGCCGTAGCCTTGGCGAAGGCTGGAGGATTTTTTCAACATTTCCAGAAGTGAATACTATTGGTAGCGCTATACACTTAAACTGGGGCTTGGTAAAGGAATCGGATGATTCTATTCTAAGCGAGAGGAATGAAGAGGAAATGATGGTTGCCCGGAAATGATTCGCAATAAATCGGCTTTCTTGTGGGAAGGAATCTTGTCCGTGGTGTCGGAGGTTTCATACAGCGCAATGGTTAAGGATCGATCATCACAGTCGGTAATCGTAAAACCTCTGCGGTGAAGGTAGCCTGCGACGTCCCGCATGCGTGCAACCCCTTCGCTATATTGGCAAAACACGCAATCCAGGACATCGAATTCTTCGTGTCGCGCCCGTTTAGACGCATGCCAAAACGCTAACCGATAACTAGAGATCCTGAGGAGGCGAGTCATGAGTGTAAAGATAACGCTTAGCGGTGCTTAAGCCAAGGGGTAAAATCTTCTAAGCCTGGAGGAAATCCTGCCTCCCAAGAACCACGCCGCTTCCCGCCTGAACCCACTGGACAAAACCAAAATCCCTCATCCGTTTTGGCCACTTTCCAGCGGCTACCATCTTGGTTGATCCATAGCCACATGCGTCTGGCGATTCGAGTGTTGCTCATGGAGGTTCGGGGAAATCACAAATTCGTGGTGGTCGATTTTGTTGCGAGCCATTGTAGCATGATGGGGTGCGGATGTCTGTGCCTTTCTTGACAAGAAAGCCCTTTTTTGTGAAAGGTGTGTCTATGGAATCATCTGAGTCCCCGGAGTTAAAAACTACATCCAAAGTAACGCCTCCCAGCGTCAGATCTTCTCCTGATGTGCATGTGCTGACCGTTCGCAATAAGACCATTGTCTTGGTCGGAACGGTCCATGTTTCGCAGGAGTCGGCAGATTTGGTGCGGGATGTCATTGAAGAAGAGCAGCCGGATGGCGTGTGTGTAGAGCTAGACATTCGACGTTTTGAAGCACTTTCCCAAAAACATAAATGGGAGTCATTGGATCTTAAGGAAATTATTCGAAAAAAACAGCTCAGTACCTTGTTGGCCAACCTGCTACTCGCGTCCTACCAAAAACGTCTCGGAGATCAGTTGGGTGTCATGCCTGGCACGGAAATGCTCGAAGCCATCACCATCTCGAAAAAACATGACATCCCCATTTTTCTTTGTGACCGTGATGTGCGTGTGACTATGCGTCGCGCCTGGCGCTCTACACCATTTTTCAAAAAAAGCATGCTGGTCTCGTCGCTCATGCTGAGCGTGTTTGATACAGAGCCGGTGACGGAAGAGTCCTTATCGAATCTGAAGAAGCAGGACGTGTTGTCGGAGATGATGAAGGAACTCGGCGCAGAAGTGCCTACCCTCAAACAGGTATTGATTGACGAGCGTGACCAATATTTAGCGGAGAAAATTCTCCAATCCGATGGGGAGAAAGTCGTGGCGGTGGTTGGTGCTGGTCATGTTGAGGGGATGAAAGCCGTCTTGCAGCAAACGCAGCGAACGGATCTGACCCCCTTGGATATCATTCCTCCCGTGTCGCCTGTCTGGAAATGGGTGGGGTGGAGTATTCCTCTACTTATCGTAGGCTCCATTGCATGGATTGGTTACGACAAAGGTTTGGCCGCGGCAGGGGAAAATGCGATGTTTTGGATTCTGGCCAATGGAATCCCCAGTGGTATTGGCGCTATACTCGCACTTGGGCATCCCCTGACCATCTTGGCCGCATTTGTCGGTGCCCCAATTACTAGTCTGACCCCCGTGATTGGCGTCGGCTACGTGACGGCGTTTATCCAAGCCTATATGCAGCCACCGATGGTGCGGGAGTTCCAGTCCGTGGCCGAAGACATTGCCATTCCCCGGCAATGGTGGAAAAGCCGACTCCTCAGAGTTTTTCTTGCCTTTTTATTGCCGACCATCGGAAGCGTTATTGGCACGTGGGTGGGCGGAACCAGAATCGTCTCTAATTTATTCTAAAAAGACGTGAAGCGTGATCCGTGAGGCATAAAGCGTGGGGAGGTCTTACTCCTTCACTTATTATGCATCGAGCATTACGACCCAGGTTTTTCTGGGAAACCAATTAGAACGTCTTGTTGTGAAAGGATTCGGAAGGGGTGAGGGGGTGGGAATGGTCTTATTTGTTACGCTTCACGTTTCACGCATGACGCTTCACGTCTCTTCCCGCTTCGAGGTATGTTGAAAAATACAGGCTGGACATGTGTAATGAATAAAGCGGTCTTCACCGACCAAGCGCTTTTGCATGTTAATCTTGCACCAAGCGCATTGCCGGTCAGGGAGTTCGGATTCTGGCATGGATGGGAGTGCTTCGGATGACGATGTTTCCATAACGGCATTCTCGTAAAGCGAGGCCGTGGTTGTCAACGAAGGAAATGCGTCAACATCACTCCCGTCAGTCCTCTTCACACCAAAGGAGATATTATGAAAATTCTTGCCATAGTTTTGATAGGGATGTTGTCCTCAAGTGTGGCTTGGGCTGATGAGGAGCACGTTGACCCTTCGACGCTGACGGTTTCTGCGCGAGGATCAATTCAGTTATCGCCCGATACGGCCATTGTGAATTTTTCCGTAGAAACTGCTGGTGAAACATTTGAACAAGTTGTGGGCGACAATCGTGATCGTATGCAACGGGTGATGAACGCGCTTCTTGGTCTGGGTATTCCCGAAGAGCGCATTCAAACCACCTCATTCGATGTCACACCGAAATACGCGCTACCACCACGCCGACGACCAGACCAGCCCATTATACATGAACCACCCAAGATCCTTGGGTATACCGCGAAAAATGGGTTGAAGGTAGAAGTTCGAGATTTAGAAAAAGTGGGGGCCGTGGCCGACCGGGCATTAAAAGCAGGTGCGAATCATTTTAATGGCATTCAATGGATCGTACGCGATCAACATCCAGTATATCTCCAAGCCTTAGCTCAAGCCGCGAGAAAAGCCAAAGAAAAGGCACGGATATTGGCACAGGCCTTAGATGTTCAGCTGGTGGAATTACTGACGGTCCAAGAAGGTGGGTCACATGTTCCCGCGCCCCGGCGTTCATTTGCCAAAGCGAATATGCTCATGGCAGATGGTGCTGCGGAATCTTCTGTTCCCATGTCGCCTGGAGAACTTGAGGTCGAAGCGCAGGTTTCGTTGTTGTATGAAATTGGGCCAAGTGCAGGAATGACGGATATTCCGTAATCTCTTCAAGGTCATCCCTTTGGGTATTCAAAAATCGAGATTCAAAATTAGGCAACCGATTGTTTTTATATGAACAACCAATCAACGACTCCTCCATCAACCGGCATTCCTGCACTCGTGATTTCAGGGTTTTTGGGTGCAGGCAAAACGACTCTCGTGCAACATCTGCTCAAAGATGCTCAGCGCCAAGGTCTGCGATTAGCGGTGGTGTCGAATGAATTTGGTGCTCTTGGGATTGACCAAGCGCTACTCGGCACACAAGGCTCGAATAGTTATGTGGAACTCGAAGGAGGGTGTGTCTGTTGTAAATTGTCTGATGAATTGGTGAACACGTTACAACAACTATGGGAAGACGTGCGACCCGATCGCATTCTCGTAGAAACGTCAGGTGTGGCCCTTCCCTTCGACACACTCATCAACTTTTGGCGAGAGCCTGTGTCCGATTGGGTCAATGAAAGCATTGCCGTCGTGGTGGTCAATGCCGAACAAGTGGCAGAAGGTCGAGATCTTGAGGGAACCTTCGAACAACAGGTGTCCTCGGCGGATTTATTAATTCTCAATAAAATTGATCTTATTTCTGCTGATACAATCGAAGAAGTTGAAAAGCAGTTGGCGATCATGGCTCCAGGCACGCCGATCATTGGTGCCACGAATGCGAGCGTAGCCGCCGAAGTGTTTTTTACCCCAGATCCTCAGTTGAAAGCGAAGCGGCACCCCAAAGCCCATGAACCTCATACCCATGAAATGTTTGAATCCGAAGAAATCAACATTCCATCGGGAGTCGATCCCGACACCATCATTCAGCAAGTCCAATCCCATCAAGCTCTCCGTGCCAAGGGATTCGTCCACACCTCACAAGGCCTTCGGCTGCTTCAGGGCGTGGGCTCTCGCATAGATTTAATCGAGCCTGCGGTCATTCCCCCCGACGAACTTCTTGGTCGCATCGTCGTCATTCGGCGAAGCAAAAAACCTGACACCACACACTAGCTTTTCCTCGCTTCACGTTGCCTCTTATTTGATGGGAATGTTGAAAAAAGCCGCCAGTCTTGGCCAAGGCTACGGCTGACAAACCCTCGGTATTCTTTGTGGACATGAAGCGTGGACCTCGGGTTCGTATCGCGAAAAGTATTTCCTGTAGCTGCAAGCATCTCATGCTGCCTTTTCCAGGCGGCAGTGGCAATGGATGCGCTCGAAGAGGGCACGATGAGATTGTGCAGCGACAATAGAAATTCTGCGGTTTTGCTGGATGAACTTTTTTGAACATTTCTTCGCACTGATGCTGGTCGTCTTATCTGGAGCATCTATGGGTCTTGGGCCTTAAATATTCCACAGGCCCTTAATCGTAATCTCAATACGAGCGTTGAGGAGAGTTTTAGTTTTTCCTTCGTTCCTTGCCAGGATTCCTTTCTCGTTATTGTTCCATGCCAATTTTTCGAATGGTTTCTTGTGCGGCATGCTGGACATTTGGGTCCTGATCGGTTTCCGCGATCTGCGAAAGTCTTGGAACAAAAGACTTATCACCGATATTGCCTAATACCTGCACGGCCACTGTTCGTTCTTCTGGTGTTGCGACTTTCGTTAATTCCCACAAGGTTTCTTGCGCTTGAGGATCGTTGAGTTTTCCAATTTCTCGGATGGCGTTCATTCGTGCGCCCCTTCGTACAAAGGCTTCTCCCGGTTGCTCGTAAGGCTCTTCATAGCTGGGGTTTGTGTAGGGACGACGCACCATATGCATGAGGACCTCGCTGGCATGTGTTTGGTTTGTGACCCATGCTTTCAGAATCTGGGTCTGATAAAAAAACAGCGGGTCTCCTTCCAGGTTGCCAATGACATCCCAATACACACTACCGGCTGGCACTTCACTGGGTTGCCCCACGAATTTGTTTGCCATGATGATGCCGACCTTTGGATGGTAGACCGCCGTATGGAAGGTCACCACCGTCCCTTGTTCTAACCTACGGAACGTTCCACTGGGCGTTTCGGCATAGTCAATGACCAGCAGGGCATCATGGGCTTCTTGAGGGTCGAAGACCACCTGAAATCCGACGTCTTCCAACCTTCCCTTCAATTTGGAGATGGGATCATACAGCGGGTATTCATAGTCTAACCAGGTGGCGACTTTCCCACCAAGCAGAATCGTGTGGATGGCCTTGAGAGCCTCTCGTTCAGGTGCGGTGTATGATGTTTTGACTTCTTGAGTGGCCTGCCCCTGTGAAAAATCTGGGAAACTCAGACCAATAAAGCCTGTGACAAGCACAGTGAACGCCAGACGATGCATGGATTGATTTCCCATGGGATTATCGTGTCCTCCCTTGGTTGCAGATGAATCCAGTGGCCAGTGGTGGTGATCATCATCATCATCATCATCTCATCATCATAGGCGACCGGCCTATTGGGTAGCGAGGGTTACGGTTTGCTCAGAAGGCTGGAAAAATTTTGTTCGATATGACCTTTGATTGATGGATCCAGTTGAGCTTGGTGTAGTGTTTTCGCTTTTCCCAATAATTCCATGGAGAGATTTTTTGCGCCTTGGAGATTCGTGCGTTCAAAGATGGTGCCGGTGAGGGAGGCTTCTTGGAGATTGGCCAGAGAGAGGTCGGCGTCTGTGAGGTCAGCTTCGCGGAGGTCGACCATTTTTAAATTGGCTTCCGAGAGGTTGCATCCCCGTAGTATCCCCCAAGGTAAGGCGGTGCGTGTCATGTTAGCTTTGGAGAGATTGGCGCCTGTGAGGTCGGCACGGACCATGCCGGTACTGGATAAATCGGCCATCACGAGCGTGGCGTTGCTCAGCACCGCTTTGATGAGGTTGGCTTCGATGATATCAGCTTCCGTGAGATTGGCGTCGGTGAGGTTGGCTTCTTCGAGATTGGCTCGTAGCAGATAGGCATCGGAGAGGTCGGTCCCGGTAAAGTTCACTTTGGTGAAGTCCATTCGAGTGAAGTCATACCCAGACAGGTCAGCGCCGCTGAGATCTGGTCGCACGTCTGGTTGCGTTCGCCGAAATTTATTCCAGACTTCTAATCCTTGAAGCACGAGATCAAGATGTTCTTGGTTGGCCATAGTGCTGTTGTAACGCGGAGGGAGACTCTGAGGCAAGGTGAGGATAGCCGACAGGGAGCGTGACTGCCTGTCGGCTAAAAGTCCGTGGCTATTGTTTTTTGAGGAATCGTAAGAACTCCGAATCAGGAGTGAGGACCATGGTCGTGTCTTTGGCAAACACTTTTTTATAGGCTTCCATGGATCGGATGAACTCGAAAAATTGCGGATCTTGTCGATACGCATCGGCGTAAATCTTAAAGGCTTTGGCTTCGCCTTCACCGCGAATTTCCTGTGAAGTTTTATAGGCCTCGGCAAGAATAATTTCACGATCTTTTTCAGCTTCTGATCGAATCTTCTGAGCTTCTTCCGCGCCTTCGGCTTTGTATTGCTTGGCGATCCGTTCACGTTCCGCCTGCATCCGATCAAACACCGCTTTAGCATTTTGCTCTGGCAAGTCCGCTCGTTTGATGCGGACGTCGGAGATGATTAAGCCATATTGGTTGGCTTTTTCATTGGCGCGCTTGGCTACTTCAGACATGATCAATAATCGATTGGCGGAGACAATTTCGTGCAGGTCATGTCGTCCCAGTTCTACGCGAAGTTCGGAGTAGATGATGTCGTCTAACCGCTGCAACGCCCCTCGTTGGGTTTGGAATGATTTGTAGACTTGCAATGGGTCGACGATTTTCCATTTGGCATAATTGTCGATCAAGATGGTCTTTTTGTCCTGAGTGATGACTTCGCGAGCCGGGACGTCATAGTCCAACAGTCGCTTGTCAAAATAGGTGACTTCTTCAAGAAATGGAATCTTCCATTTTAACCCAGGTTCAGTAATCGTTCGCTGAGGGGCGCCCAACTTCACGACAATCGCTGTTTGCGTGAGATCCAGAACAAAAAACGGTGAAGCCCCCATCATGATGAGGAGAACGATGACCCCGAATATGCCGAGAATAAGATTTTGTTTCATTATTGCGCCACCTGTGAATTGTTGTTCGACCTTCTATTTAAACGATCTAATGGTAAGTATTGCATCACATTGCCCGCAGCTTTGGAGTCGATAATAATTTTATCCACGTTGGAGAGCACTTCTTCCATCGTTTCGATGTAGACTCGTTTGCCGATGACGGCTTTGCCTTTTTTGTATTCTTCTAAGGTTTGCAAGAAGTGATTGGCTTCACCTTCTGCCCGCGCTAGCCGAGATTGGGCAAACCCCTTGGCTTTGTTGATATCTTCAGCGGCTTGGCCTTTGGCCTTCGGAATAATATCGTTTTGATAGCCTTTGGCTTGGTTGATCAACTGCTCACGTTCTTCTTTGGCGCTGGCCACATCTTTAAAGAACTTGGCCACTTTCTGGGGGGGATTGACGTCCAAGAGCTGAACCGTGGCAATTTGGGTCCCGCTTTTATAGTCATCCACGATGGTTTGCAAAAGGTCTTGCGTGGATTGTTGGATGCCTGCTTTCCCGACGGTGAGCGCTTCGTCAATTTTGTTTTTCCCAATGACTTCTCGCATGGCGGCTTCTGCTGATTTGCGAATGGTTTCTTCCACATCCGCGACATTAAAGAGGTAATCTTTGGCGTTATTGATTTTGTATTGAACGATGAATTCCAAGGAAATAATATTCATGTCTCCTGTGAGCATGAGGGCTTCCTGAGGGACGATTTGAGTGCGGCCTCGATCATTCGTGCGAAATCCAACTTCTAGGCGGTGAAGTTTTTCGACCTTGGGGGTGACCACGGTTTCAATAAATGGAATTTTGAGATGTGGCCCTGAGCCCACGGTACGAACCACGTCACCAAATCGCTTGACAAGCCCTTCTTCATCGGGTTCTACCTTGAACACGGATTGTGACAATAGTAAGGCTGCCGCAACGAGCAAAATAATGGTTTTCATACCCTTGGTGGGCTTCATGTGTTGCCATTGCTCTTTGGCTTTTTTGAGGACATCGTCTAAGGGGTCTGAACCGCCTTGTTGCCCCCATGGATCTTTAGGTTCCCATGACATTTATGACTCCGTTGTGGGTTTGGGTACTAGTGCTAGTGCGTAAGTAATTGAACGTCACGGTAACAGAAAAAATGAGTCTGGGCAACTTGTACTCTGACGATCTTCATGAAAGCTTAGGGAATTTTGGTGGCCATGCGACAGTTGGTGAGAGCGAGAGGAAAGGCGTATTGATGGTGGCGAAATGTACGGTGATCTTGAATAAACCCTATGGCGTGTTGTCATGCTTCACGGATGCTCAACAGCGTGCCACCTTGGCTGATTACATTTCGATTCCTGATGTGTATTCAGCCGGACGCTTGGATCAAGACAGTGAGGGGCTCTTAATACTCACGGCAGATGGCGGGTTGGCTCATCGGTTAACTGATCCGGCGTTTAAGCTTCCCAAAGTCTATCTTGTTCAGGTTGAGCATGTGCCTGATCTCCAGGCCCTAGAACAACTTCGAACTGGTGTCATGGTCCGAGGTCGCACCACTCGTCCAGCAAAGATCCGCTTGCTGAGCGAGGCTCCTCCACTATGGGAGCGATCGGTTCCCATTCGATTTCGAAAATCCGTGCCCACCTCGTGGCTAGAGATCATCATTTCGGAAGGCATGAATCGACAAATTCGCCGTATGACTGCGGCCGTTGGGTATCCGACCTTGCGAGTCGTTCGCACCGCCATTGGAGGGCTTAAGCTTGGGATGTTGTTGCCAGGTGAATATCGAACCGTGACCAATACGGAACTCAAAAAATTATGGGAATGTTGAAAAAAGCCGCCAGCTGTGTTCCCTGGCTTTGCCGAAATGGCTCGCACAGGCACAGTCGCCCTTTTTGCCTGACCTTCGGGCTCACAGACTTGCCGCTCTTCGCGGCGTTCGCGCTCACGTACTGGGAGTACGCTTCGCGCGTCAAAAGGGCTGCGGCCTTGCTGGACCTGCCTTCGCCGAAGCGGCTTCGCGCAGGCAGGCGAACTTTTTTGAACATTCCCTCTCACTGATGCTGGCCGTCTGTTCTGGAGCATTTATGGGTCCTCGACATGAAATATTCAATAGGCCCATAATTTGAAGTGGTCAATTGAGCTTCAATAGGTATGTCCTCCCAGCATTTTTTACCATGCGCTATTTGATTGAAAGCCGTGGTTTTTATAGGGAAGATCTTTATTTTTAGTAGGGGAAATGTTTGTTATCGTGGAACACAGAATTGAGTGAATTCTGAAATTATTCTTGATCATTAGGGTCGCAGTAGATAAAATAAGCGGCTTTTCCGTGGTCTTCTCTTACAAAACCCAAGAGACAATCCTCAGGTAGACGCACGACTCGGAAGATTTCGCAGAGCATTCTTGGGGGAGTGAGTCCAATCCTACCAAAACATTGCCATATATCATCTAAATGGAAAGCTGGGTTTTTTCACATTTGTCGGTAGTGGAGGTGAAGGCTTGATATGTCGAGAGCCTTCCTATTTTTTTGAATGGGTGATGGGGAACAATAGTCTGTTTGGTAAAATCAGCAAAACCGTAACTTTCTTTCAATACTTCATGGAGAGATCTTAATCATGGCGATAACAATCATTCTGGCATTGTCCCTTTTTGGACTTGTCATCGCGTTCTTTTATTCTTCCTCGGTTCATAAAATCCCCATTGATATGGGGGTGGAAGATCCGGAGACCAGGCAACGTCTGAAAAAAATCCACGCGGCCATTGCGAATGGCGCTATGGCGTTCCTCAAGCAGGAATATAAATTTATGGCCATCTTTATGGTGGTCTTTGCGGCAGTCATTGCGTTGCTGATTGATGATCACCACACGGACTATGTCAATGAAGGGGTGTATACCGCCATCGCCTTCATTTTTGGTTCGATCATTTCCATCGCCTCCGGTTTCATTGGGATGAAGATCGCCACGCAAGGCAATGTCCGGACGACCGTCTCTGCCAATAAGTCACTGGCGGCTGCGTTTAATGTGGCGTTGCATTCAGGCGCGGTCATGGGTTTTGGATTGGTTAGCTTGGCATCATTGGGCATGCTTTTGATTTACCTTCTGCTGGTGAACATCATGCCCGCGCAGCTTCCGACTCACATTCTGATGGAAGTCATTGCTGGCTTTGGTCTTGGCGGGTCATCCATTGCGTTATTTGCGCGCGTGGGTGGAGGCATATTTACCAAAGCTGCGGATGTCGGCGCTGATCTGGTGGGTAAAGTGGAGGCGGGAATTCCTGAAGACGATCCCCGTAATCCCGCAGTGATTGCCGATAACGTTGGGGATAACGTGGGTGATGTGGCCGGTATGGGGGCGGACTTATTTGGTTCCTGTGCGGAAAGTACCTGCGCAGCGATGGTCATTAGTGCCGTCGCGTTTTCTGGGATGGTTGACGCGCTTTTGTATCCCATTGTCATTTCAGCGGTGGGCATTCCTATTAGCCTTCTGACCTTGATGATGATCAAGGTCAACTCCGAGGAACAAGTTGGGCCGGCACTTAAAAAAATGCTCATTATTTCTAGTGCCATTACGGCGGTCGTCATGTTTTTCGTCACGAAGATGATGATTCCTGAAATGTTTCAAATCGCTGGGGTCGACTACACAAATCTCGGGGTGTATTTTTGCTTTTTAGCAGGCCTCGCGGCAGGCCTCGCGGTGGGACTGATGACCGAGTATTACACGGCCCATGAATATGCTCCGGTCAGGGAAGTCGCGAAATCCTGCGAAACTGGGGCAGCGACCAATATCATTTTTGGACTGGCTCTCGGGTATCAAAGTGCGGTAGGTCCTTATCTTGCGATTGCGCTGGCCATTTATTTCCCGTGGATGTTGGCGGGTATGTATGGCGTGGCGATCGCGTCTCTTGGCATGTTGGGGACGTTGGTCATTGCTCTCACTATTGATGCCTATGGTCCGGTTTCAGACAATGCCGGTGGTATCGCGGAAATGGCGGGGATGCCCGAGCACGTGCGTAAACGGACAGATGTTCTTGATGCCGCAGGAAATACCACAGCCGCCATCGGGAAGGGGTTTGCCATTGGTGCCGCGATCCTGACCTCGTTGGCTTTATTCGCCGCATTTTTGACACGGGCGGATTTATTGCTGAAGGAACAAAATGGACCAGAATATGATCTGTTGGGCAGCATTAATTTGCTCGACCCCTTGGTTTATACTGGCCTGTTTATTGGCGCAGTGTTACCAGCCTACTTCTCTGCCATGACCATGAAGTCCGTGGGATCGGCCGCGTATAAAATGATCGAAGAAGTCCGTCGCCAATTCCGCACGATTCCTGGTCTCATGGAAGGAAAAGCTGAAGCGGATTATGAACAATGTGTGGCCATTTCAACCAAGGCTGCGCTTAGGGAAATGGTGGCCCCAGGCATACTGATCATGGGGACCCCACTGCTCGTTGGCTTCTTATTTGATATTCAAGCGCTCGCGGGCCTTCTCGCGGGTTCCCTGGTTGCCGGTGGTGTGATTGCCATTTCTTCCTCCAATAGTGGTGGCGCATGGGATAATGCCAAGAAATATATTGAAGCTGGAAACCTGGGTGGGAAGGGGACGGACATTCACAAAGCCGCAGTGGTTGGTGATACCGTTGGAGATCCTCTGAAAGATACCTCGGGTCCGTCGCTCAATATCCTGATCAAGCTGTCGGCTATTCTCTCACTCGTCTTCGTTCCATTCTTTGTCCAGTATGGTGGCATCCTGGTTCGCTAAGTTGGAAACTCGTCCTTGCTCTTTGGGTCTGTACATTGGAGCCCTCTGGTGTACAGACCCGCAGTCTCTCCTGATTTAAAAACAAACATACCTCCAATTTTGGTTGTCGAAGTGGGGAATGATTAGATGCAGGGTTTCGTCCCTGCAGACGAGTCACTTTTGCCGAAACAAAAGTGTCTCGCCGTGTGGGGGCGACACCCCACATAATACGTGCTTTGACGGAGGGATCTGTCTTGACCCCTTCAATGGGCTTCGCTATCCTGAATAGGCATGACCAAGTGTGGTTCTTTTTTATGTCAGGAGGTCGCCGATGGAAAAGCATGAACGTCAGTCAGATTCGACCAAAGATCCATCCGTTCAGGATGATCAAGAGGTTAAAGCGAATCCCAAGGTTATTGAAACTGGCAAGAAGCTCCAAGATGATATTGATCACCTCATTGATGAGATCGATGAGGTGTTAGAAGAAAATGCGTCGGAATTTGTCAAAAATTATGTACAAAAAGGGGGCGAGTAAGCACGGCCTCTTTTTCGTTCCCTTTCTCCTACCCTTGTGCGTTTGACTCTATTCGGCACAACTCCTAAGATCTTCCAGGATTCTGATGTCTTCGTACGTTCTCCCTCAATAGTGCTCTTCAAACACCCATGATGGAAAAACACTGGATCACGAGGCCTGTTGACCAAGAGCAAGTGCTTGCCCTTGCCACAGCCATGTCGTTATCTCCCATTACGGCAACAGTGTTGTGGGGGAGGGGAGTCAGGGATTCGGTTCATGCTCGTCAGTGGCTTTCTGATTCCGGAGGGCCTGGCCATGATCCCTTCCTCTTGCCGGATATGGAAAAATCTGTGGATCGGCTTCACGATGCCATTCAGCAGGGCGACCGGATTTGTTTTTATGGCGATTACGATGTGGATGGCATTTCCGCCACGAGTTTACATCTGTCGTTTTTTCGAAGTCTCGGCGCGCAAGCGGAAGTGTATATTCCCCACCGTCAAGAAGAAGGCTATGGCCTCAACGAGAATGCGATCCAAAAACTTGCGGATCGCAAAATTTCGGTCATGGTGACGGCGGATTGCGGAACGACGTCCCATCGTGAAATTGCGTTGGCTCAGCGTCTTGGCCTCGATGTCATTGTTACGGACCATCATCAATTTCAAGATGAAGTGCCTGAACCCTTTGCGTTTATCAATCCGTATCGTGCTGACAATCTCTATCCCTTCCAAGGTTTGTGCTCGGGTGGCCTCGCCTACAAAGTGGTGGAGGCCTACCATCGGAAATATGGTAGTGGCGATGTCGCGCCCGTGGATGGCCTTGATTTAGTGGCTTTGTCAACAGTCGCTGATGTGGTGCCACTTCGAGATGAAAACCGAGCGTTCGTTCGTGAGGGGCTTCGACAACTTACCGAGGGTACTCGTTGCGGCATTCGAGCCCTCAAGCAGGTTTTGGGGATTACTGAGAGTTGTACAGCCAGTACGATTGGGTTTCGACTTGCTCCCGTGATCAATGCGGCAGGGCGATTAGCCCATGCGGATTTAGGTGTACGGCTTTTGACGAGCACCTCAGATGCTGAGGCCTTAGCCCTTGCACAAAAATTAGAGCAGTTGAACCGTCAACGCCGGGAAATTGAACAGGAGATTTTTGAAGAAGCAAAAGTTTGCGTCGAAGAGGCTGGAGAGTCTCCCGTAATCGTTGTCGGGAAACGAGGATGGCACTTAGGTGTGGTGGGGATTGTGGCGTCTCGTTTGGTGGAACGGTACCATCGTCCGGCGGTCGTCGTGGCGTTTGATGAGGATGGCATAGGGAAAGGCTCCGCGCGTTCTGTGCCTGGGTATAATGTCTTTGACGCCTTGGCCCAATGCCAGGAGCATTTGCTGGCGTTTGGTGGGCATCCGGCGGCGGCTGGGTTAACCGTGTCATCTCAAGCATTTTCTAGCTTGCAGCGTATGATGTCTGAAGTCGCGACTAAAAATATGAGTGATGACTCGAAGATTCCAGTTCTCGACATAGACGCGGATGTTCAACTTTCCGAGTTGCAACCTCGATTATTGAAAGAGTTTGATTCGTTAGATCCGTTTGGTATGGGTAATCCCGAGCCAACCCTTTCGGCCACTGGCGTGACGGTTTTGGAAAAGCGAATCGTCGGTGACAATCATTTGAAACTTGTTGTTCGTCAAAATGGATCAGTGCCCATTGAATGCATTGGGTTTCGGATGGGGGGATGGCTTCCCAAAATCAATGGTGGTGGGCTACAATTTGACGTGGCGTTTATGCCGGAAATTAATCGGTGGAAAGGCTATGATCGAATCCAGCTGCGGATGAGAGATTTACGATTGAGTCGAGGGTCATGAACACGCGATGTCGTTAATGATTGTGACAGGAATCGACCAACTGGTTGATCAAGTGCATAGCTATTTGCCTGACGCGGATGAGGCCGTGATTCGCCGTGCCTATGAATTCTCAGCCAAGGCGCATGAGGGGCAAACTCGGCGATCAGGGGAGCCGTACCTGCAACACCCGCTGGCTGTTGCGGGAATTCTTACCTTTCTCAAGTTGGATATGACGGCCATCATTGCGGCACTACTCCATGACACGCTGGAAGACACCGTGGCGACTCAAGAGGAATTGCGAGCACAATTTGGCGATGAAGTTACGCATTTGGTGGAAGGCGTCACAAAGATTGGGCTGATTCCTTTTCAAACCTATGAAGAAAAACAAGCCGAGAATTTTCGAAAAATGTTGTTGTCGATGGCGGATGATATCCGCGTGGTGTTTATTAAGTTGGCGGACCGTTTACACAACATGAGAACCCTTGCACATATGTCCGAGAGCAAACAACAACAGATTGCTCAAGAAACCCTAGAAATTTATGCCCCGTTGGCCAACCGTCTTGGTATGAGTTGGATGAAGCAGGAACTCGAGGATTTATGTTTCCAGTACTCGAAACCAGAGGCCTATTCTCTCCTAAAGTTGCGGGTGGCGAAACGTGATGAAGAGCGGGAAGAATATGTTGATTCCATTATCGATACCACTCGAGATGCGTTAGCGAAGGCTGGGTTAACTGGTGATGTCGAGGGCAGACCAAAGCATTTGTACTCCGTCCATCAAAAGATGGAAAGACAGGGAATTACCTTTGACGAGGTGTACGACCTGGCGGCGATCCGAGTGATCACGGATACTCGGATGAATTGCTATGCGGTGTTGGGATTGATCCATTCTTTATGGCCACCGGTTCACGGTCGGTTTAAAGACTATATTGCGACCCCTCGCACCAATCTTTATCAATCACTTCATACCACCGTGCTCGGTCCACAAGGCCAGCATATTGAATTTCAAATTCGAACAGAGGATATGCATCGACTCGCGGAGTACGGCGTGGCCTCACATTGGCGGTATAAGGAACAGACGCGAGTCGGTGATCGTGATGAAAAAGTGTTCAGTTGGTTGCGACAGTTTGTTGAATGGCATCGCGACCTTTCAGACAATCGACAGTTTATGGATTCCGTGAAACTTGACTTGTTTCATTTGGATGTCTTTCACGATGTGGTGTTTGCTTTTACCCCTAATGGTGAGGTCAAGGAGTTACCCCTTGGTGCTAACCCGCTTGATTTCGCCTATTCGATTCACACCGAAATTGGTGATCACTGTATTGGCGCAAAGGTGAATGGAAAGATCGTACCTCTGCGACATCAGCTGAATAGTGGGGATACGGTGGAAATTTTAAAGTCGCCCACGCAGACGCCTCAGCGAGAATGGTTGAAGTTTGTTCGAACGACTCGAGCCCGTGCGAAAATTAAACATTGGCTCAAAGTTGAAGAGCAAAAGCGTGGGCTTGAATTGGGGCGCCGGTTATTAGATCGTGAATTTCGTCAACATAATCTGCCAGCGACGGAATTGCTCCAGTCCGATCAGTTGCTCCAGGCGGCTTCAGATAGTGGACATCAGTCCCTTGATGAAATGGTCAGGATGGTGGGGTACGGACGCTTGTCGGCTGCCGAGATTGTCAATAAATTTCTTGATCCAGCGACCCAAGAGCAGCCAGGCGGAACTGAGGGCAAAGACGTTCCCATAATCACCCATGCATTAAAACCCATTAAGTCGGTGAAGGTGTTGGGTGGTCGAGATGTGATGATGCAATTATCCAAGTGTTGTAGCCCCGTTCCTGGTGATCCGATCATGGGATACATCACTCGAGGAAGAGGGTTGACCATACATTCTCAAGGGTGTCCAAATCTGCAGGCCCTGGATTATGAAAAGGATCGATTAATCGAGGTCGAGTGGGACCCCGAGATCCAAGGCAATCATTCCGTGAAGGTCTGCGTGTTGACCGTGGATCAACCTGGAGTCCTAGCCAAGGTCTCTACGGCCATTTCTTCCTCGCAGGCCAATATTAGCCGAGCCGAAATTTCCACCAGGGAAGATCAAAAAGCGGTGCTAGATTTCGTGGTTGAGGTTTCCAATATCTTGCATTTGGACCGAACCTTGGATGCGGTGGGGAAAATTGAAGGAGTGATTTCAGCGAAACGTGTCCGTGGATGGGAAGATCCACGCTCAAGATAGCCGTAGGGTTTGATTATTTTACGGCCATGAAATTTCGAGTTTCTTGCCTGGTGTGAGGTTGAGCTTTTCTGCTCGTCCCGCTCCCAACTCCAAAACCAAAATCGCGGGAATGTTTGTTCTGTAGCGTGGACAGAGGTTGTCTTCTCGTTCGCAGATTGGTGCGGCATGCTGAATATGAACAATTTTTCCTTTTTCGTCGATCCAAAGAATATCGAGGGCCATCTTGGTATTCTTCATCCAAAATGTCCAACTGCCTGGTTCGGGAAATGTGAAAATCATGCCACGATCAGGGGCTATTCTAGTTCGATACATCAACCCCGTACTTCTTTGGTCTGGAGTATTTGCAATCTCGGCAAAAATCGTGAATCCGTCTGGTGTTTGAACCGTCGCTAGGCCTGGGTTAATCTGCGGTTGTGGGCCTGGGGGCGTGGCATGAGCAGGCATCAATCCTACAAAGATGAGGAGCTGAAGCAAGATGAATATTATGATTTTTTGTGAAATTTTCATTTTGCATGTCCCCCATTCATTTGATTAACAGGGCGGTTTCAAGTTCCAAGTGCAACGGGTGAATGATGACGCAGGTTCGTAAACACCTCCAGTGGGGTTGCCCAGTCCAGACATTTTCTTGGTCGGGTGTTCAACCGCTGGGCAATGGCATTCAGTGCTCGCTGCGTATAGGGCGACAAGTCCGTGCCCTTGGGGAGGGACTGGCGGAGCAGGCCATTGGTATTTTCATTCGTCCCCCGTTGCCATGGGCTATGCCGATCGGCAAAGAACACCTGGATGGCTAGGCGCTGGGCCAGCTGCTCATGTTCCGCCATCTCTTTGCCTCGATCATAGGTCAACGTTTTCCTCAGCGCGGCGGGGATGCGTCGGAGCTTCTTGGTCAATCCGTCGCACGCACTCTGCGCATCCGTTCCCTCCAGCCGCGCCAAGAGCACCAGGCGCGAGGTCCGCTCGAGCAAGGTCTCGACGGCCGAGCCATGGCGAGCCCCTTTGATGAGGTCGCCTTCCCAGTGCCCCGGGACGGTGCGCGTGGCGACGTCGGCGGGACGCTCGGCCAGGAGGGTCATGTTGGGGATCTGCCCACGTCGATCCGTTGGCCCTGTCAAGTTAACTGTGTAACTGATTCTTTCTTTGCTTAGCGTGTTGGCACCCGATCTCCTAACAGGATGGCGAATTGGTT
>JAQBUF010000086.1 GCA_027623995.1 Nitrospirota bacterium
GGGAAAAGAGGGCACGATTAGATCGTGCAGCTACATAGGAAAGGGGAAAGATCGAGATAAGTTCGAGCAACGACCACCATCAAGAAGTTTGTAGCTGCAGCGTCTCACGCTGCCTCTCTCTGACATCATTGGCTATTGGCGCGGGGGAAGAGGGCGCCATTAGATGGCGCAGCTACACAGGATAGAAAACTTTTAAATGGGCAGAGCGGAAAATGACATAAGGTTGAAGTGATTCTATTTTAAAGGGAACCAAACGGAAAAATTTACTGGGCCAGGGGGATTGAGGCTTCCGGGGAATTCTTTGAGGGAGCGGCAGTGACTTCAGCCCTTGATTTGACATCTTCCAGATATTCACCAATGGTAATGGTCCCGTTGCCATTGGCATCAGCCCTACCTAACAGGCCGGAGAGCAGTTCTACTGGGCCTTCATCTCTCTGACGGGTATTTCGTCGTACCTGAATGATTTTCTTTCCTTCTTGTGATGAAATGGGGATGCCGCTGGTCCATTTAATGGAGGTGGCCCCATTGGAATTTGTTGTTCCCGTATTGGTGTGGAGAGGGGTCACTTGCGTATCTAACAAGAGTAACGTCAATTGATGATCCATTTTTCCCAACACCCGTTGTAATGTGCGAAGGGAAATGAGTCGTTTCGCTGATGCGGTGGGCGACCCTTCAAAGGGCACAAGATAGACCTCCCCAGTTGTTGGGTGATTCAGTGCTTGCCCGGAAAAATGAACAATGAGCACTGAGTCTTTTCCTAAACGTTGACGGCCCCAAGAGAGCAGCGCTTCTTCAATATCGGTTTTGGCCGCATGAGAGCCTTGGAGAACACGAATATTGGTATCCGAGAACACTCCAGTGGTTTGTAGGGTATTTTTCATGGCCTGGAGCTGACCCTTTTTGATCTTATAAGCCTTTGGCCATTTATCCCGGTATTGATCCAAGCCAATAAGAACCGCCACATACTTATTTCCCGTAGGATCGATTTTTTGCTGAGGAGACTTTGAAGCCAATGGAGAAGACGTCCCTTGCTCCGTCGACTGATTGGCGGATTGAAGTGCGGCCAGGATTCGGTGTGATCCGACGATTGATCCATTTAGCGGTTTCAAGGTGACCACCAATTCGCCTTTATTTTCAGTAACCTGAAATGGCATTCGACCGCGTACTTCAGTGGTTTTCGTTTCTCCAGGTTGAAAGTCTCCAAAAGCAATGGGAAGTGGAGTGGTTTCCGAAAACGCTCGGATGAGCGTCGGGCTGCCTTCGAGTTCTATACTGACTGCGGATAATGATTGTGAGCCTGAGTTGGTCGCCTCAATTTGCAAGGCCAACGCTTCCCCGCCTTCCAAGATCAAATTATTGTTCCCATCCTTCAGCATGGTTCGAAATTTTAATGCTGGAAGTGTTGGGGCGGGAAATTGGTTCTGACCGGTTTGTGGTGCCTGAGCGGTCACCGCTTGCTGCTGATTTTGATTGGTGAGTTGCGGAATCACGCTCACGAGTTGTTTAGCTAACTCTCCAGCAGCCCGACTCATTTCATCGTCATAAGTTGACGTGACACAGGATATGGAGCTACTTGTGAGGGCAGGGGTCCATAGCGAAGCATTGGCACTATAATTCAATGGGGTCTGCCCGAGTTGCTTCCCCGTAGAATCCATGAAGGTCGCGAGCATCTGCAAATTGACAAAGGCCACGAAAGTGTCTTCCTGAGCTAACTTGTCTGTTGGTCGAAAAGATTGTTGGACGAGCTGTAAATGGACCGTCAAGTCGCTTTGTTGGGATGCCTGCACGGCTTGCCCTGATCCTGAATAGGCGACAACAGAGGAAAATTGTTCTTGGCCAATGGCTAAAAAGGCTTGCGGAATGATTTCTCCGGTGTTGATCTTATAGGGCAATCCACAGGCATCCACTTCCAGAAATGCCTGGGTGACACTTGGATCAAAAGCATAGGCAACGGATATAGGGATTTTCGGTTCGGCTTTCTTTCCAAATCCTAAGTCAGGTAGGTTGACTCCTGGTAGGTTCATTTCGGGCATGGCGAGTTCAGGCATGTCCACACTACTACAGCCAAGTAGAGAGCAAATGGCAAGTAGGGAAAAGACTGTTTTGAGAGGGAAAGTGGTGCTATCCATGCCGGTAACCTACCTGATGGGACCCCTCGATGCAACATCGCGTGCCCAGATAATTGAAACATCTTCGCAACAACAAAAACTATATTCAGCAGGGGGTAAAGGCTGTTTCAGGGTTATACAATGGGAGGCTATTGAACATGTTCAATAGCACCTCAAAACCCTAACAGTAAGGTCTTCGCAAGATCCACTAGAGAGGTGGGATAGCGTTTTCTCGGTTATGGAACCGACCTTTGATAAGAGCACCAAAAAAAATGCAACCAAAATCAAGCAATGCGCGACTCACTATTATGAGGGAGGTGGGTTGCGAGAATTTTGAATATCCCCTTTGGTCTTGACTGCCCTGCCTGCCTCCCGCGATGATAATGTATGATGTGTCCTTACAACTGGTACGACTTACCAAGGAGGCTCTCATGGGTACTTTTCGTGTCATGCTAGCAGTGAGTCTTTTGTTTCTTTCATTAGTAGGATGCTCGACGGTGGGGCCGCAAGCTCGCTTGGCCACATACTTTGGAGCAAATTCAACTGGTACCTCAACCGAGAAGAAAACATGGGCAAAGGGTCCGACTGGACTGGTGGTCATCAACGACACGTCTTTCGGTAACTCGGCTCCGCAATTGTCAGAAGAATCCCTCCACGCCATTAAACAACATGTGGAAGCTCGGCTGACCAAGGAAGTGTCTATGGCCTTGGAACCATTAGAGTTTCCTCATCAATCAGCTCTCCCAGTGGAATCAGCGGTGTTACTTCAGCAGGCTAAGGATCATCAGATGGATTACTTGGTCTTAGCAGTGGTGTCGAGTACTTAAATCGAAGCGCCGGATCGACTTCCGTTGCAAGGGCGATTCAATGGGGGAGGGGGGCGTGGTCTGTTGAACGGCTATCGAGCCGAAAACTTTGCGCTGGCGGAATTAGCGTTGCTTGATGTCAAAACAGGTCAGGTCTTGCTCCAATCGGATGGTCAAGCCTGGGCATCCTTGGAGCGATTGGACGTCCCCCTCGAATCCAATGTGTATCCTGTCGTTCGGCGTGATGTTGAAATGCCTCCCATCTATCCAACTAGTGAAGGACAGGCGCATGATGTGCTGAGGGCGGTGGCGAGTAGCGAGGCCATCAACCAAGCTGTCATGCATTTTAGTGAGTCGTGGAAGAACGTTCGAGGCTAAGATAGCAAGAGAGGGAACATGACCATGGATTCCAAAATTGTCTCTTCAAAGTTTTTATGGGTGTTCGTTGGTCTCCTCCTGATGGTTGGATGCCAACAAAGTCGGGTCCCACGATTGCCTCTCTACATAGGTCACGTGGAGGGACTTCATGATGTTCAAGGACATCGTCCGCAGTCCCTCCCCTCGCCCATCAATAAAGTTGGGGTGATATTGATCACGGATTCTTCTTTCCCGAATGCAGCTCCCTCTTTGAGCCCTGCCATGTTGGAGATTTTAGAAAACCGTCTTGTCAAAAAAATGAACGAATACTTTGCCCTCGAGGTCCAAGCCATTCGATTTGACCAGCCACTTCAACCGACTGGAGACGTGACTTCGATGACCCATCTCGCCAAGTCTCATAACCTCGATTTCATGCTGTTGGCGATTTTGTCGAGCACCGAAATCGTAAGTCATATTGAAATTGGTGAAGAGACCATGATGACCAGAATGTCAGGAGTAGAAATTGAGAATGCAGGGAAGGCAGAGCTGGCCTTGCTTCATGTCGATTCTGGGCACCTGGCTCTCCATGCTGCGGGCGAGGGGTCGGACAGTATGGAACAACTGGAGGTCCCGATAGGGGCGGATTATCCAATAAAAGAAGATGCGAAAGACATTTTACGGGCCAATGCTGCGGAGAAAGCCTTGGACCAGGCACTCCTCTCCTTGCAGCGTCAATGGGGCCGAAGTCTGGTGATCGGAGGGTGAATGATCACCAACAAGACTATCGAAAATTTTCAAACTGCAGGTCGATGCCAAAATCTTCCTGCTTGAGAAAGGCTATGACTGACTGTAAGTCGTCTTTGCTTTTACTTTGTACTCGGACTTGGTCTTCTTGAATTTGGCCTTGGGCTTTAAACTTTTGTTCCTTGATTTTTTTCACGATGGCTTTGGCCTTGTCGGTGGGGATACCACTTTGAATCGTGATGTTTTGACGTACGGTTCCTCCAAGGGCCTCATCAATTTTCCCATAATCCAGCGATTTGAGTGATATCCCACGCTTCACGCATTTGGCTTTTAAGATTTCCAACACGGCCTTTAGTTTGTAATCGTCATCCGATACGACTTCTAAAATTTTATCTTTTTCCTTCAATGTCAGGTCTGATTTTGATCCTTTAAAGTCGAATCGTTGGCCGATCTCCTTTAAGGTCTGGTCTACGGCGTTTTTCATTTCCTGCATGTCAACGGTTGACACAACATCAAACGAAGATGTCTCTGCCATGGCTCTTCCTCCTTTATATTTGTTTAGAAAATAGCCGTCCCCTGTAGCCGCAGCATCTTATGCTGCCTCCCCAGCGTGCCAGAGGCGCCATCCCTTCGGCGTGGCTCAGGACAGGCAGATGGCGCAGCTACTAAAAAGATTAGGCGTGTAGCTGCAGCGTCTCACGCTGCCTCTTCCTGGTATCAGTGGCCATTGCCGCGAGGGGAAGAGGATACCCTGCCTGCGCGAAGCCGCTTTCAGCCTTCGTAGCCACTTCGGCGAAGGCAGGTGAGATGGCGCAGCTACAATAGACACCTGATAGCCCAGAGCATTTTCATCATGCACCGGTGGTGACCAGGGTCATGGAAATCTGTTTAAAAAATCGTGAGACGGTAGGGGGGAAACGGTAGGGGAAGCCCCCTTCCGCCTTCCCGTCTTTCGTTTTACGAAGGTTTAACAGCACGGTCCCGCTGGAATTCGAATGCCTTCACCATCAACAATTTCTGTACTTGTGTATGGACGCTTTAAGACTAAATACCCATACCATCTCATCACACTTTCAATGAGCACAATGATAGCCAGGATTGCCACTAATCCTACAAGCCCTGCGTTGATATACATGGTGATGGATTGAGACGATTCGGTAGCAGAGGCGGCACGGTCTAGAAAAATCCACCACAATTCATAGCATCCTGCGAGAGTAATGACGCCAACAAATACCATGGGAATAGCCGTGACCCACATGTATCGGGATTTCCCCATTTTGATCAAGAGTGTTGTGGCAATGCAAAGCGCGAGTGTCCCGAGAAGCTGATTGGCGGCGCCAAACATGGGCCAGACTGTGGAGATATTTCCCGTCGCAATCAAATACCCCCAGGCTCCGACGACAAGAGCACTACTAGAAAGCACCCCAGGCCACCAATTTATTTGACGAAGGGGTTTATAAAAATGTCCTCCTAATTCTTGCACCAAATAGCGCGCGACTCGCGTTCCCGCATCGATGGTGGTCAAGATAAACAGGGCTTCAAAGAGCAAGGCAAATTGATACCAATACGCCATCAACCCGGCCATGCCAGGCAATGCCGAAAAAATCCACGCCATCCCAACCGCTAAGGACACGGCACCTCCGGGACGTCCACTGACGTCGACTTCCACGAGTTGTGACAGTTCATGGATTTTTCCAATGGGGTATCCCAGCACAGCCAGGGCGTCTTCCGAAAGGTGCGTGTTAATGGCCAAGTAATCACCAGGGATAAGAAGCCCTGCGGAGATGAGGGCGATGACCCCCACAAAGCTTTCTAGCAACATGGCACCATATCCAACCATGGCTTGGGATTCTCGTGCAATCATTTTGGGTGTTGTGCCTGATGACACCAACGAGTGAAATCCAGAAATTGCGCCACAGGCAATCGTGATGAACAAAAATGGGAAAATTGGGCCGGGAATAATTGGGCCACCCCCGTGAATGAAGCCCGTGATTCTGGGCATTTGCATATCAGGAGCCAACACAATGATTCCCAACGCGAGAAGGGCGATGACCCCCAGTTTCATGAACGTGGAAAGGTAATCTCTTGGAACCAGCAGCATCCAAACCGGCAGGATGGAGGCAAGAAATCCATAGCCCGCAAGTACCCAGACTAAAGTGTTTCGATCGAAATTGAACCATTCCCCGAACGCTGATTGAGCCACGCTTCGTCCAACTATGATTGCGAGAATCAGCAGGACAAGCCCGATGACCGACATTTCGCCGACTTGGCCAGGACGAAATTTGTGATGATAGAAGCCCATCAGAAACGCAATCGGGATGGTCATGGCAATCGTGAAGGTGCCCCATGGGTTGAGAACGAGGGCATTGACCACGGCCAGCCCTAAGCCGGCTAATGCCACGAGGACAATGAAGAGCACAGCAACGGCAGTGGCCATCCCAGTGACCCATCCGATTTCTGCTCGGGCAATCTCGGGTAATGATTGTCCATTCCGGCGAAGAGAGCCAACCAGAATGACGAAGTCCTGAACAGCTCCGGCTAATACCGCTCCGATCACAATCCAGAGAAACCCAGGTAAGAACCCGAATTGAGCGGCGAGCACTGGCCCGAGAAGCGGACCGGCTCCGGCAATCGCCGCGAAATGATGGCCAAAGAGCACGTATTTATTGGCTGGATAATAATTGGTGCCGTCTTCCAATCGATAGGCGGGGGTAGGTCGTTGGTCATCGAGTTCCATGACAGTGTAGCCAAGAAATCGTCCATAAAATCGATAGGCGAGCACGTAAAAGCATCCTGATGCCGTGACCAGCCATAGGGCATTGACCTTTTCGTCCGGGTTGACCATTCCCGTCACAAAAGCAAATGACACCGCGCAAAGGATTGAGATCGCGATCCATCCTAGTCGTGAAAGTTTATTCATAAGATGCCTATGCTAACGAGGGACGAGATTTCTGTAAAGTGTGGTGAGCCAATGGATGATGAGGGAGCGGTCATCTCGGCGCGAGGGGATTGAGAAAGATAGGAGCTTTAAAATCGCTCAGTAAACTTCGACTTCAGTATGACGAGGCATGGGGTGGATCAAAGGGTGGCTTACTGCATTTATCGCGAATCGCATTCATAGCTTGAAATATCATCGGCTTGGTTAGCAGCGCATGTTCCAATTTGCGCTTTCCCGGGAAATCGAGCAGGGATATCCCAATGACCATCGTCAAGATTCCTTGCCCTGGAAGAAGAAGCATGGCAATGCCGGCTAAGAGAAAAATTAGCCCGGCGATATTTTTGAAGATCAATCCCATATTTCTTAACCATGGGTGATAGCCTTCCATCCAGGTATGTTCCAGGTCATGTTGAAAATAGTTTGCCGGTAGTCGGCTCAAAATGATGGGAATGGCAATGATGGTTCCGACAAACATGACCGCTGAAAACACACCAACGGCGATGAGGACTTCTCCTGAAATGACCGAGGTCAGGCTGGCATACCAACCCTGGAATGTGTCGATGAGGGAATCCATAAATAGATGCGGAGAGATACCATGTTCCATGATTGGGGCACAAATATAGGTAAAAATTTGACAATTCCTGGTTCGTGATATAGCCCGATGCTCGCCTCAATTTTTCTGACCAATTGCAATTTTGGTGGAGGTGATACCTCTTGAGAGCTTTCTTTCTTGTGTAGCTGCACGATCTCACCGTGCCTCTTCCCGGATCATACA
>JAQBUF010000087.1 GCA_027623995.1 Nitrospirota bacterium
ATGTTCGCAGGATATATCTCCATACCGCCAAACACTACATTTAGTAGTTTGGGCAGTCAACTGCATAGCCACGATTATTTATTCCTGTGGAGAGGGCTTTCGTGACGAATCCGA
Organism: Nitrospirota bacterium; assembly: GCA_027623995.1. Lineage (GTDB taxonomy): Bacteria > Nitrospirota > Nitrospiria > Nitrospirales > UBA8639 > Nitronereus. The sequence goes on from JAQBUF010000087.1 coordinate 115, forward strand.
ACTCTTCAAAGAGAGATAGGTCTCTTCTTTCGCCGATCGTGACATCAATTCTTCAACAGCTTGTCTGGCTGGTTTGTTTTCAAATAAGAGCGCGTGAATGCCTTGGATAATGGGCATCTCCACATCCAATTGCGTAGCCAGGCTCATCGCTGCACGAGTCGTTCGAATGCCTTCGGCGACGGTAATCGTATCCTTCAGCACATGTTCCAATGATGTGCCTTGTCCAAGCTTGAAGCCCACTGAGTAATTTCGGCTGAGTGATCCCGTGCAGGTGAGCACAAGGTCCCCGAGGCCAGACAGACCATAGAAGGTATGCACGTCCGCACCGAGTGCGACCCCGAGGCGAATGATTTCAGTGAGGCTGCGAGTGATTAACGCGGCTCTGGCATTGCCGCCAAGGTTAAGACCATCGACCACGCCGGCAGCAATCGCCATCACATTTTTGAGGGCTCCGCCTAACTGCGCGCCAATCATATCGTTGCCCGTGTACACACGAAACGTCGAGGTCATGAATACAGATTGTAATTGAGTGGTGAGGGTTGAGTCATGACCAGCCAGGAGAACGGTGGTGGGCTTTGATTGACAGACTTCAGCCGCAAAACTCGGGCCCGTTAACACGGTGATGCCGGGAGCCCAGTGTGAGGGAAGTAATTCCTGAAGTACCTGAGTCATAAGTTTTAAGGTGGTTTCTTCAATCCCTTTGGAGGCCACGACGATGGGTATCGCTTTGGAGAATACGGGTGCCATTTTGCTGATGACTAAACGCATAGCATGGGAAGGAGCGGCAAGTAGGAGAAGGTCTGAGTCAGAAAGGGCTTCTTCGAACGAGGAGGTCGCGGTCAACGAAGCGGGTAAGGAAACGCCAGGCAAAAACACAGAGTTTTCGTGTTTCGCGTTAATGGCTTCTACCACTTCAGTTTCGTAGGCCCAGAGCTTGACGCTCAGATGATTTTCTGCCAAATGTCGCGCTAAGCATGTTCCCCAGGCTCCAGCCCCAATAACGGTAGCGCGACGAATATTCGATTGAGGTGTGGTCATTGAGAAGTCCTAGAGATAGAAGGAATGGGAAACTGGTGCGGGATTATAGGAACCGATCTCTAAAACTGTCAATTGAAGGTGAAATGTTGAAGCGCGTGAGCCTATGACTGAACTGAAATCTTGTCCGGCCTGCCGTCATGCTGTCCCCTTGCATGCACGAGAATGTACGAATTGCGGAAAACGGATTCCTGGTGCATCTTTGTATGATGAGCGGGCCAAAGAAACACTCAACATTCGAATTCTCTACATTATGGTGGGGTTGTTGATTTTGGCGGTACTCTTTCCTCCTTGGGAGGCTGCGCCAGGAAAGCCTCTCGCATATTTAGGCATGCATTTTATCCAATCTCCGCCGGAACTGGGGGCGGTGATTAGTAAGATGCTGCAATCGATTGAGTTGGTGACGATTGCAATTGGGGGGATGTATTTATCGTGGTTGTTTCGAGAACAACCACGGGATGGGAAATAAGATTTAGAGCGGGGTTTCGTCCCCGCCGACGAGTCCCTTTTGTTTCGGCAAAAGGGACCAAAACCATTTCTGCCTGTGCGCGGCCCTCCACCTCCGCACCGAATAAGATGGCTCAGAAACTCGCTCTGCTCAAACAGTCTTCGCCAAAAAAGTCGATTCGGTGCTGCGGCTCCGCCGCGCCCAACGCAGGAGAAAAATTGAACGATACCCTTTATCTGAGATCCAGGGATTCCCTTAATTTTTTTAAGGCATGAGCTTCCTTATTGCCCCAATCACCTTGCCTCCAATAATCACCAAAGCGTTTACCTGTTTCGGGACTTAGAATCTGGGCTTTCACACTTCCTATATCTCCACCTCCTCTAAGCTCGACAACCCAACTCATTGCTGCCACTAGATCTTGCGCATATACAGAACGGTCATCAGCAAAATTGGTATGAGAAAAACACTCTTGGATAACTGTCATAAAATCCAATATTTTTTGAACCAACTCATCGTTAGTCATTGTAAGAGCCATTTTCTTAGTTGATCAATTCTGAACTTAGTAAAAATGACTTAGATTGAATAAATTAAATTGGGACAGACTTATTTTCTGCCCTTTCAGGGTCTTGGCGAAGCGGGGTTTGCCTCAGCTTCGGTTGCAATAGGATTAACGATTGGCACTGCTTCAAGAACGGAGTTCGGGATTCGGCGGACTTTTCCGGTTTTGTCTACTGTCACCAGCGTCGCGGAGCCTTCTACTATCATACGCTGAGACTTTTGTTCTCGGATGGTGTGGGCGAAGATGATGGCAGTTTTTCTTTTTGGGACTACTGTGGTTTCGATTTCTAGGGTTTCGCCGTAGTGGGCGGAGGAGCGGTAGAAGACTTCGGCGTGGGTCACCAGAAATAGGGTGCCTTGTTGTTGTAGCTCGGCGACCGACAAACCGTGGTCGGCTAGATATTCGGTTCTTGCCCGTTCGAAGTATTTTAAGAAATTGGCGTAGTAGACGACTCCGCCGCAGTCTGTGTCTTCGTAGTAGATTTTGATATCCACTGATGCTTTGAAGCCTAGAGGGTCATGGATGGAAATCGCGGAAGCGAGGATTCGTCGACTTTTGTGAGCTTGAGCGTTAAGGCCAAGAGCTGCTGAAACCGTTCGGTTTTGGTGGTGTGGAATCCATGGCCTAACACACTCTGATAGGCGGAATCCAAAAGCGTTTTCATTTTGGGCCATTCTGTTACGAATGATTGCCCCATAGGGTCGCCGAATCCGGCTAAGGCACGAAATTGCGCTGGGAACGTGAGTTTATACTTTCCATCGACATCATCTAACATGCTGTTTCGACACGCCTCCTGGAGGTCCTTGGGCAGTTGGTCCGGCTGTACGTCCCAGGTTTTGACATTGAATTGTTTCATGAGCTGGTGCTGGGCGAAGGCTTCGAGCCCACGTAAGAGTGTTAAGGTTGCGGTTTCAATTTGATGATCCCGTTCTGCCCGACGTTTCGCATGAGCGATCAGGTCGAGGCCAATGGACAACTTCACGTCGTGAGGGTCCAACACAATGCTTTCCAAAAACGTGGCATTGGTTTTAAGCGAGCCAAGCACTGACGATAGGCCGGGAGGCCCGCCCCAGACCGAGGCCAATTCCAACGCTTTCAGAGAGGTTTTGAGTTTTTCCCAGGCTTCTCGATAGTGAAAGGCTTCCCAATGGGCATAGCCTTGGGCCACATCAGCCAGCGCATGATAGAGTGGCTTTAAGCTTCCACTTACCAATCCTTCTACTTGACGAAACTTTTCGGCGGCGGACAAACATGCCCCTTGATTGAATAGCAAGGAGGCTTCTCGTCTTGCATACTGCGCACCTTCATTCCAAGGATTGCTTTCTTCCCAGGCTTTGGGAGCACCTCCCACGATGACGGTTTTACTTTCCGCTGCCGGGCTCTCGTCTTTTCTAATTTGAAAAACCTTTGACGTAAAGGGACCGCTCGCTAACGTCACAGCTGCAGCCATGGCTGGGGTTGCTGCACTAAAGTCCACGGTCAGTTCTCCAGGCTTGACGCCCCAGGTTTTCAGCATGTCGGGAAGGCTTTTCGTGATGGCGAGATGTGACTGGGCAAAACTTTGGGGGTCGGTAGTGAGAATCCAATCCCAGCGCTGGGGCATTCTGGTAATTTGTGGCTGGACCAACGATTCGATGGTGTCTTTTTCGGATTCAGCGAGGAAAAAGCAGAGCAGCTCTGGTGACAAATGATTGATGCAGGCCACCGCGGAAGCCGAGTCGCTCCCTACCGCAATCAGCAAAGCTTTAGTTTGATATTCAGTAATCATGGTGGGGCGATGATAGCACCCCAACTATGGGTGTTCAACGAATGAGAAAGGTTGTGTTTTCGACAATGGCTGGCCTAGAATCCCAACCTATGAATAAAGAAGATGTGACCAAACGATTTTACGAAAGTGGCGAAGTCAAAAACGCCTTTGTCCAGACCTATGCCGACCAAATTATCAAGGTCGCGGCGCTCATTGTGGCGAGCCTTCAATCCGAGGGAAAGGTCTTATTGTTCGGAAATGGTGGGAGCGCCACGGATGCCTCGCATATCGCCGCAGAATTTGTCGGGCGCTACGACCGTGATCGTGCACCCTTACCCGCGCTGGCGTTGGGCACGGATATGGCGGCTATCACTTGTATCGCCAATGATTACGAGTTCGCTGATATTTTTTCACGCCAGATTTCCGCGTTGGGACGAAAAGGCGATATGGCCATTGCTATCAGCACCAGCGGAAATTCGCCAAATGTGTTGAAGGCCGTCGAGGTTGCTCGACAACAGGGGCTTATCACGGTGGCCTGGACTGGGAAGGGCGGCGGACCCCTGGCCGATCAAGTTGACTATCCATTTGTTGTTCCTTCGAACGTCACGGCTCGTATTCAGGAATGCCACATTACCCTCGGTCATGTCATATGCGAAATGGTCGAGGAAACATTCTTTGGGGGGTGTTAAAAAAGTCCGCCAGCGGCGCGTTCCCTGGCTTTGCCGAAACGGCTCGCACGGGCAACGTCGGCCCGTTGTCCTGCTCACGTACGGGTTGTACGCTCCGCGCACCAACGGTCCTGCGGCCTTGCTGGACGGGCCTTTTTGAACAGCCCCATTTTCTTATGATGTTTTAGGACCTTGGATAACCATCACCAAATTTAAATTTTTTGGTAAAACCTCCTTATGCCAATGCCTCGTAAGTCAGTCCCGCGTGCTATTGCTCCTATTGATGTCTCCCATCTGAAGACGTATCCCTTAAAAACTCGTCATAGCAAGGTCAAGGTCTCTGACTTTTCTGTGCCTTGGCGCCGGGGGGGATCTTTTGCCAAATTTCTCTCTGGGCTCCCCGATGTCCTTGCCGTCAACACGCTTCGGACTTTGGTCAACGCCATCGTGCAGGCGCGAAGAAAAGGTCGTCCGGTGATTTTCGGTATGGGAGCGCATCCGACGAAAGTCGGTTTAAATCCGGTGCTGGTTGACCTGATGCAGCGTGACATTGTGACGGCGATTGCTGTCAATGGGGCGGTCGTGATCCATGATTTTGAATTAGCGTTGATGGGGCATACTTCCGAGGAAGTGGAAGCCGAGATCGACTCCGGGCGCTTTGGGATGGCTGAAGAAACTGGGCGGATGATTAATGAGGCCATCGTAGAAGGGGTGAAAGAGGGCTTAGGCATGGGAGAAGCCGTGGGACGCTATATCTTTCGGCGGCGTAAACAATTTCCCAATTGGAAAACCAGCCTTTTGGCAACTGGTGTCCAGCTTGGAATCCCCGTGACGGTTCATGTGGCTATTGGGACTGACATCATTCATATGCATCCAGCAGCAGATGGTGCAGCGCTTGGCGAAGGCTCACTTCGTGATTTCCGAACACTCACAGCCGTCGTGTCAGGCATGGAGGGTGGGGTCTATCTCAATGTGGGTTCGGCGGTTTTATTGCCGGAGGTCTTCTTAAAGACGGTGACTCTGAGCCGAAACTTGGGTCGGGCATTGAAAAAAATTACTACCGCGAATATGGATTTTCTTCCCCATTATCGTCCCATGACCAATGTCGTAAAGCGTCCGACGCAAAAGGGTGGGCAAGGTCTGTCCCTCACGGGCCATCATGAGATTATGCTTCCGCTCTTGGCTGCAGCAGTCATTGAAGAGTTGAAAGTATGAGCATGTTTATAGAAATGGGGAGAGTCTCTTTTGAACAAAAGCCATTTTAGGGGCATGAATCTTCTTGACTCTGCCCATCGACCCTTTTACCTTGAACCTGATGCGTATTTTCTTGTTCGGTTATTTCCTGTCTTCGTAGGATTGTGACGTGCCAGCGATGAATAAAAAAATCCTGGTTGTTGATGATGATCCCGATATTGTCCTGATGTTGACGGACAGATTGGAGTCCCTAGGCTATGTCCCTGTGAGTGCCAGAGATGGGGAACAGGCACTCGATCTTCTTGAGAGCGAAGAGCCTGGGTTGGTTTTACTCGATCTTGAAATGCCCCACTTGTCCGGGATGGAAGTCCTTAAGCGGTTAGGAGGATCAATCAAGGAGTTCGAACCCGAGGACGGCATGAGAAGTGGGCTATGGGAAGGAGATGCCACGCATCCGCCCATCATCGTGATGACCGCTTACGGCACCATTCAGCGAGCAGTGGATGCCATGAAATGCGGAGCCTATGATTTTCTGACCAAACCTCTTGATGTCGATCATCTGACGATTGTCATTGAAAAGACCCTTGAACGGGAATCCCTCAAACGTCAGGTCGCCTATTTACGGAAGGAAGTCGAGTCTCGGTATAGTACCATCGTGGCGACGACACCTGAAATGCATTCCTTGATTGATTTGGCGAAGCGAGCGGCTAATTCTGATGCCACGGTGTTGTTGTTGGGAGAGAGTGGAACCGGGAAGGAGTTGTTTGCCCGATCGATCCATCAATGGAGTGCCCGTCGAACCATGCCCTTTGTCATCATCAATTGTGTCGCGCTGGCGGATACCTTGCTGGAAAATGAACTGTTTTGGCATGAAAAAGGTGCCTTTACTGGAGCCACCGCGCTTCAAAAAGGCAAAATGGAAGTGGCTGATGGGGGAACCGTATTTTTAGATGAAATCGGAGACATGAGCCCCGATCTTCAAACCAAACTTCTTCGGTTACTGCAGGACCGAGAATTTCACCGAGTCGGTGGCACAAAACTTGTTCGAGTAAATATCCGAATACTCGCGGCCACCAATCGTGAATTGACGAAAGCGGTAAAGGCTGGACGGTTTCGTGAAGATCTCTATCACCGGCTCAATGTGGTGAGTTTTTCCATTCCCCCTTTGCATGAACGGACGAGTGACATTCCTCATTTGGCGGATTTGTTTCTTCAACGATCAGCACGAGAATTGGGAAAACCTGGTATGTATCTGACCCCAGAAGCGGTGGAAACGATGAAGAAGTATCCATGGCCAGGAAACGTCAGAGAGCTGGATAATGCGATTTCTCGAGCCGTCGTGTTAAGTATCGATTGCGCGATTGGCCCGGAACACCTTCGGTTAACCGACGAATCTTTATCGGGCGTGCCTGCGTTTGAGCATCTTACGTACCATGATGCGATGGATCAGTATGGTCGGTACCTGGTTGAGCAAGCCCTTAGACGAGCTAGTGGAAATCAAACGAAAGCTGCTGATGCGCTGGGCCTCCAACGATCCTACCTTGCCCGATTGGTAAAACAAAAGAATATTGAAGTTAAGGGTATTGAGGAGTCGAGTTAATTATTCAGTGACGATCTCATGTGTTTTGTCGGGAGTGTAAAGTCCAACCGACTGCCTTTCCCCCTCTCACTTTTCACCCAGATTTTCCCATGATGCAGGGTGACTAAGATTTTAGTAATCGCCAGTCTACGTCCCGTAGTGGGTCAATTTGAATTGCTTAAATGGGAATGTTGAAAAAAGCCGCCAGCCTTCGCCAAGGCTACGGCTGGCAAGCTATCGGTATTCTTTGTAGACATGAAGCGCACCTCGGATTCGTATCGCGAAAAGTATTTCCTGATAGGGGTAGGGAGGGCGCATTGAGTTGCGCTCCCCCTCCCTCCGAACCGTACGTGCAGTTCTCCCG
>JAQBUF010000088.1 GCA_027623995.1 Nitrospirota bacterium
GCTTTCAGCCTTCGTAGCCACTTCGGCGAAGTAGGCTCGGCGGAGGCAGGTAAGATCGTGCAGCTACACTAGAAAGAAACCTCACGGGAAGGAGATGGCAGGGGCAAGAAGTTTCCTGCATCCAGAATGGATGACGGAAGGGGCTGAACCATGTTTTCGGTATGATCCGTATTTCCCACCAGTTCCCTTTAGCCCGTCCCCACTTTTAAAGGATTGGTTGAAGGGATCTGTATCCGATCAGATACAGGCTGTATCCAAACAGATAGGAATGTAAAGATTGCCTATAACTCCATAGCGAAAAGGAATCGTCGTTATTTGATAAAAAAACCTTAAGCAGGGCTGGCACAAATCTTGTACCTTCAAATTTAGGACTGATCAACTTTCGTTTTCTGCACAAATCTGGACAGTCCTGGATAGGAGGTTGCGAGATTGCATGCCTAATCAAAGACAGAACGTGAAACGTTTCCCGCAGGCCCAGGGTGAGATAGAGGATAATCAGCTTGCGGTCTCGCCGAAAAAAGAAGTGAACAAAAAATCTCAACTGTTCGGCAATGGCCATGGAAAAGAGTTTCAACCCAAGGCCATTCAGATTATACAAGGCCAAGAAGACAGGCTGATTGTTCGATTGCCGTTTTCCGCCGAACGCGTTGCAAAGATAAAAACCATCGCGGGTCGTGTGTGGCATCCCAAAGAGAAGTCTTGGAGTGTTCCATACACCAATAGTGCCATGGCCCACATAATCAAGGTCTTTGCTGGAGAGCCAGTCGAAGTCGATCCTTCACTTCGTGCTGAGAGCCTTCATCATGATGGGGAGGCGTCTTCGACCGCACGGGCAACAGTGTTAAGCCAGTTGCAGGAAGCTCTGCGCTCTCGTCACTATGGCCGGCGAACGGAAAAGGCCTATGGCCATTGGGTCAAACGGTTCATCGGGTACCATTGCCTGCGAGATCCAAAGGAAATGGCGGAACCCGAGATCAATGCGTTTCTCACCAACTTGGCCATCAAAGAGCGGGTGAGTGCCTCCACACAAACACAAGCGTTGAGTGCCATCGTGTTTTTGTATCGGCATGTCCTCCATCGCGAAATCGGGCTTCTCGGCGGACTCATTCGCGCCCGCAAACCCCGGCGACTTCCCGTGGTGATGACCAAGAATGAAGTTGGGGCCGTCATCCATGCCTTAACGGGCGAGTATCGTTTGATGGCCACCATCATGTATGGCGCGGGGCTTCGCCTAATGGAGTGCCTGCGCCTGCGCATTCGGGATGTGGACTTCAGTCTTAACCAGATCACTGTCCGTGGAGGCAAGGGAAACAAGGATAGAATCACGATGCTGCCCAACACGAGCAAAGAACCCTTGTTGGCTCATTTGAAACAGGTGAAGGGAATCCATCAACGGGATGTGAGAGAGGGGTGGGGACGCACTGTCTTGCCTGATGCCCTTGCCCGCAAATACCCCAATGCGCCAGCTGAATGGGGGTGGCAGTATGTCTTCCCGGCCAAGCAGCGGTGGGTGAATCACAAAACGGGGGAGGAAGGCCGCCATCACGTTCACGAGTCCGCCGTGCAACGAGTCGTCAAGAATGCAGTCTTCAAGGCGGGCATTATCAAACATGCGACGTGCCACACCTTTCGCCATTCTTTTGCCACCCATGTGCTTGAAGATGGGTACGATATCCGCACGGTTCAGGAACTACTCGGACACAAAGATGTGAAAACCACCATGCTCTATACCCACGTGTTGAACCGAGGGGGGAAGGGAGTGCGGAGTCCCGTTGATTCGCTATGAGCCGGCAGGGGCTTATACGGAACCCTATAAGATCCTAGAAAAAGACGGACACTGCGTGGTAAGCCCACAAAGCCTTTCTTGGACAATGGGTTACGCTGTTTTATTGTCTCACGATTTCAAAGGGCTTATACTGCAGCACCACTCATGTGGGAACTTATACAGAACCAGATAATCTATAGTTATATTTGCAAACCAGCCACCGAGCAAGCCGTATAAAATTATGAAACGGAGATATAAGAAGTAATGACACAAACAGACATTCTCCAAACCATCCTTAAGGACAGCAACTACAATTTATCGCTGTTCTCTGATGAGGAAATTGAAGCGTTACGGCAAAAGGTTTTCACCAAGGAAGCCAGAGGAAAAGAAACTCCCTTCATAAATTGCGTAGTAAGAGATAAAGAAATTCAAATCAAGCCTGAAGAGGTAGTCAGGCAGTTATACGCAATAAGGCTCATTGAGCAATACGGCTACCCGAAAAAACGAATTGTTTTTGAGAAGGCCGTTACATTTGGGCGCGAGAAGAAAAGTGCAGATATTGTCATTTTTGACAAAGACCGCACCGATACCGCCTATATCGTCGTTGAACTCAAAAAGCCCAAACTCAAAGACGGGAAAAATCAACTTCGATCCTATTGCAACGCTACGGGTGCGCCTATTGGTGTGTGGACAAACGGCGAGAAAATATCGCACTACCACCGCAAAGACCCGAATTACTTTGAAGACATCACCGATATTCCAAAAGGGAATCAAACGCTCAAGGACATACTAAGCGAGCGCTTCACGCTGCGCGATCTAATCATCAAAGACAAAATCGCCAATGAACGAAAGTCATTGAAAGACATCATTCTGGAAATGGAGGATGAGGTACTCGCTAATGCTGGCGTGGATGTATTTGAAGAAGTATTCAAACTCATTTTTACCAAACTCTACGATGAATTCGGCAGCAAAAAAGACAAGGATATTGTCGAATATCACCTTGATCAGAATTTGGATGAGGAAGAGCGTGGCGACTACGAAAAGCTGAAAGAATGCCTTGAAACACTTAATGACAAGAAATTCCGTGTCATGGAGTTCAGAAACACTGGCCAAACCGACACCGAGTTAAAAAAGAAGATTCAGGAGTTATTTAACGAGGCCAAAAATCAGTGGCACGGTGTATTTCCAAAAGGTTCCTCTTTTGAGCTATCGGACAGCCATTTATCGGTATGTGTTTCCAGTTTGCAGGATGTAAAACTATTCAATTCAAACTTGCTGGTAGTGGACGAAGCTTTTGAATATCTGGTAAACAAATCGGCTAAAGACGAAAAAGGTCAGTATTTCACCCCGCGCCACGTCATTGATATGTGTGTGCAGATGCTTAACCCTAAGCGTGGCGAATACATGATCGACACCGCATCGGGAAGTTGCGGGTTTCCGGTACATACCATTTTCAAACTCACCGGCCATCTGTTTACCAATGCGGAAATCCCTGACGACGAAAAACAGCACGTTCTCAAAGTATTTGGTATCGACTTTGACGAAAAAACTGTGCGCGTTGCCCGCACCTTGAACCTGATTGCAGGCGATGGGGAAACCAATGTGCTGCACCTGAATACGCTAGATTTTGAGCGGTGGAACGATAAGACCGAAAAAGATCCAAGGTGGATCAACACCTACGGCAAAGGTTTTGACCGGCTGGAAAAACTCAGAAGCGACAAGGGCGAAAATAAGAACTTCGATTTCGATATTTTGATGGCGAATCCCCCCTTTGCCGGTGACATCAAGGAAAGCCGCATCCTGCATCAGTATGAACTCGGCTTTAAGGATAATGGCAAAGCGCAAAGCAAAGTCGGGCGGGATATTCTATTTATTGAAAGAAACCTGGATTTTCTCAAACCCGGTGGGCGCATGGCGATTGTGTTACCGCAAGGCCGTTTTAATAACACCTCGGATATACGCATCCGGGAATTTATCGCTCAACATGGTCGCATCCTTGCGGTGGTCGGTTTGCACGGCAACACTTTCAAACCGCATACCGGTACTAAAACCAGCGTTTTGTTTGTGCAGAAGTGGGACGATGAGCTTTGCCCGAAAGTTGATGACTATCCAATATTTTTTGCTGTTTCAGAAAAAGGCGGCAAGGATAATTCAGGCGATTATATCTATGTCAAAAACGGCAACGGCCAATACAAACTGGATAAAAACGGCCATTTAATTGTTGACCATGACCTGCACAATCACGGCGGTGAATTACCTGATGGTATTGCTGAAGCCTTTATTAAGTGGGCGGAGAGTGAAAAGCTCTCGTTTTGGATGGAGGAGTAAGGATGCAAGTTACCGTCGCCCACCTCTCAGAAGCGATATTAAATGAGCGCATTGATTCGCAATTTTTTCGGCCAGAGTATGTAGCAAGCTATGAGGTAGTTAGTAAAGGTACTTATTCATCTCTTGTAGACATAGCTCATATTACAGATGGCAACCACCTAAAAATTGCTGAGAACTTTGATGACGAAAATGGAATCCGGTATTTGCGTGGACAGGATCTAGGTACTGACATGATATTGAATGATAGGAATGTAGTGCATATTCCTGAATCATGTTTTAACACGCTAAAACGATCACATATATTCAAGGACGACATTCTCATTACAATTGTCGGTGCCAATACGGGCTTGGTTGGTCTTGTGTTTGATCCACCAAAAAAGTTGGTCGCCAATTGCAAATTGGGTATTGCAAGACCAAATAGAAAGAAAGTGTTGCCCGGATTTCTTTATGCGTTTCTCATTGGCCGTTTCGGCCAACATCAAATACTTCGTTCTATTCGAGGTGGTGGGCAAACTGGTTTAATTCTGCCTGATATGCGTGGACTTCGGATCAGCCGATTCGATAGGGCTTTTGAATCAAAGATAGATGATATTGTAATTGCTGGGCACAAGGGTATAGCCGCATCAAAAGAGTTATTTTTAAATACTCAAAATATTCTTCTAACTGAACTTGGTCTAACCAACTGGCAACCCAAACACCAGCTAACCTTTGTTAAAAACTATTCCGATACCGAACAGGTGGGACGTATTGACGCTGAATACTTCCAGCCGAAGTATGAAGAGATTGAACAAGCAATAGAAGAGTATCCTGGAGGCTATTCAACTATTGGTGCAGCGTTCAAGCAGAACAAGAGCACGTTCAAAATTGATGACAAGAAACTCTATCAGTATGTGGAAATTGGCAGCGTTAATGTTTCAAACGGAGAAATCACCCCAAATGAGGTTTTGGGTGAAGAATTGCCCGCTAATGCAAAAAGAGCATTGAAGAAAAACGAAATAATCGTGTCAAAAGTCAGGACATACAGAGGGGCAATAACTATTGTTGAAGAAAGTGGATATGTAGGGAGCGGTGCATTCACCGTGCTTCGAGAAAATGGCCGGATTAACAAAGAAACACTTCTTGCTTTCCTTCATTCTAATCCACTTTTAGCCTGGTCGCTAAAGCCAAACACAGGGACATCATATCCAGTCATAATTGATAATGATATTTTAAACTTGCCTATTCCCCTCATTCCTGAGTCCAAACAAACTGAAATCCAGCAAAAAGTGACCGAATCCTTCAGCCTGAGAAAGCAATCCAAACACCTTCTGGAATGCGCCAAGCGTGCTGTTGAAATCGCTATCGAGAAGGACGAAAAATCCGCTATCGACTGGCTAAAAGATCAGGTAGAGGTTTAAGGATGCCGACTGATTATAAAAAGGAATGGATGGAGAAGTCCGCAATAGATTATTTCTCACCATTCGTATCGCTATGGCTGGCCTGTAACTCTTGGTACATGTCACATTATTCGGACTTGAATGATGGCCATTCAGGGACAAATGGCGCTACCGACCGCGACTTCATTAACAAACTAAAAGAAGATACCAGTGGTAGGAATCATTTTTATAAGAAATTTGAAGAGTTAATTGATAAGGTTGGCAAAGGAAAAGGGGACGTTACCCTTTTTTGTGTAGGTATGATAGAGTCCGTCTATGCCTCGTCTCGCTCGAACTGTTTTTGCCAAGGTCCCTCATCACATTACCCAACGCGGGAATCGTCGGGAAGATATTTTTTTGACCAATGACGATCGGGAAACCTACCTGGCGTGGTTGGAGGAATATTGTCAGCAACACGGGGTGGATATTCTGGCCTATTGTTTGATGAGCAATCACATTCATCTGGTGGCAGTGCCTACTACGGAGGATGGTCTTCAACGTGTTCTGAAACCCCTACATATGCGCTATGCGCAACGCTTCAATCGACAGCGAAGTCAGAAAGGCCATGTGTGGCAGGGGCGGTATTTTTCGGCTCCGTTGGACGAACCGTATTTGTGGGCCACGCTGCGGTATGTGGAACGGAATCCAGTTCGTGCCGGGCTTGTGCGCAAAGCCGAACGCTATCCCTGGTCGAGTGCGGCAGCGCATTGTCAGTTACGGGACGATCCGGTGCTCACCACCAAAGCGCGGTGGTGGACCCAGTTTCAAGCGGTAGGTGATTGGTCAGCCTGGTTAGCAGAAGGGGATGAGCCGGAACACTTGGCCGTGATCCGTCGCAATATCGAAAAAGGCCTGCCCTGCGGTAGTGAGCGTTTCCTAAAGAAGCTGGAGAAGCAGGCTGGGCGCGTGCTTCAATATCGTCCTCAAGGGCGACCAAGGAGCGATAGTAAAGGGTAACGTCCCCTTTTGAGCAGAAACGGCATCATCTTCACGAATCCGTCTTGCAAAGGGCTGTGAAAGAAGCCGTCCGGGAAACTGGGATCGCCAAACCGGCCAGTTGTCACACCTTCCGGCATTCGTTTGCCACGCATTTGCTTGAGGACCGTTACGATATTCGGACGATCCACGAACTGCTGGGCCATAAGGATGTCAGTACGACCATGATCTATACGCATGTCCTCAATCGAGGCAGACACGGTGTAGACAGTCCAGCAGACCACCTCTGATTCCAAACGACAGTCCGAGATATGCTGCGGTCTGATAGCCGGATAGACGGCAGGATTCGCCGTCTATCCCAGCAGGGGAAGCAGGACGAAATCTTGAATAAGTGCCGGCTGAGCAAGTAAACTTCCCTGCCAGTAGCGTGCGTAGGCCCCCGTGCTATACTGCACAGGCGGGCCGCAGCAGACTTAATAGTTAGACCAAATAAAACAATGGATCACCATGGCAACACTTCAGAGAATTCGTCAAAAGATTATCGACCGGGAATACTACCTGTCTTCCCATGCCGAAGAAGAATTGCTTGATGATGATTTAGAGCGTAAAGACATTGAAAACGCCATCCTGAAAGGGCGGATTGCAAAGAAAATGAAAGAGGATATCCGCGGTACAAGATATCGCCTGGAAGGACCAGCTTGGGATGGAAGGTCGATTCAGGTCCTTTGCAGATTCAAAGAAGATGCTAACCTTATCATAATTACTGGATATGCCCTATAGGAGAATGTATGAGTTGTGAATTTTGCGGTGGCGAAACCGCTACAAAAAAAGTCAAACGTCAACATTGGTTGCAGGGTAAGCTCTACATCGTTGAAGATGTTGAGGCAGAGGTATGCAAGGAATGTGGCGAACGTTATTTTCATGCCACCACCCTGGATGCCATTGACCACTATTTATCGTCAGAGCATGTCGTGAAGGCCAATCTGAATGTTGAGGTTGTGAGTCTCGGATAGTAGGTGGCCTAACAAGGCAAATTCACTCGGACGGCAAAAAGTGTTGCTCGTTCCTCGCTCTCTTTTTGCCGCCGGTGATTTGCAACGTTAGCCGACAATTGAATTATAAACGGAACTGAACATGGTTGAATTGTCACTGGATGGAATTAGTCTCGTTTGGGACGTACTAGTTAATCTGATTA
>JAQBUF010000089.1 GCA_027623995.1 Nitrospirota bacterium
CAGGGACGCCCTATCCAGTCAATTTCGGAATATCAGATAGTTCTCGCATGGGTTTGAGCAACAGACTCCCGACAAAATTGAAAATAGTCTCGCAGGGTTTGGAGAAACACTCTTTCGGGAAATGCCCAGATGCTGAATGTGTACCGACTCATTCCTGATTTTTCCGGGTACCGAATGATTTGATCCGTTGGACTGGTATGCGGGCTTCGAAGAATATATTTCAGGGAGAATCGAAGAAGTATTCCGAACGTATTCAAAATAAAATAACGGAGTGCTTTCAAGGGGATCAATATTGTGACGAGAGATGCGAAAAGAGGGGAAAACTTTTTCCAAACAATATTGCGGGCCCACCAGACAAAGCGGGACGGGGTTCGTTCATTCACGGCGTGGTACTTTCGAAACTCAATGCCGACCTTGTTCGCAAAGGGCCACAGGTACATCATCATGGCTTCGGGTTTGGCAAATATGGTGGGAAGTTTCTTGGCAAATTCTTCAAGCCCATATACCTCATGATAGACCGCCATCGACTGGAGTGGCTGATTGCGAAAGGTGGCTTCGTAAATAATTCCAAACAACCCATAACTCGATCGCATGAATTGTAACAGCTCTGGTTGGTCCTCCGTGATTTCAAGCAATTCCCCAGACGGCAGGACAAGTTTCACAACAGCCACATAAGAAGCCACCTGCCCCCATTCGCCAGGCATGGAAGAATCCTTCGTGCCTCCACATGCCGCACTGCCAATAGAAAGATTTCCCAGTTCGACGTTCACATAAAATTGCAGTCCTTGTTTTTCAAGCTCTTTGGCCACGTTGATATACAGTGCCCCCGCTTGGGCCGTGACCGTGTCAGGCCCTATGGACAGGATCTGGTTCATGGCCGTCATATCCACATTGGTGCCGTCATTGGCGACTGCACATCGCGTGGTTGAATGATTAGACCCTGTGGCGCGGACAGGGCTTGGATATTTTGCGGTATCGGTGAGAACTCGAACGATATCATCTACCGAATGTGCCGTGACGACTTCCCGTGGGTTGGACAGTAAATCCCCGAACCAGTTTCGCTTTTCCATATTAAGGTTTCCTTAAAAGATCCCTTGAGTGTTATCTGTCGCTTGTGAACGCTTCGTCGCCCTCTGCTCCCGGTCGTGGTTTCCAGTCCAGCGTGTAATACTCTCCTCGATCCCGAGCCCAGGGATCAAAAGCATTCACAACCTGCTCCAGTTCCCCGCTCAATTCGGGCATGGTTCTGAGCAAGATCCGTTTCATCGGTAACATTTCTTGCTCATGACCGTTTGGCTCACCCTTTTCCATGACCTTTCCCTCTGGTCCATTATCATTGACCCAATCCACACCCAACTGTGAATAAAACTCTGGCCGAAAACTCGAAGTGAAAAACCGATCGCTGTATAAGCGGCGAGAGGCATTGAGAATAAACACCACAAACTGTGTCTCGGAAATTGCGAATCCATGTGGACGGGTTGATTCGGCGAGATAGCCTACAATGGTATCGACGTCCTCAATGTTATCCACCATGCTGCCGTTGGGATGTCCCAAGCAATCGTTAATAGGCGAATCATCGTCGTTGACCTGGGATGTCGTAATCACCTTCGACGCATCACAGCGGTGTTGTCCATAGACTTCGCGCAAAGTGTTCACGAGTTGTTGCTGCTCTGTCCGCGCGGGTGAATCCTTTGGCGTTCGTTGATCAATAAAATCATCAAAGCTTGTCAGTTGTTTGAGAGCATATTGTCTGCGAAATTCGTTGAATCGGGGGAATCCGCGTTCACGATCTCTGATCAGATCAAGAGCCGCCACATCAATCTTGTTCGTTGTCGTATTCAGATGAGGGATCGAGAGGTTTTGTAAAAACTGCGGGTGATTTTGCAGCGTGAGCAGCCCCAATCGTTGTCGTCCTAAACTGGTCGCCCAATTCGCTAAACCCCGACTACGCATGGCATCGGTGGCCTTGGCTCTGAACGTATCAACCACAGGAATTTTCTGTTTGACCACATTGGGTGTTGAGAGTTCTCGGTATTCCAAAAGGTCTGGTACTAATGGATGTAGGCGATAGACGGAAACAAATTCTTCAGGAAAATTAAAGGGCGATCCAAAATGATTGATGCCGCCATTCACATGATCAGGATTCTTTAAATCCCAAATATCCTTCTTTATCGGAAAAAGACCTGACAGGATGGTCTTGCCTTGATAGCGTTCGCTCCCAAGTCCAAAAATCCCCGGACCAACCGCAAAGACCGAATACCAAGTGGTTTGCTTTTTGGCATTCTCTGATTCACCAAAATTGTTGACGACTACCTGTTCCAACGCTTTCGACACTAATGGGTGGTCGGCGAACAAGCCACTCCAATTGGAATTCATGCCCTTGTGTAAGGCTTCGTTGTATAACAATTGCGTCGTCCATTCGATGGTATGAATTTTCGCGATCTCTGCTGACACCACGAGCCGAGCAGCTTGATAGAGTTCTTCCGCTGTCACGTCCTTGTAGGGAATCACGGTATCAGGGCTCGAAGGATTTCGTAGCCCCGAATCCTTCTCGGGGGTTTGTCCCCCACGTTTCCGAAACTCCTCAACAAATAGATTATGTTCCCGAGCAAACACGTTGTGGAGAAAGCTTAAGCCCACGGTCCAATTATCAGGGAAGGCCGCGGCTTCTTGGCCTTGCCAGGCCGCATGCATCGGATCAGATGATTTCATGACAGGCAAATAACCTGAACTATCTTGCTCGCTCCCTGCTTCCCCTCTTTCAACTAATAAGAGCTTCGCGGGATCGGCTAGATCTCGTTGAACTCTTTGGATGGATGTCTGATCATACCCATACAGTTGTGAAGCATCCCACCAGGCCGTCACATGGTTTTTGAAGGTCTTCGGTGCTCGAGTAAGATGCGAACCCCCATTGTGAGTAAACACCTCCGGTTCGATATCTTGAGCGACTAAGGTCTTGCCTGTCGCATCACCAGGCCGACACCCTAGTGCAGAAATTTCCTCTGCCGTCAATGACCGCTTCCCCAGGTCAGATGCACAACCCACAGACATGTTGTGAGGTTGGTTGTTGCCTTCATCTAAATGGGCAAACCAATCGTGGGTCATGAATTGTATCCAGTAGGCTGCGATCACATTAAAAAATGGTGCTTTCTTGTAATCGCAATTGGCGTCTTTTGAATTTTCACTGCGGCCCATACCTTCTTGACACTTCGAGGGGTCTGACTGTTTTCGGGTGAATAACTTTCTGCTAATGACTTGGGGGTCTGGAGTCAACACACCAATACGTTCACCCTGCCGGTTTCGGATAAGTTCCGTGCGGCTCAATTCGGGAAAGGTCGAATCAAAATCGACATTCCTGGCAAACAGCATTCCGGTAGAACCCATCAAGGGATTTTTGATGTCATTGCAAATGCCAGTGAGAGTGCGGCCACGGATGAGTTTACCCTGACACAGTTGGCCATCTTCTGTTGAGACCTCCTGAAAATTTTGATGCCCTTGAAGGAGTTCCATCTCGGGCTAGGTTTTGAGTGCAGGGCCGTCGATACCATCTCGGCCTTTGAAAAATTGTTCAAAGGTGCCGCTATTGTCCAGGAGATTAAACTTGATCAACCCAATTCGTTGAAGTTCAAGGTCCAAGAGCGCGCCGTTAATGCCTCGGCCATTGGGGCTCAACGGACACGTGCTTTTCACGATCCCATCCCGTTTTGAGGACGCATCACCCATGGCATAATAATTTCCCCAGTCGTTCCAAGGAGTATCACGGTGTTCTGCCGCAAATGATCCTCCCCGACACAGCGCGGTCTGCTCTGAGACTTTTCCCAAAAAGCGGTTTTCTTTTTTCTTCGCGAGGGATAGAACACCTGTGGCGACATTTTCCTTACAGCTCTCCAGAGAAATTTTTTCTTCTTTCCGGCTTCCATCCGTCACGCACCCGAGTAGGAGGGTGACGGGTAGGACACAGACTATGCACAACGATAGAACAGAGGTTTTTTCTTCATGAACATTCTCCAGCCAAACGTATGTCTATAGGTGAAATACACTTACTACAAATCGCGAAAAAATTTGAGCAGGAGTGATTGGGGTACGGTTTGGGAAAGATGAAACTGTGTCGTGGGTAGGTTCGTGGGAGGGTGTACTAATCATCCTTCCCGCTGGTCTTGCCCACATTCGTTCCCGGGAGCCGTCCAATGTCTGCCCGGTCTTTTGAAATGGTTTTGTGTTGAGATGAGGATCATAGGAAATTCCGGTGGTGTCTCAGTTTGAATTTCTTTTATTGTAAGTCCCTCGCTTGCCTGGTGCCTTCGTCTCATCAATCAACGGTAAAATATTTGAGAGTTCATAAAGGCGGTTGGCGATTCCGGCTTGCATGGCAGGTGTGACCTTCAGGGTTTTATGAATTCTGACAAAATTATAATAGAAAAAATAGAGCGCCAAGGCATGGCAATGATTTTCAAGTTTCTTTGAAAAGGCGTTGGTGAGGCGAGTGAACCGGCGCATAGACATACGCATGGTGAGGTTGTGCCGCTCAACATGGGATGTGGAAACATGGGCGTTGTCAGGATTGCCTTGAACTGGCCGCTTGCTCGCACCATTACAAACAGAGGGACTATACTTTCTCTCTGGCCCTTGGTTTGGTGCTTCCCCATACATCTTCACTAATTGGGCATAATCTACATCGGTACCAAATGCATCCCATACAGCATCCAAATAGGCTCTGTGTCCATCGGTAGTTAATTGAACACGATGGGCAAGTCGTTCCTTTAAGTCATTCATAAACTCGGTTGCATAGCCCGCGTCACGTCCACCAACCAACCAGGATACAATCATTTTTGAATCTCTATCCAATGCGGTCCATGTCCAAACATCGCCAGCATCGCTAGGAGCATTCTTGGCTGATCCTACATTTTTGGCCTTCGCGTAGCAGAACGACCAAATTTCATCACATTGAACACGTGAGGCATTCACGTTTCTCACATTCTTATCGTGGAACTCCTCGCAAGCCTTCCCAGCATCCACCAGTAGTTTCGTAACGGTGTTGATGCTTACTCCAACAACTCTGGAAATCGACCGCATAGATGAACCCTCAACTAACATCGAAAGGATTTGAATTCGTCTAGTGTCGGTGAGTTTGTTCATAATGGAAGTATATGAAACTAATAATTTTAAATCAAGCATAAAGTTCAGTTTAACATATTGCGTTAAGTGGACTATTGACATTTTTTATGTCTGGCCTTATCATAAGCAACGGAATGAAGATTGAATTTAAGGATGCTCGTCTGGCCCTTATCCGTACCGATAGAGCTGGCGAGACAAAATTACCGTTTCCCGTTATTAAATCTTGCAGGGATAAGCTAATTGTCCTAGAGGCTGCACCTGATGAAAGGACGCTCAGAAATTGGAAAAGTTTGCGATATAAGAAGCTTGAGGGGGAGAGGGCGGGGCAACGCTCTATACGAATTAATGATCAGTATCGACTTGTTTTTTTATTAAATAATACCCAAACGCCCCCCATAATTACAGTTTTGGCCGTGGAAGACTACCACTAGGACCAAGAAGGAGGATATAAAAATGCTTGACCGTTTAACTGATGTTCCGCCGCCCGGCTACTTCATTCGAGAGGAGTTAGAGGCACGTGAATGGACGCAACGCGACCTTGCTTATGTGCTTGGCATCACGGAGCAGGCCGTAAATATGATTATTTCTGGTAAGCGAGGGATTAGTGCCGACATGGCGAGAGCTTTGGGGGATGCCTTCGACGTACCACCAGAATTTTTTGCTAACCTACAGAAGGCATATGATCTATCCCAGGCAAGAGATCCAGACCCTAGCGTGGCAAGAAAAGCTAAGCTGCAGTCAAAATATCCTGTGCGTGAAATGATAAAACGTGGATGGCTTGTCGATGCCAATGCCGCCCTTTTGGAAACACAGATGTCAATGTTTTTTGAGGTAAGTAACACCGAGGAAATTCCTCATTTTGCCCATGCAGCTAAAAAAACTCATTATACCCATGCAACACCAGCTCAAGTTGCATGGTTATTTAGGGTTCGGCAAATAGCTAAGGAGATCCCTGTTCCCAATTATTCAGAAAAAACGTTACGGGGCTCCTTGCCCCAATTTCACCAATTCATGATAGACCCTGAAGAAACCCGCTATGTTCCCAATATTCTTAGCGAATGCGGGGTAAGATTTGTAGTCGTGGAGGCCCTGCCTGGGTCAAAGATCGATGGGGTTTGTTTCTGGCTCGGCAAGTCTCCGGTAATTGGTATGTCTATTCAACGTGATAGAATTGATAACTTTTGGTTTGTCTTACGACACGAAATTGAGCATATCCTTCACAAGCATGGGAAAGATAGTGAAATAATTGATGCTGATATTGAAGGAGACCAAACAGGCTTAAGTAGTGCGCGGGCCGAAGAAGAGAGGGTTGCTAATCTTGCAGCAAGTGAATTTTGTGTTCCTGTTTCCCAAATGGATGACTTTATTAAACGGAAAAGTCCATTTTTCTCTGAACGCGATGTAGTTGGATTCGCCCGGCGTTTACAGATTCATCCAGGGATCGTAGCCGGACAACTCCGTAAGCGTTTAGACCGATGGGACTTATTTAGCAGAATGCTTGTTAAGGTACGACATAATGTGACGTCAGGGGCTATGGTAGATGGCTGGGGGCATAACTTCCCTGTTTCGGTATAGGAGCGAACTATGGCAAAGTACAATGAACAGTTACAGCGCATTTGGCACCAATTCGAGGAAGAAAATGGAGAGGTCCCCACGACCTCTCGTCAGGCTGTGGCCTGGGGAGTAAGCAGGGGATTGATCACCATGCCAGAGGTAGATCCTTTGGACCGCTTAGCAGAAGATATGTCCAAGGCTTTAAGGGAAGAATATCGAAAGGATAAATATGGCCGAAAATATAGGGTTAACCACGCCGTAAGAGTTACCAAGGCCGGTATTCAATTAACGTTTTGGGGAATGATAGATAGTTCGTCTCGTCAATTTATGGAGAAATCCTTTGGGCAAAGACGTAAGCAAATCGTAGGCGATTGTCTACAACTCAAAACCGATGTTGACGTTTTTAATGATAAGAACCCAAAAGAGGAGCCGATACAGTTAGTACTCAATTTCGCAGACGACGTAGAAGAAATACAAAGCTTAAAGCAAACAAAAAACAGGGCCGCTTAGCGCTGTTTTTTCCATCGCGCTTGAGCAGCCAACCTTGCAATTTCACTTCTTTCCTCAGGCGTAAGAACTTTGGCGCGTGCCTTGCCACCTTTGAGTCCGCCCTTTCGGGTATGCTCCTTCGCAATCTCTTCCTCTGATTCGCCTGTAGCTATCTTGGCTACTCTAATAGCAGCCCCGATTACGTCAGATGGCCTCTTTTGTCCTTGTGGTCCTTTTGGCATGATTTCATTATGTCACAGTCCGCAGGTGCCCAGATAGGCCATTCTAAATTTTACAATTTCAAACTGCGACACTCTTGAATTCACATAATAAGTGCACCACCTCATTATTCGTTGACCAGTTGGTAGACTGCTGGCTCAACTCAAGGAGGAGGTGCCAAGATGGGGCA
>JAQBUF010000027.1 GCA_027623995.1 Nitrospirota bacterium
CCTCATGAATTGACAACACCCCTGCACCCATCATACTGTCGGCCCCTTGAGATCAATGTAGCTTCATCACAGCTAATCTCTAATTTGCTATCCGTCTTAAGACCAATTCCGGTATCAAACGATTCTGAAAGTTTAATCACACACCCAAACTCATCCCGATGATTTTTTTAATGGAAAATTTTTTTATCAGAGTCTACCAATCGGATTGGGGGCGAGTCGGCCTTCTTGTTTTCGCTGGGCTGCTCTCGTTTACCTACAATCTTCATATCAGCCTTTTGGAAGGGACCGAGGGCTTGTATGCCCAAATCACGAGAGAACTGGTTGTGTCTCAGGAATATTTTCGGCTCACGCATCTCGGCGAACAGTATATCCAAAAGCCTCCTTTTTATTTTTGGATGCTCAGTGGTTGGACTCAAGCCTTCGGTGAGAATGAAATCACCCTTCGTATGACCAGTGTGATCTTTGCCTTGGGCACCATGTGGCTCACCTATGTACTTGGCAAGACCCTCTTTTCCTCGCAAGTGGGATTTTGGGGCGCCTTAGTTGTCGCCACGAATCACGTCTTTCTCTGGTATGGGCGACGTGTCCTTATTGATTCGACCCTGACGTTTTTCATGACACTCGCAATTTTGAGCGTTGTCTTAGGTAATCGAAAGGGTGCAACCTCCTTTTGGTTTTTTGTGGCGTGGATAGGCATGATCCTCGCGTCTATGGTGAAAGGGCTTCATGGGTTTGCACTACCGCTGGTGCTGATTATCACCTATGCCCTTTGGCAAAAGGATTTCAGAATTTTTAAAAGTCTCTGGTTTTGGTTGGGGGTTGGATCCTATTTCGTCGTCATAAATCAACTCTATTATGTACGAGATCCCTCCTTTCAATGGCATTTTGATTGGCAAGCCAGACTCGCAGAGGCGTTTAATGTTACAAAAAATAAAAGTAGCAGTGGCAGTATTAAGTTCTACTGGTATCTCTACATGCTATGGTTTGATTTTTTTCCATGGAGCTTTCTCATTCCCAGCAGCTTGATATTTTTGATATCCAAACGACCTTTCCGGGAGTATTCCGGGGAACATCTCCTTGGGCTTTGGTTTCTCGGGTTCCTGTTGATCATGTGCAGTTCTCGATTTCGACGAGAACCCTATCTCATGCCCTTAGTCCCGGCCTTAGGATTGATCATTGGATATTACCTAACCGAACTCTTCTCCACAGCCCGTGTCCCATGGTGGCATCGAAAACTGAATGTTGCCGCTTTTGGAGTTCTGTCTGGATTCTTTCTCCTCATCTTAGTGGGAGGACCATTTCTCCTTCATAGAAAATGGAACGTACCTCTGGATGTCTTTCCTCTTCCCTATGTACTGATCATCGTATCCCTTTGCGGAACCCTCATATGGGGAACATGGAAGGAAAAGATTCCGGTGATGTTTACCACGCTCATTGGAGTGGCCTTGGGATTCACCTTGGCTATTGTGCAGTTTCTACTTCCAGCCATCGACCGAACCAGTTCCCCGAAATACGTAGCAGCCCAAGTTCGAGCCTTTGCAGCATCCAATCATTTTCCAATGTATTATTACGGCATTACACAGGAAGATTTCTCTTTCTATCTTAATGGCTCCCCAGCCATTCCTCGACTGAAAACCCAAGAAGAACTTTTCACTCTCGCCCATGCAAACCAAATCCTTCTGGTCACGGATAATGAAGATGCCGAAGCTCTGGCCAAGAGAAATGATCTCATCATCAAAACTTTGAAAGAATATCCCCAACCACGAGAAAGGAACTTCCTAATCCTCTCGATTGCTCATACTCCAAAAGGTACGTAATTCCCATGACATATCACCCTGTCAACTCGATCAACAATAAGTGCTAAATTTTCATTTTTTTATGTCTTTACGCTAGGCAGCGGTCAAGAATAACGGCAATAAACCGATAGAGATGTATAGCAAGTGTTAATCTCCGAGGTAACAAACTCTTAAAATACATTGCCCACTAGTCCAAAGAAAATGGATTAGTATTGAATATTTGAGGAGAAAAAATTTATCGTGTTGCACACCACGAAAAAAAACCCATCAGTTGCGTCTACGGGAACCGGGGTCGCAGTTAATGAAGATAACAGGAAATGTCCGAGATTCACTATTCCTCGTGGCATCCCAATCAAAACCGAAGTTGAATCGATGAGTCGGATTTTGCGATCCTGTAATTGCGTCAACATTGGAGCAGAGGGAGTCCTCTTAGATTTTGGAGAGGACAAATGTCCGGAAATGCCCGTACAAAGTAAATTATTTGTCATTATTCAATTAGCAGGCGAAACGGCGAAACTCCCAGGTATTGTCCGGCATCGCTATGGAAACAAACTTGGGATCTTCTTTCCCATTGCCGACGACCCCAATTTCGAGGAAGAACGAAAAGTTTTTGCCATCATCCTTCGAACACTTGAGCGCGGCATTCAAAGAAGAACTGGACGATAACCTTTCCCCCCACACCAACAGTCTCTTCATTTCCTCCCACCAGATGAAGTACCCCTGAAAATTTTCGACAAACTCATTTCCCAGTAATACCTCGCATCCTGGCAAACCTGAGACTCTCCTCCTTTCGCTCATCTAAAAGTTTATGGTAGGCTCATTTCTCAGGTGCCACAGCGCTTGAAAATTCATAAACGACCAACTGAAAGATTAGAGACATATCATGGTATTTTTGAGGACATTGCCCACAGTCGCCGTATTTTTCGTGTCCCTGTTCATTGTTCAACCCAGTTATGGGTTCCCTAACAGTTCATACGCCTGGACAAATCTTCAATGGGAAAGTCGCTGCGCCAAAGCACAAACCTCTTTCAATCCACATGATGCACTCAGCAATACTCAGCTCTCCATTACGACCAAAGATCAGCGCTTTGTCGATTTTCTGTATTGGGTGTGGGCCAATAAGATCACCGAGCATCAAGTCGAACAGGTCGGAGGGACAGAATGGGATGGCCCCACCAACGGCGTCATCTTTCACTGGGCACCTGGATCACGTTGGGAAATGCATACGGTAGTCCCATTCAAACATGCCATTCATCACATTGCCGAAGAGCATAATTGGGTCGATACCATGTTCAGTGATTTCTTCGACAAATTCGGGAAAAGTACAGGGGCAAGTATCGCCGCACGATTATCTGGCGATAAAGCCCCAACCTGGGCCATGTTCCTCAAACACATCGGCGGTCCTGAAAGCCCGTACTATCGATACGTGTTTCATCAAGAAAGTTATATCGATACCATAAGCCAAAAAGTCATCATGGTCGGAGGTCAAGGGGTCGAATTCCATTATTCCTACGACCGCTACATGCACGAAGTCAAAGAAGTCCTCACCGATTGCAAAGCCTTTCAATTTTTCCAACTCTACGACCAATACGGCCAAGGCTTCGCCTCAAAATTAGGCTGGGCTGGTCAAGCCCTCCCCCACTCACAAACCCACGAGTAAAAGCCACACAACACAAATTCGTTCAGTGCCCCAAAACGCATGGCACGGGCATTTCTGCGTTGAACTCCTTGTGGAGCAACACTGTCAGGAGCGGCTTTGTACCAACAGAAGGTACTGGCATCAGAGTACAACCTACACTTCAGCAATCGACCTTACTTGCCCCCTCGTCTTCGACTCTTGTCCGAAAACCAATTCACACCAACGAGGAGCAATACAGACAAAAAATGTCGGCATTTTTTACAACTGTTAAAAGACGTTCAACATGTCCCTAACCATATGATTTCAAATAACTATTGATAACTATATTCATCACCACGTCGGAAATGACTAGTGATACCGTAAGAATATTCGACGATTACTATTTACAAACCACATTACTCAAAAGAGGTATACCGTCATCCAGGTCGTAAAAATCCCTAAATCTTTTCATACGTTAGGAAATTCAAATGTCATGTAAAAAAATTGGCACCTTGATTGCTATGTATTACAGGAGTCCTCAAACATTTTTTAACTTTTATTGAAGGGAGCCGTGTCATGCTACACACAATTCAGAAGACCAAACGCACACCTCTCATCGGCGTGCTCCTAGCCGCCGCTCTGACGGTAGGCTCAGCCATTCCAGCCCAAGCCCTGGATTTTGGGTTCGAATTCTCAAACTTTTTCGGCAATACCAATGGCACCGTCACCGGTCGCATTCTCGGTCTTCAAGACAACACCTCCAACCAAGCCGCATCCAGCGTTATTATCGATTCAATTCCTGGAATTTTTTCGCCAATTGGTTCTGTGCCATCCCCTGGTGGCTTTGGAAACGACGTATTGACCTGGACAGCATTTTGGGTCAATAATTTTTCTGTCATGAATGGCGCTATCACGTTATATGACGTCCGCACAGCAACGGGAACTGGAGGCCAAATATTTCACCTTTCAACGACCTACCTGAATGGAGTTGGTTTCTTAGGTGAGGATATTGACCAAGATGGATTTGTCACTTTAGAAGAAAACGCTGAAGACCTCTGGTTAGATACCGATCTTGTTGAAATCACCTCACTCGATGGATCGAACCCTACCTCAAGCGTTTCATATAGTGCCATTGCCGGTATCCTGACTCCTTTTCAACCAGTCCCTGAACCGAGCACAATGCTCCTCTTGGGTAGCGGTTTGGCTGGCATCATTGCCTGGCGCACACGCAAGATTAATTAAGCTAGTAACTTCGACAATCAGAATTCAATTCGACCACCCCATACAAAATGTGTGGGGTGGTTTTTAATTTCCTATTGAACGCCTTAGGCGCGGCGGAGCCCCCTTACCGAATCCGACTCTTTGGCGAAGACTGTCTGATCAGAGCGAGTTTCTGAGCCATCTTGATTCGGTAAGGGGGCGGAGTTCACCCGTAGGGACGCGCACGGGCAAACATGGTTTTGGGTCCTTTTGCCGAAACAAAAGGACCTCGTCGTGCGGGCGCGAAAGTCCGCCTCTAATAAACACAACCGCAGACGTTTTTAGGCACCCTCAAACTAAGATTATTACCTTCCCTTTTGCTTGCTCCAACCCCTCGTTCATGCGACACTTTCAGGATGGAATCATCCCCTATTTCTCATCCCGCCCTCACACATCGTTTATATTGGGGGCTCGCCATTAACGCGGTGATTATTCTTGCGGAATTCTCTGGCGGGTACTTCAGTAACAGCATCGCCTTAATGAGTGACGCCGGACACAATCTCATCGACCAAGGCTCCTTGTTTCTCGCGTTGTACGCGCATGTGCTTGCCGCTAAGCCGGCCACAGAAGAGCGGACCTTTGGCTATCATCGAGCTGGCATCCTCGCCGCATTTGTCAACGGATTTGTTTTGTTAATCACGGCGGGGGTTCTGGGGTATTTCGCAGTCACTCGACTGTTCACTCCCGTTTCAGTACTCGGGGATTGGGTGATTGGTATTGCCGTCGTGACGTTTTTAGCCAACCTGGCAGTCGCCTTTTTACTTCAAGCCGGCGCAAAAAATGATTTAAATATTCGCGGGGCATTTTTGCACATGCTGGCCGATGCCTGGGTCTCGCTAGGAGTGGTGCTGTGTGGAGTTGGAATTCTTCTGAAAGGCTGGACTTGGCTCGATCCTCTGATAAGCGTGATCATTGTAGGAATTATCGTGAAAGGGG
Source organism: Nitrospirota bacterium (assembly GCA_027623995.1). Classification (GTDB taxonomy): domain Bacteria; phylum Nitrospirota; class Nitrospiria; order Nitrospirales; family UBA8639; genus Nitronereus. Next base: position 5,611 of record JAQBUF010000027.1, read on the forward strand.
CTTGGCCAATTTTTCGAGAATCTTTGGAAGTCTTGCTAGAATCAACACCACCAGGAATTAAAACTGCGCATGTCGTAGAAGCGATCGAGCAGATAGAAGGCGTGGACAATGTTCATGACTTGCATATTTGGGCCGTGGAACCACGCCTAATTATGCTCACCTGTCATGTCATGGTGAACCAAAACAGCACGCATATAAAAGACGAAATGCTCGCAACGATTCGATCAACTGTCGCCTCTGAATTTGGGATTCACCATTTGACGATTCAACTCGAAACTGAATGTGGCCATACCGATGGTCGACATTGCGATTTAAACCAACTTCCCACCCGATCTGGCCACATCGCTTCTCACCACGCCCATTCGCATTAATCGACCTATTGCGACCCAAGGAACGCTTCTTGTCGAAAACATTTCAATCGGATCACAAAATAACCAAGAGCCATTCCTAGCATCACGCCTAATCCCCAGCCAGCCAGCACATCCGTTGGATAATGAGCGCCAAGATAAACCCGAGATATTCCTACCAGGATCATCATCACACCAACCACCCACCGTGTTGAGGGAAACACCACCCATAAAAATGATGCAGCCGTCGCCGAATTGAATGCATGATTGGATGGCATACTGAAGGACCCGCCACAACCTACTAATTCATGCATGTTGAGGAACACCTGACAGGGACGAGGTCGCGCGAAAAATAGTTTGAGCTGCATGCCGATGAAGTCACTCATGCCAATGGCTGCCCCTAACCCTGCAGCAGCCAACAGACCTTGCTTCCAATTGCCCCATGTTTGATAGGCTAAATACGCCAACGCCAGAAACACAAAATTTCCGGAATTGGAACATTCCAACATGAACCAATCCAAGGACTCAGACTGCCTGGCCCATCCATTGACCGCATAAAATATTTTTGTATCCCAATCCAAGACTGAACGCCTCCTTGGTGACTTCTTTGATCATTCCTAATGTGCTAGGATCACGCTTCCATGTGACCAGCAGAAAGGATCATTGTTCTTATGTTGATTGATAGCCATGTTCACCTTGATGATCCACGCTTTGACGAGGATCGTGACCAAATGTTCCAACGTGCCCATGAGGCTGGCATTGAAGCCTTTGTCACCATTGGATGTGATGTCGCCACCAGTCAGTCCGCGGCCAAACTCGCCGCCACCCATGACAATGTGTTTGCCACCATAGGGGTTCACCCACATGAAAGTAAAGAAATTGCCGATGGCTGGTACGATGAGTTCCGAAGATTAGCTCAACAGCCCAAGGTGGTCGCCTATGGAGAAATTGGCCTTGACTATCATTACGATCATTCTCCTCGAGAGATGCAACGCCAGCGGTTTCGGGAGCAAGTTCAATTAGCCAAAGAGCTTCGACTGCCCATTGTCATTCACACTCGTGAAGCTCAGGAAGACACGATTGCGATCTTAAAAGAAGAGGGTGCAGCCGATGTCGGTGGGGTGTTCCACTGTTTTTCCGGTGACGCCTGGCTGGCCAAAGATGCCTTGGACCTTGGATTTTATTTAAGCTTTTCTGGGGTCATCACCTTTAAAAATGCCACGATGTTACGGGATATTATTAAGACGGTGCCATTGGACCGCATCATGGTCGAAACAGATTGTCCCTACCTCACGCCTGTGCCACATCGTGGAAAACGCAATGAACCGGCATTTGTCCGCCATGTGGCTGAAACGATTGCTGAACTCGTAGGAAACGGATCGCCATCTTCGCTAGAAGAGATTGCCCACACCACCGTGCGAAATACCAAGCACCTCTTTAAAATCCCCTGAGCTGCCGATTTCGATTGCGTTGCGCCTTGGGCAATTTTCGCGGATTGCCTTTTTTATCTGGGCGTTTGATAGAGGGCTCATCATCAACCTTGCCATAGGCTGTAGACGCTGATGGTTTAGCCGTGTGTTTACCGGCCCTTCCCACCGACCCAACAACGTGCAGCTTTCCCTGAAATTCTTGTGCGCTAATGGTCAAGGCTCCATGATCTTTGGCCGTCGACACTATTTCTAAATCTGATGACACCACCACACAGTCCCGGCCATACTGCCTGGCCATGCGTTGAATCACCTGATCGGCACGTTCCCCGGCTTTCGTATAGATCACCTGCACCCCTGATCGATGCTCATGATGTTCCCCAGTCGGCTCCCGCCACGCATCAAACACGAGCGTCAGAGGATGGCCCTTGCGATGTCGATAGGCAGACAGATCTTGAATGAGTTGCTCCCGAAATCGTTCCCCAGCAGACGAAGAAGATTTCGCACCCCAACCTCGCACTCCAAGCAAATTATAGCCATCAATAATCACATGCATTGCCATCGCACCTAACACGCTAACGAACACACCCTACACTGTCAAACTCAGCGCTTCAGCCAGTTTCTGTCTTGACAATACCCCCATCATCTGAGAAAACAAAAAGAAAGTCCCTCATCAACAATGATCCTTCAACAACCCATTTTCCTCACAATTCTTATCGGCTTCCTCACGATGTGTTCTTTGGGAGAAGGCCCTCTTCTCGCACAAACAGCCGAGGCAACACTGGCCCTCGTGAAATCCGCCCCAATTGTCGTCGCAAAAAATGCAGCCTCGATAACACAAGCATCCTCCCCTCTGACGATCACTAATATTCGTCACCACAATCACAAAAAATATACGCGGATCGTTCTGGATCTTCCGGCTCGGGCTATCATCCGTGAATCAAAAAATTCCAACACCGCGACCCTAGAACTTGCCAAATCTCAGCTCAGCCAACGCGCGCTTCAAAAAATACAACACAGGAAATTTCCCGAAGCTATTACCATTAAGGAGGGAGCCGGGCAGACAGTCACGATTACTCTCGACCTGAACGCCTTGAAAAAATTTGATCTACAAACACTCAGACAACCGGATCGAGTGGTGATCGATTTATTTTATTCTCAGAAGAATACCGTGGTGGCATCAAAGAAAAAGACGGCCCTGCCTGTTAAAAAACTAGAAGAATCATTTCCACCGCCACACAAAAAGGAACCAGTAGCAAAGGTGGAACCCGTAACACCAGAACCTCAACAGGAAAAGGCTATTTCCAAGCCAGCGATTCCAGTCTCCAAACCAGAGACACCCTCAGAGTCCGAGAAGCCAGCGAACCCAAAGTCACCTTCCCCGGCCCCGACCTCGGTGGCCAAACATGCGAAAGACTTAATCGTCGTCATTGATCCTGGTCATGGCGGGAAAGACCCTGGAGCCATTGGAAAGAATGGGACCAAAGAAAAAGATGTGACCTTGAAAATTGGGAATTATCTCAAAGACTTAATCGAGAAGCGCATAGGGGCCACCGTGGTTTTAACCAGAAGCCAAGACGTGTTTCTTGATTTAGAAAAACGTGTAGAATTTGCCAATAGAAAAAAGGCTGACCTTTTCATTTCCATTCATCTGAACTCCCATCCTCAAGAAAAGATCAAAGGATTGGAAGTCTACCATTTCGGCAAGGCCAGCGACCCTCGAGCGTTGGAAGTGGCCGCACGAGAAAACGGCATGAAGCTGGAAGATGACGCGCCTCCATGGCAATTTATCATCGCTGACAAATTGAATGATCAAAAAATTGAACAGTCGCAAACCTTTGCCTGGACGACCAGTAAGACCCTCGTCAAATCCTTAAAGTCCTCATATGAGATTAAAGACCATGGCGTAAAGACCGCCCCCTTCTACGTCCTTCGTTTTACGACCATGCCGAGCATTCTCGCAGAAGTTGCGTTTGTCTCGAATCGAGATGAGGAAAAACGGTTGAACACCAGGGCATTTCAACAACAACTGGCTGAAGGCATATATAAAGGGATTCAGTCTTATCTCAAAACCGCCTTCCCAACCTTGTCCTAAGTCAATTTCCCATTCACTGTCGGGCTACCCAAAATATCAGCAGATGCCCACCTATAAACTCACCATTGAATATGACGGCACGGCATATGCCGGCTGGCAACGACAGCCCAACCAACCCACGGTCCAGCTTGCACTTGAAGAAGCCCTGTTTCAAATCACGCAAACGCCGACACCTGCCGTGGCTTCAGGGAGAACTGATGCAGGCGTTCATGCCATTGGCCAGGTCGTGAGCTTTCAATCTGACAAAATCCTCCCCCCTCAGCAATGGACTCATTCCCTCAACGGGATTCTCCCGAAAGATATATGCATTCATCACACAGAACAGATGGACGATACATTTCATGCTCGCTATCGCGCGAAGCAAAAAACCTACGAATATCGAATTTTCAACCATCCGATCCGTCCAGTTCTTAATCGACTTCGCGTGTGGCATATTCCTAAACCATTGAACCTCGGTGCCATAATAGATGCGGCAACATTTCTCGAAGGCCAACATAATTTCTCTTCGTTTGAAGGGTCACCAACGAACAATCAGAACCCACTCTGCCATTTAAAAACGGTGAAGGTTTATAATGAGACCCCACTAATCCGTATCACCTTTCAGGCAGACCGTTTCCTCAAGCAAATGATCCGAGCTCTCGTGGGAACACTCGTTGAAGTCGGCCATGGAAAACGATCCCCTCACGACATGAAGACCATTCTTGAGGCACAAGACCGTCGTGCGGCAGGAAAAACTGCTCCGCCCCACGGGTTATATCTTCTACATGTGGATTATGGAAAAGAAGACGGGAAAGAAGAAAACGAGTTGTTATAACTCGGTGGAATGATAGTTTCTGGTGGGTTTCTGATCAACCACAATGACCCCACGCATAAAGGGATGTATGTTGCAGTGGTAGGGATAAGTCCCGGTTGCCAAATCACGCACAGTAAAATCTTCACCAGGATGAAGATGGCCTGAATGAAAGGCACAGCCATATCGTTCGCCACAACGATCATGCGTGATAGTATGCGATTGACTGGATTGATTCTGCCACTGAATGCTTTGCCCCGCTTGAAGGTTAACGGAAGCAGGCGAATAAAACGGCTCACGATCGAGCACCAAAATTTCTGAATTTCCAGGGACCGCCAACCCCATCGGCACTGACAAGAAACCCACCACCCCGATCAACACCATCACGAACACAAGTCTTTTCCAGAGATAAGCATTCACAACATTTCAACTCCTTCCTCTTATCGGATCAATCGCAATTTTGGTGGAATGAGGTGAACCCTTTGCTTGGTTATTCCTGTGACGGGTTCCTCCAGATCATGGCACCACTCCTCCTCTTTCGCACACATCGCGTCGTCAAGTCTTTTTTGTAGCTGCAGCATCTCATGCTGCCTCTTCCAGACGTCAGCGGCCCATGGTACGTAGAAAGAGGCACGATGAGATCGTGCAGCTACACAAAAAAGCCCAACAGAGGTGCCACCTCCACCAAGATTGCAACTGGTCCTTTTTCCTCTACTGCCTCGCGAAGATTTACGGCTAAGAATATGAAGGATGCTACCCGCGCTCCACCAAAATTGCGATTGATCCCTCTTAATCTTACAAGGCGTCAGTCATTCAGTAAATGCCATTTTCCTATTTAGCTGTCCATTCCACCGAAATCCATTTGCCCTCGTTTTTTTCTTAGAGCGATTCCTCTAATTCCATGATGACATAATGGGAGATCAGGAGTAGGATTTTAGTATCACCTCAGTCGTAGGAGGTACACATTTCTCGCCATCTGCAAGAGGGATACATTTATGTATATACCAGAGCTTGACCACCCAACTTATCACCTCGCCATGGCCCAATTTGACCAAGCCGCCGAGGCCATGAATTTAGATCACCAATATCGAGACCGATTAAAAACTCCCCAACGCGCGTTGATGGTTGGGCTCCCCATCAAAATGGATGATGGCCAAGTGAAAGTCTTTATGGGATATCGAGTCCAACACGATTCGGCTCGCGGTCCATTCAAAGGCGGCATCAGGTATCATCAAGACGTGAATTTAGGTGAGATCTCAGCACTCGCGATGTGGATGACGTGGAAAACCGCCATAGCAGGCGTGCCGTATGGAGGAGCCAAAGGGGGAATTCGAGTGAATCCCCACGAATTATCACTCTCGGAACTCGAACGGCTGACTCGACGGTATGCCGCTGAAATCTTCCCATTAATTAGCCCGGATCGCGACATTCCAGCTCCAGATATTGGCACCAACGCACAAATCATGGCGTGGTTTATGGATACCTACAGTGAACAGGTTGGCTATGCGGTGCCGGGCTGTGTTACGGGAAAACCACTCGCGATTGGCGGCAGTTTGGGGCGAGAAGAAGCCACGGGTCGCGGTGTGGCAAAGGTCACACTCGAAGCGCTCCAACATCGCGGCATTCGAATTGACGATACGACCGTGGTGGTTCAAGGATTTGGAAATGTCGGCTCACACACCGCTCGAATTATGAAGGAAGCTGGGGCAACCATCATTGGCATCAGTGACGTCTCAGGAGGGGTCTTCAACGCTAAGGGATTGGATATTCCTAGCATCCTTCATGATCACACCAATGGAATGCCACTTTCAGAAATGAATGTTGGCGACCATGTGACCAATGAAGAATTACTACAATTGGAATGTACCGTCCTGGTACCAGCAGCCTTGTCGGAACAAATTACCGTAAAAAATGCAGCAGATATTCGATGTCAAATTCTCACAGAGGCCGCCAATGGACCGACCACGCTGGGAGCAGATGCAATTTTGCAAGATCGCAATGTTTTTATCATTCCCGACATTCTGGCTAACTCAGGAGGGGTCATTGTGTACTATTTCGAATGGGTCCAGGATGGGCAACGTTTTTTCTGGAAAGAGTCTGACATACACGAACGCTTACATGACATTATCACCGCAGCATTTCACCGAACATTGTTCTTCTCTCAAGAAAAGAACACATCTATGCGAATGGCCGCCCTGATGAACGGAATTGATCAGGTGGCACAGGCACACAATCTTCGAGGGTTATATCCGTAAAAATTGGTTGACGAAATGTTGGTGGATTGTGTGGTGAAGGCCGAGATCAGCCTTCACCACAAAGGAATTCTAAAATGAAGGATCTTTTCAGAACGAGTAACTAGGCGATTTCTCCTGAATAAATCTTCATGACGGTTTCCAAAAATTTCAAGGCTTCAGGCTTCGATCGTTGAAACGAGTTTCGCCCAATAATCGAACCAAACCCACCTCCATCACGAATCCCACGGGCCTCATCAAAGACTTTTTGGTCTTCGCCCTTGGCCCCACCAGAGAAAATCACAATTCTCCGTCCATCGAAAGCACTTTGGACCACATGACGGATTCGCTCAGCCGGAGTGCTGATCGGTATTTTCTGCGCCTCATACACTTTTTTGGCTTCGGCTTGTTCAATATAATCGGTCGGGACCTTGACCTTAATAATATGCGCCCCAAGTTGTGCAGCAATCTGCGCCGCATAACAGGCCACATCAATGCCGGTTTCTCCAGCCTTCGATAAGGTGCCTCCTCGGGGATACGACCACACCACGACAGCCAAACCGACGGATTTCGCTTCCTCCGCAATCTCGCGTAAATTTTCATACATCTCTTGACTGTATGCGGAGCCAGGATAAATCGTATAACCCACAGCACTACAGCCCAAACGAAGCGCATCATCAACACTCCCTGTGACGGCTTGATTGGGATCATCGTCCTTAAACAACGAATCACTGTTGTTGAGTTTGAGAATGAGGGGAATTTGGCCAGCATACTCAGCAGCACCAGCTTCCAAAAATCCTAACGGAGCCGCATAGGCATTGCAGCCTGCCTCGATAGCCAACTCAAAGTGATAATGGGGGTTGTAGCCTGAAGGATTTTGGGCAAAACTTCTGGCCGGTCCATGCTCAAACCCCTGATCAACAGGGAGAATGACCAATCGCCCAGTGCCCCCTAATCGCCCACTCATCAGGAGGCGGGCCAAATTCGTCCGAGTACCTGGTGAATCGCTTTGATAATAACTCAAGATTTCTTGAACCCTCTTGGTCATTCTGAAACCTTCACTCACGAGTAATACCTCCTATGGATTGTTAAAACGTGTTGTGGACGTATAAAACTGGTTTCGGGAATTCTGTGTAACAAAGACGCTGGCTAACTGAAAGACCTTGGGCTCTCCCAGAGCCCAATCTTTTGAAGTATATGATTGAATGGAGGTTGCTTCAATACTTTTTCGTCGAGGAAGGAGAAACTTTTTACCGCATCAGGACTCTGGATTTTCTAGTTTCTTTCGCAATTCAATAATTTCTCGTTCCATCGCATCAAACCGTTCCGCGATAGGATCAGGAACATTCGCATGATCCATGGATTCTTCTGGAACACGCTCCCCAACCCATTTAATAATTCGCCCAGGGATGCCGATGACCGTAGAATTAGATGGCACCGAGCGTAGCACCACCGAATTGGCGCCGATTTTCACAAAATCTCCCACCCGAATATTTCCTAAGACTTTAGCTCCTGATCCAACCACAACATGATTGCCTAATGTCGGGTGCCGCTTTCCCTTTTCTTTTCCCGTCCCACCCAACGTCACCCCTTGGAATAACGTCACAAAATCACCAATTTCCGCGGTTTCTCCAATCACGACTCCCATACCGTGATCAATAAAAAACCCATGCCCTATTTTTGCCCCAGGGTGAATTTCCACACCGGTAATCCAGCGAGCGAATTGGGCAATGACTCGAGCCAAAAGTCGAAATTTCATTTTCCAGACTCGATGCGCAATCCGATGAAACATTAAGGCTTGAAAGCCAGCGTAGGTCAGTATCACCTCTAAACTACTTCGTGCCGCAGGGTCTCGCTGAAACACTGCCTGTAAATCTCGTCCAATATCTTTAAACATGATGTGACACCATCACAAACTTTCGTTGTCGTTTACTTCGATACAATAAGGCAAATGGCTTGAGCCGCAATACCTTCCAGTCTTCCGATCGCCCCAATGTGATCACCGCTTTTGACTTTCACACTGACCAAATCAGCATCCACACCAAGGACCTTAGCCAAGCATGTCGCCATGTCGGTCAGGAAAGCACCCAATCGAGGACCTTGGGCAATGATCACGGTGTCAAGATTCACTAGTCGAAATCCCCGTTCAGCGAGTTTACCTGAAACACCCTTTAACATTTCAAGGCTATTCATCCCCTTATACTGCGGATCACTGCTTGGATAATATCGTCCGAGATCACCTTCATTCATGGCCCCCAGTAATGCATCACAGACTGCATGAGTCAACGCATCGGCATCAGAATGACCATCCAGCCCATGGGTATGCGGTATGTCTATTCCCCCAAGAATCAGAGGGCGATCTTTACAAAGCTGATGAATATCATAGCCTATCCCAACGCGCATACATCCCTCTCATTGATCTTACAATAACATCAAAGGCATCGAAAGGAGGATACAGGAAAATTCTTTTCATTGAAAATTTTTTTCAAAGTTTTCTGAAAGGAGATGTTCAGAGCGATCACATTTGAAAAATGATTCATCAATGATAAAAAAGGACAGAGGGCCTTGGCCCCCTGCCCCTTTTTTTGCAGGTCATTGTCCATCTCTATGAGCTAGACAATCATTGAGTACACACCTCTTACTGACTTAAGGTGCTAATTAAAACTAAAACCGCTCCTCGGGATCGACGGAGCTAAAGGCCTGAAACCCTACACCCAGGTTTATCACAATAGTTCTTCAACTCTTTCATATCCTCAAAGTTGATGACACCATCGTGATTCAAATCCCGAAGATCATTATAGATCTCGGTCTTTTTGCCCAAGGAAAATAAGATATAAATTTGGTCCAACAAATCCGTAGAACCATCCGAGTTGATATCTCCAGGTTTTCCAAGGAAATGTCCTAAAGGATACAAGCCCTTCAGGCCCTGAGTGCGTAATTTGGAACGGCCATGCTTCCCAACGGCTGGAATTTCTTTGAAGTCATCCGTGGCCTTTCCCCAATTATCATCAAAAACCGTCCATTGATCTTCTTTATGTCCATCAGGGATCCACAGCTGAGGATGTGAGAACACACCACTTTCATTCACCGACCGCTGGTCAGTCAATGACTTTAAGAAGGCTAAGAGATCGGCCTTCATGTCTTTGCTCAAACCCAGTGGCCGAATATCAGGATCCTTTTCAGGATTCGTATCTGTGCCGAAATCGCCACCTCGATTGTAGAATTCGATGACTTCTTCCAACGTCCGTTTCCCGGAATTATGGAAATAGGGTCCGGTTAACCACACATTGCGAAGGGTTGGTACTTTAAAGGAGCCATCCACCGCAAGTTTAATTTTCTTAATCTCCTCGATTTCCTCTAGAGACTTTGGTCCTTTGTCTGGTACCACCGTTTCATAGGGTGGTGTTGCGGGAATGTCCCCTTCTGCTGGATGACCTTCACACTGATGGACGGTCAAATGTCCAGCGGCTGCGGCATATGGAAAATCTGATGCCTTCCAGGGATTTTCAAACTTACAGGGATCGACTGAAAAATGATCAGGTACTTTGTTCCCTAAAAGTTTTTCAATATATTGTTTTGTGAAACTAAAGTCCGAAGCTCCACGGCCAAGATCTTCTTTCGTGGGCCGAACCCCGATGTTGTAAAATCCTCCATCATAGACGGCCTTGCTGCCATCCCGCATGCTCATCCGTTCGACCAAGCTATTATTGGAATCACCCAAATAGAGGGTCGATGCTCGGGTAAACATCGCGGTGGAGTGGCAATTCACACATTTGCCTTCATTCATAAAGACACTCAGGCCTTTTTCTTCATCCTTCCCAAACCCTGACACACCGTTTTTAGGTCGGCCTTTGTCATTCCATTGGTCAAAAGGCGTATCATCCGTCACCAAGGTGGCTTCATAGAGGCCGACGAGGATTCCGAAAAATAATGGGAAATTTCTTTCCATTTGGGTGTAGCCATTAGCATCATAGCTGTTATCACCCCAGTATTCTTTTTTGAATACGCTTTGAATTAATTGCTTATAGGTCTCTTTCAACCCTAGGCCAGAAGGATGTCTCAAGCCACCAAGTGCGTTATCTTGTTTATGCACTTCTTGAAGCTGTAAGGCTCGTAGCCCAAGCATCTTCTTCCCGATTTGAGTAAAGGTCCGGCCAATACAGGACATCTCGGTATCGCTGAGAGGTGGCCCATCCGCTTGGCTAAAGACGCTTCCGGGATGCAACATATTGGAGTCAATCTCTTTCATCTTGACTTCAGAGGTATTCGACCCATCCCACACTTCAATTTTGACATTATCTCGGTTACCTACTGGAGTTTTGCCATTGAAAGTCCATTTGGCTCGACCATCCCAGAAGTTATCGAAATTAAAGATGGCATTGGTCACAGCGGGAGTATTCCGACCTGTCGCCCGACGAACATTGAGACCGGTGACATGCCACACATTATCAACGTCGGTAGCACACACTTCCGTTTGGGCAAACTTCGTTTTTTCAAACTCGAGTGGGGCAGTAGAACTGTCCAATTGTCTCCAAGGTACACCATGAGAACCCATGATATCATCAGAAGATAAGCTCGTATCAAACTCAAAATGTTCGCGTTTCGCGGTGAAATTCGGCCCATTCTGTTCGCCATTCTTCATGAATTCAAACTCATTATTTGGCCCAGGATGCATTTGATTTTTAAACCGGCTATCCACACCAGCATGAAAATGACAGCTCGCACACGCGACGCCGTCACTGCCTAATTGCTGATCCCAATACAACGCCTTTCCGACTTGGACGGCTTGTTTATATTTTAAGCCCTTCGGTCCACTTATTAAAAAATGCTTGAGCCCACTGGCCAACGGGGCTGTTCTCGTCCCATCCTGCTGTACCACCATGTGCTCTTTGAGCGACCCAGGGATAATAGGCACTTCCACCACCTGAGCAAGCAAATATGGCACAGGAGCCAAGAGCATGCCGAGTAATAGAGGAAACACCACCCGCGACTTTTTCCACGGTCGTGGGGCCTTAATGCATTGTGGTAAATGACGCTTCATAAAGACACCAACCTTGCTAAAGATTTTAAATAAATAGAGTGGTCTGCGCTTCCACTCCCCTTCCAAAGTAAATGGCTAACGGGAAAGTTGCTGTCAGTAAAAAATTCTGTTTAAACAAAAAAAAATGGGACAGGAGAATTTTCCAAATGGAAACCTCCTGTCCCAAAATGTGCTATTTAGATATTAAACTTTATGTTTTTTTCAACTTACGATAGTGGACTTTATTCTCGTTCCAAATAGTCTCCTCTAGTTTGGTACTCTTTCTACTTACTGTAGTGAAAGTTCTTCTCATTCCCCTTAATTAATCAAATTTTCCTTGCAATTCATTCTGTCAATACGCATTCATGCTTATCTACCAAATGTGACTTAGATGAGTCAAGCCGGCCAAAAGATGGATGGGTTTTCACTTAAGTACTTTAAGGAAAAAAACGTTCAGCATTTGTAGAGAACAGGCCAAAAAACTAGCTGTACAAATGCCTCAATTCGGAGGAAATGGCACGATACGAATTATCAGTAGATAAGGCAGGGGGAAGCCGGAGCAATCAACTTTGATATGAGTATAAACCCGCGACTTGGTTCGGTATGGTATTGAGCAGAAAAGCAGGTATCAGCTTTTACACTGAGAGACCACAAATCATGAAGTGGAACCTCATATGACATTTGGCAATCGATTGGGGCAGACACTAAAACCTAAAAGTAGAAACAACCTAGGAAACGAGACCGTTTTGTTTGGCAGTTAATATGGCCTCGCCCATGTGAAGGTCTTCGGGGCGAGTGATTTTGATATTATCAGAGCTCCCTTGGACTATGGCGACAGGAAGATTCATCCGTTCGATCAGAAACGCATCATCCGTCGCATCGACCCCATCGGCGTCCCCTTGTGCATGAGCTTGGAGTAACAACGTTCGTCGAAACGCTTGTGGGGTTTGAGCCAGCCAAAGTTCCTCTCGACTGAGAGTCTCCTGAATGAATCCGTCCGCATTCACACGCTTGACGGTATCTCGCATCTGAAGGGCCACAATGGCTGCACCATGAGTTCTGGTTGATTCAACGACTTGAGTGACCATGTCGAGGGTCACAAATGGTCTCACCGCATCATGGATCACCACAATCTCCGTTTCTGGGTGAGCCGCCCGCACTCCATTCAAGACGGAATCCTGACGCCGCTTGCCACCGGCAACGACCTGTGAGACTTTTTTTAGTCCATGGGAGGGAATGATTTCTTCGCGACAGTACTGACAATCATCCTGAGGGACCACTAAAATGACTTCGGAAATAATTGGAGATTGTTCAAACGTGCGAAGGGCATGAACGAGCAGTGGCACTCCACCCAAGGAAAGAAACTGCTTGGGAACATTGGTTCCCATACGAACCCCGCGACCACCAGCTGTGACGACTGCCGTAATCCGTTCAGCCACGCGCGAAGCTCAACTCGTCTCGATCCGACTCTTCTTTCAGGCGAGTGAAAATCATCCGTCCTGCACTGGTCTGCAACACACTGGTGACAATGACATCCACGTTTTTGCCAATACATCGCTTTGCATTATCCACCACGACCATCGTTCCATCATCTAAATAGGCAACGCCTTGTCCAGCCTCTTTCCCCTCTTTCAACACAAACACGCGAATGGTTTCCCCTGGTAAGACAACGGGCTTCAGAGCATTTGTCAAATCATTGATATTGAGGACTCGGACGCCTTGCAACTCAGCAACTTTATTAAGATTCAAATCGTTCGTGAATATCTTGGCCCCTAACTTCTTCCCTAACTCCACGAGCTTGGCATCAACTTCTTTAATATGAGGAAAGTCCTCCTCAACGATGGTCACTTCGATATCGATTTTCTTTTGAATATGATTGAGAATATCAAGGCCACGACGCCCGCGAGCGCGCTTTAGACTATCTGCGGAGTCCGAAATGTGTTGAAGTTCTTGTAGAATAAATTGAGGAATAATAAACCCACCTTCGATGAACCCAGTTTCGCAAAGATCCGCAATTCGTCCATCAATAATGACACTGGTGTCAAGCAACTTTGGTACCGGGGCATACCCCTTCAAAGTCTCCTTTTCTTTTGCCCCAATTTCCCAATCACTCAATTTCCCTAGGCGAAGACCAACAACCAGCCCAAGATACGGGAGCACAATTAAGACGGCCATGGTCCCAAATTGTGTGACAAGTGAAGATTGAGGAAAAATTTGACCTGCAGAAAAAATCAGCACACCTGCTAAGACTACTCCGATGCTGAACCCGACCCCACCACCAATGGTCATCACGGACGGCACATGTTGCAGGGATTGTTCCACTGCAATAATCGTCCCGCTTAATAATGCCCCGAGGCCCGCACCAGCGAGTAAGTAGGTGCTGTCCCCTGAGCTGATCGAAAACCCAACTCCAAGGCCTAGCACCACGCTGACGCTGAAAAAGATGGCTCGCAGAGCCATGCACACCCCTCCTCTGTATTATTCGCCTGGTCATACAACTAACAACATTAGCGCACCAGGCGCCAGATCCATCCCAAATACAAGTTAACTCATCTCCGGCTTAAGAAACTTCTCGACCAATTCGACATCCTCCCGACTCCCAATGACCAACGGCACGCGTTGATGCGGCGTCTTGGGTTGGATGTTTTGAATTCGTTCATACCCGGTGCTCCCGATCCCCCCAGCTTGCTCAATGACAAAGGTCAAGGGAGCCGCCTCGTACATAAGCCGGAGCTTGCCCTCTGGCTTGTTGACTTCCCCTGGGTATAAATACAAACCGCCTTTAAATAACACGCGGTGAACGTCGGCCACCAAGCATCCGGTATACCGTAATGAGTATGGACGCCCTGTTTCCACGTCGACTTCCTGAATGTGATCAATGTATTTTTTTACGCCATTCGACCACTTCTGCCGATTACCTTCATTCACACTATAAATTTTTCCACGAGCAGGCATCTTGATATTAGACCCAGACAGCAAAAATTCGCCTATCCCAGGATTCAACGTAAATTGATGAACTCCATCCCCACAGGTGTAGACCAAAATCGTACTGGCACCAAAGAGAATATAGCCGCCGGCTACCTGCTCATGACCCGGTTTGAGATACAGTGAGCTGCCATTTTCCAAGTTAGTTGGTGAAAGCCGATGAATCGAAAAGATGGCCCCTAAGGGACCATTCACGTCAATATTGGATGATCCATCCAGTGGATCAAAAAATACCGCGTATTTACCTGTCCGCTCTGCCGGAATGACGGTATAGGGCTCTTCCATCTCTTCCGAAATAACCGTCCGGACAATTTTGCTCGATTCAAACACCTGTACGAAGGTATCATTCGCTCGCTGATCAAGCTTTTGGACCTCCTCGCCCTGAATATTGATGTCTCCTGTCGAACCTAAAATATCGAGTAGTCCGGCTTGCCGTAAATCTTGAGCTATCATCTTCCCACCCAAGACGATTTGGGTCATAATCGTAGAAAATTCCCCGGTGGCATCAGGGTTCAATCGCTGTTGGTCTAGAATATGTTCGGTAAGCGAAACGGGGTTTGACATCTTAGAAAATTCCTCTTTTTAAACACTTAGGGAATTTCATTATAGGCTTTTTGGCAAAAAAGTCGAGCCGATTTCACTCACAACGGCCAGTTCTCCAAGACCGCTTCGACAGACCCCACGATGACTCGTGCGCTCATTTTCAACGGCACTCGCCGGAGATCATTCGTCAACCAAAACCGGATATTGCCTTCATTCAAAAATATTCCGCTAAACGGCATGAGGGCCACCAACCGAACGGCTTCAATCTCTCCCCAAGGTCCCTCGATTCGTTCAATCGCTTCGACTTGAACTTCAACCTTATAATTATTTTTATCATGATGAATGGTAACAAAAACCGACTGTCCAGGATCGAGACTGGGCATCTGGCGCAAATAGTATAAACATGACAGCCCATCATGGGTGTATGCAGGGATGGCCATGGTGCTCGTTTGCCCATCTTTGAAAATGATCACCTTCTGGGATTGATGATCGAAGGTAATATCGAAATCCTCATGACGTTTCCCTTCTCGACGCTGAAAAAGCAAATGAAGGGGAAGCATGGTTTCCGCATCAACCGTAGAATTCACCACATTGTTCACAGGGAAAAAGAAGGAAATAAAATCATTGGATGAGGCTCGAGAATTAAACTGGATAGCCGAAAGACCATTCGACAACGTCAACGGTGTGGTATCCATGGTCGCCGTGCCTGCGGGAACACCCAACAATGAAATACCAAATTGCAGAGATTCACGAGGGAAGAGCTGAGGATGGGATTTCATCCCTACCTGAGCAGAACTGGGCAATACCACCAGCCCCAGGATCAACACGCACAGCAAGAGCTGCATCTTCCACACGTACAAAAATCCCATAGAAATATTGTACTTTATGAATGAGAAAATTGCAGGAGAACGCAGTACTCAAATAGTGAAAATGGGGGTAGGCAGAAGACTCTTAAACTCGAAGGGGTATTCCCCGCATAGGTCAGGTGATAAAGGGAAGCGTTTTTATTTTAAGATAGAAAAATACATTGAGTGAAAAAACAGGTCACCTTTGCGGAGACGGCAAGTCCAAAAAGCTTAAGACCCGTCCCTCTTCTTTGTCTGAGAAGAGATTAGGGCTCTAGCCCTCGTTGACAGATGTCCAATTCTCCTTCGAGGTAGGCGCGGATGGTGTTGAGTCGATCTAGGGAATTGGCTTCGAACCGAAGGACTAGGGCTGGTTGCGTGTTGGAAGCACGAATGAGGCCCCATCCATCGTCGAACCTGACCCGAATACCATCGATGGTGACGACATCGCGAACGACTAACTGTGGGCAAGTGGGATCAGGATTTTTATGAAGGTCAAGAAAACGATTACGCACTTTATCGACGAGTTTAAATTTCACATCGTCGGAGCAATCCACACGGATTTCTGGCGTGACTTCCGTAATGGGCAAATCTGCTAACAATGAGGAGAGGGGCTTGCGTTTTTTGGCTAATATTTCTACCAGTCGGCACGAGGCATAGATGGCGTCATCATACCCAAAATAACGATCGGCAAAGAACATGTGCCCTGACATTTCCCCGGCCAATACGGCGTTCTCTTCTTTCATTTTGGCCTTAAGAACGGAATGTCCAGTTTTCCACATAATACCGCGACCACCTCGTTTTTCAATGTCGTCATAGAGAAGTTGCGAGGCTTTGACTTCAGAAATAAAGGTGCTGCCAGGTTGTGTTTCTAGCACGTCCCGCGCAAAGATCAACATGAGGCGATCGCCCCAGAGAATATTGCCTTTTTCGTCAATAGCGCCAATACGATCGGCATCTCCGTCATATCCAATGCCCACATCAGCCCCTTGTTCTTTTACGGTGCGAATGAGGTCTTGGAGATTTTCCACAACTGTAGGGTCAGGATGATGATTGGGGAAGCGTCCATCTAAGTCACAGTACAACGCCGTGACTTTGCACCCTATTTGCTCCAACGCATCTTTGGCGACTAAGCTGGCGGCCCCATTGCCAGAATCGATCACCACATGGAGCGCCGACCCATCAACATGGGAAAAGTTTTCTTTGAGATAGGCCATGTATTGTGGAATGACTGGTGTTTCCGTCACGGTGCCTATGCCTGTGGCATAACGCTGTTCATCCAGAATTCCCTTCAACTGTTGAATCCCCTCACCATAGAGCGCGCCTTTGCCCACGCACATCTTAAAGCCGTTATATTCAGCCGCATTATGGCTCCCGGTGATCATCACCCCACCATCAACAGGAAGGGTAAACAGTGAAAAATAGAGGAGCGGTGTGGCACAGACGCCAATATCCACGACATTCATACCTGTGGAATTCACGCCAGTCACGAATCGATCTCGCAATTCAGGAGAAGTCAAACGCCCGTCACGCCCCACGGCCACAGTTTTACATCCTCGCTCCAGAGCCAGCGTCGCATAGGCACGCCCAATCGATTCTGCCACATCAACCGTAAGATCTTTGCCGACTATTCCACGAATGTCATACTCGCGAAAAATGCTCATGAATGTCTTCTCCTCATTTCCTCAAATCTAGTTCTTTTTGGTGCGGCCATAATCATCTTGATACCGCACGATGTCGTCTTCGCCCAGATAGGGACCATTTTGCACTTCGATGATTTCTAAGGGAACTTTTCCTGGGTTTTCCAATCGGTGTTTGGTTTCAACAGGAATCGCGGTGCTTTTTCCAGGACCAAGGTCAGACACTTTCTCTCCACAGGTGACACGTGCAGTTCCAGTAATAACTACCCAATGCTCACTTCGCTTATGATGCATTTGAAGTGACAAGCGCCCACCGGGTAGCACACTGATGCGTTTGACTTTATAGCCTGGACCTTCTTCCAAAATCGTATAGGATCCCCAGGGACGATGAATGGTCAGATGCTCTAAATGTTCAGGCGCACCACGCCGCTTGAGTTCTTCGACAAGCTTTTTCACTTCCTGTGAACGTGATTTCGGACAGACCAACGTCGCATCTGGGGTGTCCACCACAACCATATCCTTAAGCCCAATGGCTCCAACAAGGCGTTTATCCGTAAAGAACACTGTGTTTTCACTATCAATTTCCACCACATTCCCAGTCTTCACATTCCCTCGCGCATCACGAGGCGCGACTTCTTCGAGGCTTCCCCAACTGCCGACATCTGACCAAGAAAAATTGACAGGCACGACAGTTGAATGGGAAGACTGCTCCATAATGCCATAGTCAATTGAGACCGAAGGAAGTTTCTTATAGCGAGCAGCAAATTGATTTCCCAACTGACCCGCTTCCATCATCTTATCGATAGCCTTTAGACCCCGAAGCAAGGCAGGTTGATGTTGCGCAAATTCTTCTAAGACCGCAGAGGCACGCCATAGAAAGATACCGCTATTCCAATAATAGTTGCCGGATCGGACATATTGTTGCGCTTTTTTCAAGTCAGGTTTTTCAACAAACCGTGCGACCTTATACCCAGACAACCCTCCCCGCGTGCCGACACAGGAACGACGATTCGGTTGAATGTAGCCATATCCAGTCTCCGGCTTAGTCGGTTGAATCCCAAACGTCACCAAGCTCCCCTGTTGTGCTAATTGGTATCCGAGAGAAATAGCTTTGTTAAATTTGGCATCGCCATGAATCACATGGTCTGCGGGAAGGACCAGCATCGTGGCATTGGGATCACGCCTGAGTAGGCGAAGCGCGGCTAACCCAATGGCCGGTGCCGTATTGCGACCTTCAGGTTCCAAGACAAAATTATCTGACAGCTCATCTTTCCATTCACATAATTGCAGTTTGATAGACTCTGCTTGGAAATGATTGGTGACCACACAGATGTGGCTGACGGGGACTGATTTCATCACACGGCGCACCGTCTGCTGAATCAACGTCTCCTCACCAATAATTTGAAGAAGTTGCTTAGGAAAACGCTCTCGGCTCATCGGCCAAAATCGGGTTCCACTTCCACCGGCAAGGATAACCGCATACAAATGTGCTTGCTTCATAAAAAGGCCTCAGTTGAAAAATTCAGGTGATTTTGTGTCCGTTTACCGTTAATAGCTCTCGCTTCTCGCTATTTGGTAGTTACTTCGGATAATTATGGCAAAATCTAAAGCGATCTTTTACCAATGCATTCCACATCAATATCCCAAATTATTTCCTTAATACGTTCAGGCATTCAGACCATCATCCTGGCCACTGAAGTTTCGATTGCGCACCAAGAATCATATCCGCTAATTCTCGAACCGCCCCTTCTCCCCCATTGGATTGACATACATATTTTACGGCTTTCCGTATTTCGGGTCTTGCGTTTGCCGGAGAGGCAGAAAACCCCACGGCCTGAAGCGCCTTCAGGTCATTGAGATCGTCACCAATAAAGGCCATTTCTTGAAGGGACACCCCATAACGGGTTCCCATTTCTTGAAGCACCTTGAGTTTATCCCATATCCCCTGATGCACTTCAGTGATTTGTAATTTTTTGGCACGCTGCGCCACCAATTTTGTCTGTTCTGTCGTAATAATCCCTATGATAAGACCAGCATGTCTCATAAGGGCCAATCCCATGCCATCCCAGACATTGAACTTCTTCATCTGCTGACCAGAATCCGAATAATACATTCCTCCATCCGTCAGGACCCCATCAACGTCGGTCGCAAAGAGACGAATCCGCCGCAAGGTAGTCTTTGTGGGAGCACGAAGATTTGATGATTTTGCTGCAACAGTTTTTTTAGCCATAGGACCGTGCCTCAGGATGAAAGAATTAAAACACACTCCAGGTTTTAATCAAAGAGGGAATGTTGAAAAAATCCGCCAGCGGCGTTCTCGCCCTTTTGCCGTGCTCACGTACTGGGAGTACGCTCCGCGCGTCAAAACGGCTGCGGCCTTGCTGGACGAACTTTTTTGAACATTCCCTCTCACTGCTGTCGGTTGCCGTCCTGAAGCATCGATGGCCAATGAACAGGAAATATTCAACAGGCCCAAAGAACATTTTTGTAGATAGTGACACGCCACATAACGTACGGAAAAAGGATAGAGAAAATAACGATACTAGCGCGTTCGGTGGACTTTATACCGCTGTAGTCTGAGAAGGCTTGGAGGAAGTTTGGGCAGGGCGGGGTTTGAAGATTTTAATCAAATCGAGATCTTCTTCCTCTTCAATGGTCACAGGAGCCAGAGAAAGGTCTGTATAGGTTCGGCGATCAGGGGAAAGCTTCACCCGTTTTCGAATAATTCCTAGCTTCCAAAACATCCTTATTAAGGCCATGTGCTCATACCCGATTTCCCAAAGCCTCCGAGCAAAAAATAGAATGGGATTCTCCAGAACAAAGCCTGGACGCCGCTGCGTCCGAACCTTGCGACGGAAATACCCACCTTCCAACGGATGCAACTTATTGATCGTGATACATCCATAAAATAATACGATTAACGTGCGTAAAAACCCAGCGCTGATGCTCTTGGCATCAACCCGACGCATCATGGTTTCCACATGTTCCGGGGTATAGTACTGATCCCAAGCATTTTTATAGACTTGATACCACTCGTCACGAGACATCAGGGGATGTTCGGTAGTCACATGTTCAAGGGTATACTTGTTCATGTCCGGGTCCATCCACACGCCTTGAGCCGTGAGGTTTTTATGATCCTCCGAACCTGGCAGTGGGGTGAGGCAGAAAAATTCCAACAAGTCCACGGGCAACTCCCGTTTAATAATTTCAATATTGCGTGCCACGGACTCTGGCGTATCCCCGGGAAAGCCTAGAATATAGCCAGCGTAGGTAATGACCCCATGATCCTTCCACTCTTGTAGCATTTTCCGGTATTCCCAAATTTTATTTTGGCCTTTTTTCGCACTCTTTAAATTTTCGGGATCAATATTTTCAAGACCGATAAACACTGATTTGCATCCGGCCCTTGCGGCCTTTTCAATAAAATTAGGAAGCCGGTGGCACAAGGTATCAACTTGAATGATAAATTTAACTTTGAACCCTTCCTCTTCACGGAGCTTAATGAGCCGATCAAAAATGGATTCCCAATTTTTATTGCGAGCAAAATCATCGTCAGTAATAAAAAACCCTCTCGCCCCTTCCTGAATATTTGCACGAACACAGGCCTCGATATCATCAGCCGTGCGCCATCGAGATTTTTGACCTTGCACATTAATGATGGTGCAAAAACTGCATTGAAACGGGCAGCCACGACCCGCATCAAAACTCCCCATATTCACAAGCGATCGTTGAAATTTACCTTTTGGCAAAAATGGGACAACCGCGTTATTTAATTCAGGTAGATCGTCTAAATAGTTGTACAATGGTTGAAGTTTGTCTTCCCATACATGCTGCATCACTTCATCTAAACGTCCCTCAGCTTCGCCTGCATAAAGGGAAACTCCCATATCCATCGCAGCTTGAAGGTCAGCCGGGATTTCAGAGAGCATGGATAAACAGCCGCTGACATGAAAGCCTCCCATGACCACAGAAACCCCCGCTTCACGAAACTGGCGAGCCATTTCCATCGAACGCGGAAAATGGTTAGATTGTACGCCAACCAAACCAACAAACCCTCCGTCTGCTTGTTGAATATCTCGAATGATTCTCTTGATCGGGATCACGGTGTTCGTTTCATCATGGGCATCAATCACGATCTCAACATCATCGCCGAGAACTTTCCGATTCGCACAATCCGCGGCCAAACCATATAAGACCGCCAAGGAGTTCGAGGGAATCAGGGATCGAACCCACTGCACGACGTACCCCTCCTCATCGTAACGAGACGGTTTGATAAACTCTATCCGAAAGGTTTTTGAGGAATTCACGATCGAGGACATCCCTTCCACACTGAAGTTGTGGATTACTTCACAGCGGCGACTGCAATTTGCTCAGAGGGAGATTTTGATGGACGTGGGTGAAATATTTTAATGAGATCCAGATCTTCTTCCTCTTCAATCGTGACCGGAGTCAAAGAAAGGTCAGTATATTGCTTTCGATTCGGATCCGATTTCACCCGACGTCGAATCTTGGCATATTGCAGCACAAGTTTTAAAAACTTCCAGTGGTCGCTCATGACCTCCCACAAACGCTTGGGATAGAACATCAATAGATGTTCAATTGGGAAGCCTGGTCTTCGTTGCGTGCGAATCTTTCGACGCAAATACCCATTTTCCAATGGATGCAAATGGTTAATGATGATGGCGCCATAGAACCACAACACAAGAAACATCATATTACCAACACTGCCATGTCGGGCAGCTGCTCTGCGCATTAATGTTTCAACATGCTCTAGGGTATAATATTGCTTCCAGGCATTGTCATAGGCTTGAGACCATTCAGCTTCGGTCATCGTCGGATGACTAGTCGTGACATATTCAAGCGTATAGCGGTTCATGTCTGTTTCCATTTTCACGCCCTGAGCTTGCAACTTCTGATGATCTTCCGACCCAGGGAGCGGAGTCAAACAGAAAAACTCCAACAGATCTACCGGCAATTCTTTTTTAATAATTTCAATATCACGGGCAATTGATTGCGGAGTGTCAGCAGGGAATCCCAATATATAGCCGGCATAGGTCGTGCACCCATGATCTTTCCAGGCTTGAAGCATTTGGCGATATTCCCAAATTTTATTTTGCCGTTTCTTCGCAGCGACCAGATTGTCAGGATTGATATTCTCCAATCCAATAAACACGCGCCGACATCCAGCACGTGCAGCCTTTTCAATGAAATTCGGTAGTCGATGGCAGAGGGCATCCACCTGAATAATGAATTTAATGTCGAGCCGTTCGACTTCACGAAGTGCAATTAAACGATCAAAAATCGCCTCCCAATTTTTATTTCTGGCGAAGTCATCATCCGTGATAAAGAATCGATTCACCCCTTGGGCTAGGTTGGCCCGAACGACTTGTTCCACATCATCCGGCGTCCGCCACCGCGACTTTTGACCTTGGACATTGATAATCGTGCAAAAGCTGCACTGGAAGGGACAGCCTCGACCAGCGTCAAAGCTACCTAATCCTTCGACTGTTTTCTCAATATGTTATTTGGGCAAAAATGGAACCACGGCACCCGTTAATTCAGGCAGATCATCGAGATAATTATAGAGTGGCTTGACCTGCCCTCCCCAGACATCTCGTAACACGTCATCGAAACGACCCTCGGCTTCACCGGCATAAATGGTAATCCCCATGTCCATGGCTTGTTGAATATCCACTTGGATATTAGGAAGCATCGAGAGACATCCACTCACATGAAACCCGCCAATCACCACGGCAATACCTGCCTCGCGAAGGGGGCGGGCGATGTCTACTGATCTGGGAAATTGGTTCGTCTGCACACCAACGAGCCCAACCATTCCCCCATCGGCTTGCTGAATATCTCGAATGATCTTTTTAATCGGGATAACGGTATTGGGTTCGTCATAGGCATCAAGGACAATCTCGACATCATCGCCCAGCACCTTTCGGTTCGCACAATCTAGAGCGAGCCCATATAATGTTGCGAGAGTATTAGAAGGAATGATGGATCGGACCCATTGCACCACATACCCATCATTGTCATAACGAGAAGGTTTGATCAGAACAAGACGAAAGGTTTTTGATGCACTCATGGAGGGTAAAACTTATAGGATTACGTTAAAATTGATAACCTCAGGGTTCACCCAATTTCCCTTGTCGCCCATTACGGCAATATTACCATCATCAATGCTTTCGTGTATCATACCCATATCGTGGAGTCAACGAAATCTAGTGCCCAAACACCCGGCACATCACAAGATATAGGATATTTTCGCCATCCATTACAGGGCTTCCTGCTGCCAATCCATTTACAGCATCTCTACCCTACGTTATTATGCACAACAACAATTTTGACTTCCCCAATCCAATTTTCCGGTCCTCCGACCTCAGGGACAACAAGGATTTAAAAGCATGATTTTCATCGCCTGCACACACCTCTCAATCCAAGTACCATGCGAATCCTAGACCGTTATATTTTCAAAGAGCTGATGATCCCCTTTACCGTCAGCCTGGGGGCACTGTGCTTTATAGTTTTCACGAAAGAAATGCTGCGTCTCGTTGAGCTGTTGGTCTCAAAAGGGGTGGGGATCATGCCGGTCCTCAATATTGTCGCTCATCTCATGCCTTCGTTTCTTGTTCTGACCCTACCTATTGCGTGCCTAGTGTCTTCCATTACCGCATTTGGGCGACTTTCTTTTGACAAAGAACTCATCGCCATGAGAGCTGCCGGGATTAGTTTGCTACGTATTGCATTCCCAGTCTTCGTGTTTTCATTTATGGTGTTTCTACTCACGATTTACCTCTCCCAGTGGGGACAACCGTGGTCAAACGTCTCGCTGAAAAAATTAGCCATTAGCCTGGTCAAGGATCAGCTCACCTTAGCTCTAGACAAAGGGGTGTTTAACGAACCAACCAAAGGCATGATGATTTACGTCCCTGAGCCGGAGAAGGGGAAAAAAGCCGAAGGCATTTTTATTGCTGATCAACGCGATCCAACAAAACCGTTTATTGTGACTGCCAAAAATTTCAGCATGCTCCATGACCCCAAACAAAAACAGCTCGGCTTTCGGCTTTTTGAGGGCACAATCCATTCGTTCCCCAATGATATTACGCAGCATCACCAAGTAACCTTCACGACCTATGACCTCAAGATGGCTCTCCCCGACACCTTCAACACGACGAAGCCGGGACGAAAAGGCTACGACTATCTCATCCAACAACTCGACGAATCGGGATGGCGAGATACCAATTCACTCCGACGACTCATGGAGTATTACAAGGACTTGGGATTCCCCGTGGCCACACTCATTTTAGGGGTGCTTGGGCTTCCCGTGGGAATCGTCTCAAAACGATCAGGCCGAATGGGAGGTTTTGCCGTTGGCATTCTGATCATGGTGGGATTTTATCTATTAAATGTCGTCGGTGAATTTCTCGTGACCACCCTCATTCTTCATCCCTTTGCGGGGGCTTGGTTTCCTAACGTCATTTTGTTACTCATCACCTGTACTCTCTTTTACCGAGCCAGTCGACATTAAATGGGCATTCTGTTTTGGTACATTCTTCGGCATTATTTGAAGATCCTGGTCATGTGCATGACGGGTTTGACCTCAATTTATCTCATTATCGATTTTTTTGAAAAACTGAGGAGATTTCTTCGGCACGATGCGGAACTCTCTTCGATGTTGATGTATTTCTTCTTTAAAATCCCGGACATTTCCTTTAAACTCGCTCCGTTTGCCGCATTAATGGCCTCACTTCTCGCCATTGGCATGTTGAATAAAAATCATGAAATTACCGCCATGCGAAGTTGCGGGTTTAGCCTGTTTCATATTGCCGTGCCCTTTTTATCCGTGGCGGCTCTGTCAACCGTCGTACTATTTGGTTTTACGGCGATCTTGATTCCCTTGGGCAATGCTAAGGCTGAGCAAATCAAAACCGTCGAAATCCAAAAAAAGCCGCGCCCCTTGGCCTTTACTGCGGAGAATCTCTGGCTTCGGATCCAGAACAATACCATCATGAATGTCAAAAATGTTTCTCCCGACGGTACACAACTTCACACGATTCGACTGTATCGGCTTGATACAGGCTTCAAACTTAATCAAGTCCTTTCAGCAGACACGGTCGATTACACCGCGAAGGGTTGGACATTGAAAAACGTCGTCAAACGCTCCATGACGCTTAAGGGACCGATCAAGGTCATTCAACTCGACGAACTTCCCTTAGAGCTTTCCTTGACACCGGAAGATTTAGAAACGTGGATTTCGTTGGAGCCCGAACACATGACTCTGATCCAGCTGTGGGAGCATATCAAGCATTTGAAAAATGAAGGGCATAATATCACTCGATTCCTCACTGACTATTGGGGGCGCATTGCCTTTTCGTTTGTCACCTTCATCA
Source organism: Nitrospirota bacterium (assembly GCA_027623995.1). GTDB lineage: Bacteria > Nitrospirota > Nitrospiria > Nitrospirales > UBA8639 > Nitronereus. The sequence continues at coordinate 31,930 of JAQBUF010000027.1, forward strand.
TGACCATTCTTGGATTATCACTTGGACTTCATGGTCTGGGGGCCAGGTCATCGAGTGTGGCCAAGAGCATTGGCCAAGCCCTGGGTATAAGTTTTTTGTTTTGGACCACCCATTCGGTTGGCATTTCCCTAGGACGTAGTGGTGCACTGGCGCCGGTAATCGCTGGATGGATCGCCTGTTTCATGTTTCTCGCCGTCAGCCTGAATTATATGCTGAAGGTACGCTATTAACTTATGTATGATAGACCACACCCCTCACCCTTGACGTGAGCGGTTATTGAAAGGCTGTATTTTCGCATGGCACCAAAAGTTGTAGTCACGGGTCTCGGCATTGTCACCCCCATCGGCATTGGGCTTAATCAATTTTGGAATGCGGCCATTGAAGGACAATCTGGCATTTCAAAAATTCCGTCATTTGAAGGCCTGCCCATTGATGCCTATCGGTCTCGCATCGCCGGACAAATTCATGATTTTAACCCACTCGACTATATTGATGAAAAATACGCCAACCGTGTTGATCGCTATGCCCAATTCGGATTAGTCGCCGTAAAAGAGGCCTTAGAGGATGCCGGGATCGACATGGAACAAGAAAACCCCGATCGCGTAGGAGTCATGGTTGGAGCAGGCATGGGTGGGATGATGATGGGCGAGCGGGAAATTTCGCATCTCTACGATACCAAAAAGCCAAATCGCGTACATCCAAATTTTATTCCTGCCATTACCCTGAACTCTGCATCTGGAATTATTGCCATGGCCTTTGGAGCCAAAGGTCCCAACATCACTATTTCCACGGCCTGCTCATCCAGCATTCATGCCATTGGGCAAGCCTTGAATACCATCCGTATGGGGAAAGCCGATATGATGATCGCGGCCGGAGCTGATGCCAGTATTACCCCATTGGTCTTCGCAGGATTTTGCTCGCTCAGGGCGTTGTCCAGCCGATACAATGAACAGCCAACCCAAGCCTCACGCCCCTTTGATCGAGGTCGCGATGGGTTTGTCATGGGTGAAGGAGCCGGGGCCTTAATCTTAGAGACGCTCCAACATGCCAAACGCCGTCGTGCAAAGATCTATGCCGAAGTCGCAGGGTATGCGTCGACCAGTGAGGCCTATCATATGGTGGTTCCGAAAGAAGACGGAGCCGAAATGGCCAAAACCATGAAACTCGCACTGGACGATGCCCAACTACGACCCGCCCAGGTTGATTATGTGAATGCCCATGCCACCTCAACGACGGTGGGAGACGACGTCGAAGTTCGTGGCCTTCGCCATCTGTTTAAAAGTCGCGCCAATAAATTGTTGATCAACGCGACTAAGTCGCTGGTTGGCCATACATTGGGTGCTGCCGGGGCCTTGGGAGCCATCACCTCCATCATGGCTATGCAGACAGGGATTGTGCATCCCACCCTGAATTTAGACGATCCAGATCCAGAATGCCATTTGACCGGCATCTCCAACCAAACCCAAGAAGGCAAAATTAAGGTCGCCATGACAAATGCATTTGGATTTGGTAGCAATAATGGTGTATTGATTCTCAAACGTTATTCGACTCGATGAATTGGTTGCTCGTCACTTGTTGCCTGAAAAAAAAGGGAATGATAAAGGATTCAAAATACTAGCGACCAGCAACGATGAGCCCTGCGAATAAAATTTCTGAACAGGCCCTTAGGAAAGGAATAGTGGAATGGCAGTAGAGTCCTCAATTGGCAAACAAATTCGAGAAGTCCTGGCCACATCACTTCGACGAGACCCCTCGTCGATCAAACCGGAACATTCCCTTCGAGAGGACCTCGGCTTAGACTCCCTCATGACCTTTGAATTGTTATACGATTTAGAAAAAGCGTTTGATATGGAAATTCCCAATGACGACCTCCCTGGGCTACTCACATTAGATGACGTCGTGAAGTATGTGGAAGGCCGAGTCAATCCCAGCGCCAAAACCTCTACACCAAAGTCAACAGCGAAAACACCCGCTGCGGCCAAACTATCGAAGCCCGCCACACCAACCAAAGCGAAGAAGACACCTGAAGCCACTCAAGCCAAGCCTAAGCCCAAAGCAAAAGCTGAGATACCAGCCAAGGAAAAAAAATCTACGGCCACGGAAAAAGCCAAAGCCACATCGCCCACAACAAAACCCCGGTCCACGTCAGCATCGACCAAACGAGTCGCAGCGACTACCGCCGCCACCAAGAAACGCACGGCAGCGGCCACACCCAAAGCGAAAAAGAAATGAGCCAACCTGGCACCACTAGCATTTCCCTCAACGACCTTGCTCAAGCCATAGGAGTAAAACTATATGGTCAAGGTAATATTTCAATCACAGGCGTCAATAACCTTGAAGGCGCAAAACCAGGAGACCTGGCCTACCTCGCACACCATCGATTTTTAGAGCAAGCCAAACAGTCACAAGTGTCCGCTCTCCTCGTTTCCAAACCTTATGACGAGCTGACCATTCCGCAATTGATCAGCGACAATCCTCAATTTGATTTCATTCAATTGAGCAATCGTTTTTTCCCTATACCCCTGCCATCCAGGGGAGTAGCCCAAGCGATTTCGAAGGGAGAGAATGTTCGGATAGGTTCGGACGTGTCGATTGGTCCATTCGTCACTCTAGGCCATCGAAACACCATTGGTGATCGAGTGACCATTTATCCTGGAGTATGTCTGGGAAACGATGTCAGTATTGGAGAAGATTCCATTGTCTATCCACACGTAGCCATTTTAGATCGCTGTGAAATTGGAGCCCGTGTCGTCATCCATGCTGGAACCGTCATCGGAAGCGATGGGTTTGGTTACATCCAACACAAAGGGGTCAATCACAAAGTCCCTCATCGCGGGAATGTGAGAATCGAAGATGATGTGGAAATTGGAGCAAATGTCACCATTGACCGGGCCACCTTTGGATGCACACTTATTAAACGTGGGACGAAGATCGACAACCTCGTTCAAATCGCCCACAACGTAACTATTGGGGACAATTCCATTGTAGTGGCTCAAGTAGGCATTGCCGGGAGTACCACCATCGGACAACAAGTCATGATTGGTGGAAAAGCCGGGCTGGTCGATCATCTGACCGTTGGGGATCACGCAAGAATTGCAGCTGGAGCCTCGGTGCTAAGAAATGTTGAGAAGGGAACGACAGTCGGAGGAGGAATTCCAGCCTTACCGGCGGAGGCCGCACTGAAAAGGCAGATATTAATTGATCGGCTACCAGAAATTCGTCAGGAGCTTACCGAGCTTGAAAAACGCGTGCAGGCCATCGAGGGCAAACCACGCAAGACCAAAACACGGAAGACAAAAATTTCGTGATGCGTCAGGCGTGATACGTATCATGAGAAAAACCTTTGTCTTGTCCTAACGGATCACACCAGCCCCACCACAAACCACCTATTCACTAGTGAAAATGGTTGGACAAGAAAACAACAAATTTCAGAAACATGTCGTGACTCACTTTTTATTAGGACGCCCCGTCGGAGGGATGACCTTGTGCCAAGTAAATAATTTCCCCCAAAAGAATCCTGCCCATGGGAGAAAAAATGCCGCCACATAATCCAACGATCCGGTGGAGAAGCACCAGGCGGACAACCCAATTAACCCAGCCATTCCCAAGAAATACAACAACGGCATCATGATTCGCCCGGGATGATCGAGTTCAACTTCAGCCGGCAGCTTTTTTTGTCGATTCGGACTCCGCGAAGAGGCAGACTTCATTCGGGATGCAAAAAACCATGGGTATTTGTGGAGAATATAGCGGTGGTATCGTGTCTGGCTCCAACCTAACACAATGCCGACCACAATCAACAACGAACTTTTTGCAAACGTCCATTCATCATACGTCTCGATGATCAATTGATACACCAGCGCAACAAGACCCACCACCATGGTGATCAATCCCAACACTCCTGACGGGAAGAGAATATAGGTCTTTATATAGACATGAGACTGCTCAACTTCGTTTTCTTTTCGTTTAACCGTAATCACCTTACTCATAAAATTTCAAACTCCAATACCTCAATAAACCTCGTTACATGTCCTGTTCATCAGGAGAAAGAAATGTTTGCGTGGCAGTATCCTCTGGGATCGTGTACTCTTCTGACGCCCAAGCTCCCAAATCAATGACCTGGCATCGTTCTGAACAAAACGGACCAAAGGCATTCCCCTCCCATTGAACTTCACTCTGACAACGAGGACATGGATGTTTCATGGTTGGCCATTATAACAGGCCGATTCCCGGCTTTGAACCTACGAGAACATACGGTTGAAATTGACCTTGCTACACCGAATGGTTCCCAGTCAAACAATATCCCTAAATAAGTCATCAGAGTGGAAAAAGGTAAGGAATATGTGGGATTTCTGGCAGAAACCCTGGGAGGAACCTACTTAAGCCAACTTGCTATTACCCGCTTAGCAGGGTAACGTGTACAGAAGATTCAATCAGGCGCACATATCAGAAGGGAATTATCCGAGCCTATGAAAAATGTTCAAGTCGTCTTTAATATCCAGGTCCCTGACCATGTTTCAGAACACGAAGTCAGTGGACGACTGCACCAAGTCATTGGATCTATTCTTGATCAGGAATTTGGACTCTCCGGAAATATGCAAGACCCCTTCACATCTTCCTTTGATGACCACGACAATCACGCTGGTCACGCCTAATTTAATTTTTTCACCTGATCATAGTAATATCGAGCCCGCCCCTCTTTCTTTTCAGAATGAATAATTCTGAGCCATTTTCGACACTCCAGGAATCACCAGGTCATCCCTATTCGACGGACTCTTCGCACCAATTAGGCTGCACTGCGGGATTGCGAATCGTTGGGAAAAATGCGCAACATGCTCGGCAGATCGGCTCTGGTCATCTGCTCACGTACGGACGGTTGCGGGTTCACCGCATAGGTTTCACCTCCAATTTTCTTCAGCCGATGCGCCACGAGGAAAATAATTCCCAAGCCAAACTGGTCGATGGATGAGACCTGAGATAAATCAAACGTGACTTTCGAGTACGAATGAATGCGACCCTGCCTAAGAAGTTTGAGGATTTTTTTTGCTGTCCGATGATTAAAAAGACCATACAGCCTGAGCACAAGAACGTCGTCTTGAACCAACAAGGAAAACTTCATAGATCAAGCCTCCGCGATGGTGAATGGTTTGTACAAAAATACATTCTTCCGTGTGTCAATTCTCATTAGGCATCCAAAGCGACGTTAAGACAATGACGTAAATGACGTACACATTCATACGTATATGAATAAAAGTTACCCATTCAAGATTCCAGCCCCCCCTAAAAACATCTCCTTTGAATTTTGAGTGAGTCCTGCTTTCTTTTTGGTATTGGCTATGCGATGCTTGCCTTCCATAATGAGGGTATGCGCTGATCAGGCTCTCGCTTGAGCCCTTGATAAGGCAATTACCTCGCCAGAAACGGGACGAAGTGATTGTTAAAGAGTTGATAGAGGGTTCGAGACCCTCGTGTTTTCCTAGGACGGTTATTGAGGTAGACAACGGCCTTCTTCACTTGATGCCATGAGATCATCCTGAAATCCGTTTGCTTCAGGAAAAACTGTCGCAGGAGTCCGTTCGCGTGCTCATTAATGCCTCACTCCCCAAAGGAATAGGGATGAGCAAAATAGGTAGTCGCCTCATGAGCGCGAGCAATCCGTTCATGCTTCACACGCTCTTTGAATGGCCAAAGAGCCGAATGATGGCGTGACACACCACGTAGGCTGACCAGCTCAAGACTCGAGAGCAGACCGTATACAAGGAGGCGCGGTCCACCACCATCACCAGAACGATTTTGCGATCTTTCCCAATGATCGTATCACACTCCCAGCCCCCAAGGCGTTCCTTCTTTTCCACTTCGTGAGGACGCTCCGTGATCGAGATGCGATGGGGAATACAGGAAGCGCGAGCACCGGAGCCATAGCGCTTGCAACGACGGCACCCTCCTTGACGCCGAAACAGACTCAATGCCGCTTTTCGTGTGAGACCACTGTGGATGAACCGATAAATCGTTTCATGACTGAGGCTCAAAGTATGATGTTATTTGAGATACCCGCGGCCTTGCTCATAGCTTAAGTATTGACGACCAAGCTGCGTGATCAATCGGGCGGATTCCTCTGTGAGCTTGCAAGACTTGAATTGATTCGCATGCTGTTTTCGATGTCTCACAATCTGCCTAGCCCAGTGATAGGTATAAAAATGACACTGCGGATAGGTATTGGGAATGTTGAAAAAAACCGCCAGCGGCGTTCCCTGGCATTGCCGAAGCGGCTCGCGCAGACATAGTCGCCCATTTGCCGTGCTCACGTACTGGGAGTACGCTCCGCGCGTCAAAACGGCTGCGGCCTTGCTGGACGAACTTTTTTGAACATTCCCCCTCACTGATGTCGGTTGCCGCCCTGAAGCTATGGCCAATGAACATGAAATATTCAACAGGCCCGTATTCCGTTTGAGTTCTCGACTGAGGGTCGAGGGGGTAAAGCCCAAGGACCTAGGCAATCTGCTTTTGCATGTTCACTGCCCACAGAGCTTGTCAGATGTAAGACCTACTCGTTGCCTCAATGCTGATAGTGTTTCATGGGTGCAAGGCCTCCGGTGACCTGGATTGTTTCCGCTAATCATCGTACCTCATAGAAGATCCCTGAGGGATTTCACTAATTGTTTAGTTCCACAGTCTTCTGGAGTACGCCATCCCAAACTTCAGGAGGTGGATTTATGGGCAGTCTACACCATGCTCATGCCACGACCATGGGCCGAGTCCGAAAAGAAATACAAGACTCTTCAGAGACACTCGCGGTCTTAGCGGCCCGCTACCCTATCAATCCGAAGACGGTGTGGCCTTGGAAGCACGCGGGCCGCCTTGAAGACGCCACGAGCGGGCCTCGCTCTCCGCGTTCGACGGTGCTCGCGCCGGAGGAAGAACAAGCGATCTGTGAGTTCCGGTGCCTGACGCGGTTTTCTGTGGACGACGTCTATATCTCGCGCAAGCCACACCTCCCGGCACTCAGCCGCTCGAATCTGCATCGCTGTGCTGGTGCGGCATGGACTGAACCGCTTGGAGCTCAAAGACAGCCCCCAGCCAGACGGGGCGAAAAAAAAGCCGTCCAAGGACTATGACATTAACTATGGGCCTATCGACATCACGGAAATTCTGGGAGTTATACTCAAAAGTTGGGGATGACCTGAAAATCAAAGGCGGCGTATCCTGGTGATAAGCACATCACCAACCTTTCAGACAAAAGGAGGATACGCCATGAAAAAGAGCTATTGTCAAATCTGGTGTCTGAGGCGTTGGTTACGCGGCGACGGGTTCGTTCATTGTGACTTCTATTCCATCTGTAAATTGCACCCCCTTCATCACCAAAGCCAACTGCCGGAATCCCCTCAGTCGTCGCCAGGTTTGTTCCGCACAGCGGCCGAGCTTGAACATCATGTGTAACATCCCATCCCGCGTCAGACAGCCTTTGGTGCGCTTCGTTCGGTGCCGGATCGTGCCAAAGGTTGATTCAATGGGATTCGTGGTGCGTAGACTTTGCCAGTGTGCCGCCGGAAACGCATAGAACGTGAGTAAGGCCTCTCGATCTTTCTCAAGGCAGGCCGTCGCCTTCGGGTACTTCGCTTCATAGGTCGTCAGAAACACCCCGAACGCTCGGTTCGCATCGGCTTTGGTCGCTGCCTGCCAGATCTCGTGCAGCGCCTGTTTCGCTTTGGGCTGCACGCTCTTCGGCAAGGCATTGAGGACATTCCGAGTTTTATGCACCCAACAGCGCTGCGGCTGAGTGGTGGGGTAGACTTCCTCCAATGCGCCCCAGAATCCCAGGGCCCCATCGCCAATGGCGACAGTCGGGGCCTTCATGCCGCGGGCCTTGAGTGGGAGCCCCGTACCTCTCGCCAACTTTGCGTCGACTCCCGCACCCCATCTTCGATGGCTAAGAGCTGCTTCTCCCCCTGGCTCGTGACCCCGATGACCACTCACGCACAGAGCCGTTGGTCGTCAGCTCGAAGCCCGCTGTAAATCCCGTCAACCCAGACATACACCCAAGTCTCCTCATCAAGGCGTTGCTGGCGCCACGTCTGGTACTCCGTTCGCCAGGTCTGCTTTAACCGCGCCACCGTACTGGCCGAGAGGCCTTTGGCCTCCGGACCCACTAAGGCTTCCAAGGCCGTCTGCATCTCGCCTGTCGAAATGCCTTGCAAATAGAGCCACGGAATCGCCGCTTCCAGCGTGGCCGATTTCCGTACATACGGCGGTACCAACGCAGAGTGAAAAGTGACCGGCGGCCCTTGACGACTGCGCACCTTCGGGACTTGGACCGACACCGGGCCCAGGCCTGTTTGAATCTCCCGCTCAGGATGATGCCCACTGCCAACAACCATAGCTCGCCCCTGCTCATCCTGCTGATCCGCATACTGCGCTAATAATTCGGCTCGCTCTGCCTCCAAGGCCTGGGCCAGGAGCTGCCGGGCACCGGTTCGAAGTAACTCGGTTAACGTATCTCGGCTCACTGGTTCTTCTGATGGTGGTTGGCTATCCTCTGGCATCGTGGCGTCTCTCCTTTTTGGTGGTTGATCTAAGGATGTCTTGCAACACCCATTTCAACCCGAGACGCCGCGTCTTTTCAACTCACCCAAACACCACTTTCAACTATAACTCCATGAAAAAGCGTAGCCGTGTCGAGCAGAAAAATCCAGATGAGTATACAGCGGACCCTTTAACCGCGGTGCTCCGGAAGGGGGCTCGGGATCTCCTGGCTCAAGCGGTGGAGGAGGAAGCCACCGCCTTTCTTGCCGCTCATGCGGCTATTCGAGATGACGCAGGGCATCAGATGATTGTACTCAATGGACACCTCCCCGAACGCACCATTCAAACCGGCATTGGGGCCATTCCGGTCTGCGGGCGGCGGGTCCGGGATCAACGGAACATCCCGAAGGCCGATCGCCTTCAGTTGAGCTCTCAGGTCTTGCCCCGCTATCTCCGGCGGAGCAAGAGTCTGGAGGAGTTGATTCCGTGGCTCTATTTGAAAGGGGTTTCGACTGGAGATTTCTCCGAAGCGTTACGGGCTCTCGTGGGTCGTCCTGCCGGGCTCTCCCCGGCCACGGGGTGTCGGTTGAAGGCTGGCTGGCAGCAAGAATGGGAGGTGTGGCAGCAGCGGGATCTGACGGGGAAGCGATATGTCTACTTCTGGGTGGATGGGTTGCACGTGAATGTGCGGATGGAGGACGCTCCCTGTCTCTTGGTCGTGATTGGGGCCACGGCTGACGGGCACAAAGAGCTGGTCGCCGTGGAGGATGGAATCCGGGAGAGCGAACACTCCTGGAAGGCCCTCCTCCTCAATCTCCGCCGCCGGGGCTTGACGATAGGGCCAGACCTGGCGACGGGCGATGGGGCCTTGGGGTTCTGGAAAGCCCTGCCTCAGGTCTATGCCCCGACCAAGGGGCAACGGTGTTGGGTGCATAAGACGGCGAACGTGTTCAATAAACTGCCGAAGAGCCTACAGGCGAAAGCCAAGGCCGGACTCCATGACATCTGGATGGCCCCCACGAAGGTCCAGGCCGACAAGGCGTTTGACGGATTCCTCCAGATCTATCAGGAAAAATATCCCAAGGCGGCCGACTGTTTGCAGAAGGATCGAGAGGCCCTCCTGGCGTTCTATCAGTTTCCGGCGGAGCACTGGCAGCATATTCGCACCACCAATCCGATTGAGTCGACATTTGCCACGGTGCGCTTACGCACCGCCAAGACTCGCGGGTGTCTCTCTCGGACAACGGCCTTGACCATGGCGTTCCAAGTGGTGCGCTGTGCAGAGAAAACGTGGCGTCGGTTGCGAGGCTATCACCGATTGGCAGAGATCATCGCAGGCATTGAATTCATTGATGGAGAAAAGAAAGCCAGGAAGGCCGCCTAGTCACGGCATCCCCAACATTTGACAAAAGCTCGGGA
>JAQBUF010000090.1 GCA_027623995.1 Nitrospirota bacterium
CGGGCGAACATGGTTTTTGGTCATTTTGCCGAAACAAAAGGACCTCGTCGTATGGGGACGACACCCCATATCAAAATAACTACTAGGCTATGCCTGCCCAGGGAAAATGGAGGGAACCTTCAACATTTTTGAAGCACTTTGCCCAGCGATAAACCCCGTCGCCCAGGCCCATTGGAAGTTAAACCCACCGATGCGCCCATCACAATCGAGCATTTCTCCAATCATATAGAGTCCTGGCATTTTTCGTGACATCATCGTTTGTGGGTTGATTTCATGAAGTGGAACACCGCCGGCTGTGACTTCTGCAAAATTCCATCCTCTATGTCCAATGACAGGAAGGGAAAGGTCCGTCAGCGTATGAACCAGGTCCTTTCGTTTAGATTGCGATAATTGGTTAAGGGGAGTAGAAGCAAAATTCTCCGTTACGGTTTTTTCATTTTCTTTTCTAGGCTCAACTTTTTCCTTTTGGTCAGAAAGCCGGCATAAGGCTTCGGCCAATCGAGCGGGTAGTTCTTGAGCCAGTAGCGAACCCACGGTTTTGCGACCACTTTGACGTGAAGCTTGTGCGAGCCACAGATCAACGTCTTCCCCAGTTTTGTTTGGGAACGATGAAAGGGATACCCGCACATCTTCTTTCTGACCGTTGGCCATGACCCAAAATCGACTCGCATCTAACACGACCGGACCACTAATCCCGAAGTGTGTCCACAGTAAACTTCCAACACGATGATCGACAATTTTTCTATTCACTCGAGTGATGATCGCGGCATCGTATGAAATTCCGGATAGTCCCGCGTGGATAAAGTTATTGGCCAACACAAGAGGAACTAGAGCTGGGTAGGTGGGAGAGACCGAATGCCCCAAACTCTTGGCCATGGACCACCCCTGACCATCTGATCCTGATTTAGGCAAAGATTGGCCCCCGGTGGCCATGATGACCTGTTGAGCGATGATTTGCTTTTCAGGGAACTGGATGAAAAATTGATCGTTGGTATGGGTGATGGATTGAACACGGTGATGCGTCAAGATTTGAACGCCCAGTTCTTTGCAGCGGCCGAGAAGGGCATTCAACACGGTTCGAGCTTTATTGGTGGTGGGGAAGAGTTTGCCCGTGGGTTCCTCTTTTAACTCCACCCCCAAGGACTCAAACCATTGACGCGTCGCATGTTCATCAAATCGTCTAAGGATTCTCGAGACAAGGCGTGCGGGCGCATGAAAATCTGATGGCTGAACCATGGCATTGGTGACGTTGCATCGGCTTCCCCCAGACACCAAAATTTTCGAGCCAATCGTTCCAGCACCATCGAGGAGAACGATTGTACAATTCGTCCGAGCTTCCGCGACAAATATGCCCGCAGCCAGGCCAGCAGCACCAGCACCAATGATGGCAATGTCAAAATGGATTGACACGGAATGAAATCAGAAGCAGGGGAGGGTGATGAGGGAAGAGCACCACTGTCATCCTTCCCGTTTTTTCGCACAGTCAAGACAGAGTAAGGTGGTGGGATCCACAGCAAGGCGTTTAGGATGAATATCTTCTTCACAGGTCACACATGTCCCAAAGTCGCCGCTCTCGATCCGTTGAAGGGCGGAATCAATTCGTTGCTTTTGAATCATGCGTCGTTGCTGTGATTCCTTGGCCATGGCCTGGCTTTGCAAAGCATCCATTCTGGATAATCGACCGACCGCTGATTGGTCCAACTCCACGGTCTTCGCCGCTTCATTCCCGGATTGTTCGACTTGCAACAACTCATCCCGGAGTTGGTGCAGTTTCTCTTTGACCGGGGATAAGTCCGCTGGAAAGTCGGGCATAGGATTTGTTGCAGAGAAAAATGATTCCCGGTTACTGTCGATTGAGGGCATTTTGATCAGTGTGATGAAATATTCCATCACGGCCATGGATTTTTAACTGGGTATCCTCAAAATAACTAAACTGACCATCGTCTTGGAACATGACTTTCAAGTTATAGCGAACGGTTTTATAGGCTTGATCAAGGAATGGACTCGAGAGGATTCCAAAGGTTTCGGATCCAACCGAAGCCGACAGATCAAACCCTTTTCCCTCGAGATCCGCTTTGCCTCCGGCATTGACGGCTATTCCACGCGGTACAATAAAACATCGCATCACTAGTTGCTCCTTGGGATCCCACAACCAATACCCCACTTCCTCATGAAAGGGAGTTTCCTGATTGAGTGGCCATGCAACCGTGGCATATCGCAACCCATATAACACCTGAGGACCGTTGACCACGGGCCCCATGGGTTCAAAGGTCATGCGTTCACGAAATTTGGTTTCGGTCTGTCCATTACGTATCGGAGAAGTATCCAGCCCTTGGGTTCCTTCCCACACACCAGCCAATGCCGCAAGAGGACCTAAGTTGTTAAGAATGTCTTCATCAATATCCTTCGGTTTTTGAAACACGTCCATCTATCCACTCCTTCATGATATACAAAAAATGAGCTCTCAAATCCCTACGCTCATGATCGTGCTCTTGACTCGAGCCAAAAAACCTAATCGCAGAATATCGTTGAATGGAGATAATCGCAAATAAATCAGCTCGTAGCGGGAGAAAGGGTTGAGTTTTCGCTAAAACAACCGAAAAAGTCACCAGTGGAATTTATTAATCATTTTCAGAATGTAGAGGGACGAGAATGAACAATCAAGAAATGAGAGTCATCATGGACATCATTAGCCGTGTCGGTAAATCCCATCCTTGGCATGGAGTGCCGATAGGACCGGAAGCGCCGCGGGTCGTCACGGCCTATATCGAAATCGTACCTGATGACACGGTGAAATATGAGTTAGATAAATTAACCGGGCATTTAAAGGTTGATCGCCCTCAACGATTTTCGAACGTCTGTCCAACGTTATATGGATTAATCCCCCGTACCTATTGTGGGGAAAATGTAGCGAACCGGTGCATGGAAAAAACTGGCCGGACAGGCATTGTGGGCGATGGTGACCCTGTGGATATTTGTATTTTATCTGAAAAGAGTATTACCCACGGCGATCTTATCCTTGATGCTCGGCCCATAGGCGGACTGCGAATGATTGATGACGGAGAAGCGGATGAAAAGATTGTGGCAGTATTAAAGGGTGATGCCCTCTATGAATATTTTCAGGATATTCACGAATGTCCAGTCGCATTAATCGAGCGGCTGAAGCATTACTTCCTCACCTACAAAGATACCCCTGGTAGCGGACACCGACAATGCGAGATTGCTGAGGTCTACGGACGAGATGAAGCACATGAAGTCATTCGCCTCAGTCAGGAAGACTATCATATGACCTATCCAAGTTTGGAAGGATTGATCGCCCATACGATGTAAGATTCGTACGTGTTCAAAAGTCAGGACGACTTTTTAGTGATAGAGGGTGTTCTCGAAAGAGGACCCCCTCTATTTTTTGTCTAAAATTCTCATTGTGTCATCAGTGATACACCACAAACCCAGCGGCTGGAACAGTGATTTGTATTGTAGAACCATTTTTCGCCTTTGATCTCACCTGCAACCCTTTCTGGGATGGTTTCGTAGAGAAAAGACAAGTCAGTTTTTTGCCAGCCGGATTGAGAGCCTGATCGATGGTCACCCACATGCGCAATTGTTTTTTGGCATCAGTGTTGATCGCGCAGAGATACTCCTGATCCGCAAAGATTCTCGACCATGCCACCACCCAGCGCAATTGTCCTCCCAACGGTTGGGGATAGTGAAAATCATCGGCATTTCCCGTTGCAGATACTGATCGTAAATATTGTCGGCCTCGACGTAAGGCGATATGGCGACGGCGCAAGGCGCAAACCTCTTGAATAAGCCGATACGCCGAATGCTGTTCATTAAAAAAATGCCTTTCGGTGCTTTGTAAGGACCCAAACGGACCACCGAAAAGGCATTCGCGCAAGAACACATCGCTGTACGAATCATCTTGACCTTCGCGATGATCAGCGCCATTGAACGCTTGCTCGGTGCCATAGTAGAGGCAGGGAATTCCGACCGTGGTGAGATTGAGCCCCAAAACCGCTGGTAAAAACTTATGACTATCGGAACGATCGCCACAGAACCGATATTTGTGCTGAACCCCTACTTGGTCATGATCATCGAACATCGTCACCACGTGTTTACCAAACCACTGGTGGGAATTCTTCTGATCGAGTAGGCTATTTCGAAATAAATCAAAGTAGCCTTCTTGAGTTTCGGTTCGCGGGTCGCCTGGACTGCGCCACCCCTTGGCAAGATTCTCCAACTTGTCAGGGATATCATTGATGCCCAATGCCGCATCAAGGCCAGTGGTATTGAGAATATTGACGGCATTTGCCCGCCCACCGGTGATCTCGCCGATCAAATAAAAGTGCTCCTTGCCAAGGGATGCCGCGAATTCATGAATGGCGTTGGCAAAGAATCGCACGGCACCAGGCTCCATGTGCTTCACCGTATCAATGCGATACCCATCGATATCCGCATACGCCATCCAAAACTTGTAGACGTCAATTAAGTGTGACAACGGTGCCGCTGGTTGAAATTCACGAATGCGGCGCTGGACATCCCAGGCTGACGCGGGATCTTTTATCGCCTGTCCATGGTAAATTTCCTTTAAGGATAAAAAATCGCCATCGAGATATTCAGGAAAAGAATCCCACCCACGAATTTCACCTTGTTGAGTCCAAGCCTCTGGCAGTTGGAACTCTCTGGGCCACACGGCTTGCTCAGGCCATGCCTGAGGATTCACCTGGGTATCAACGACTAAGAAGGGAAGGCTGCCCGGATCGCTCTGATCGGTTCGAAACCCTGCCACTGGCCATTGCCGTCCTTCGAAGTAAAAGTATCGATGGTTGTCGTTATAGGCAAACACATTGCCAGCGTGGTTAAGAATGATATCCAAGATAATTCGAATCCCAGCATTGTGTGCCGCTTCGACGAGGGTTTTTAATTCCTCTCGTGTGCCAAAATGAGGATCAACATCCAAAAAGTTTTGAATGCCATATCCATGATAGTCGTCACTGCCCGTGACTTGTCGAAAGATTGGGCTCAGCCAGATCGCGGTGATGCCCAACCGTTTCAAATAGCCGAGCTTATCTTTAATTCCAGCAAATGTTCCCCCACACCATGTTTTTACAGCTTCAAACCACGTCGTTCGGTCAGCATTGCCCACATCGGTGTTTACATCAAATAACGGTGTGCTCCGCTTGGTCGTTGAACGATTCACGCCTCGGCCTTGAAGATTGGAAAATCCACCAAACTCCTTGCCATCAGAAAACCGATCCACAAACAAAAAATACAGCACCTCGTCTTCCCAAGTGGCAGGCGAGGGATAATACGCTCGGCCTTTGATAAGTTTGGCCCAATCGATGTCTTGTAGACTTTGTTCAATCACGTCACATACCTCAATTGAGAAATAGGAGGGAGAGTCATCGGGTACAGGGTGCTATGAAGGCACCACTTTTTTAACTTTTTACACTCTTTCACCAGGGGAGTCATTGAAAATTTGAAAGATGTGGATTGGAATGTATGGGTCTGTTGAATATTTCATGTCGAGGAGCCATAAATGCTCCAGGACAGACAGCCAACAGCAGTGAGAGGGAATGTTCAAAAAAGTTCGTCCAGCAAGGCCGCAGCCCTTTTGACACGCGGAGCGTACTTTCAGTACGTGAGCGCGAGCGGCGCAACGCGCCAAGTCTGCGAGCCCGAAGGTCAGGCAAAATGGCGACGATGCTTGGCAAGCCGTTTCGGCAAAGCCAAGGAACGCCGCTGGCGGCTTTTTTCAACATTCCCTGTATTTATTTGAGGGATCTATAAAGAATGCTGGTCATCAAGCGAAGCTCGCGAACCGTGAGCCTGAGTGGCGGCATAACAACGAGAATATTTCCAATAGGTCGAATGAGAAGACCGTGCTTTCGGCAGTCCATTGCAACCTCGTGACCGATTCGGGCGGTGAGAGGGAAAGGTTCTCGGGTTTCTTTATTTTTTACGAGTTCAATGCCAACCATCATTCCGGATTGGCGTATATCGCCTACAATGGGTAAGGCAGCAACGGGCTTCAAGAGCTGTTTGAATAGTCGAGAGTTTGTTCTGACTTTGGCCAGGGTTTTCTCTGCCAGAAATATTTCCAGGTTGGCTAAGGCTGCGGCACAACCCAGGGCGTTGCCGGTATAGCTATGGCCGTGGAAGAAGGTTTTGAATTCATCGTAGTTGCCAAGGAAGGCTTGATAAATTTTTTCGGTGGCTAGCGTGGCTGCCAATGGTAGGTAGCCGCCGGTGAGTCCTTTGGCTACAGCCATAAGATCGGGTGTGACCTTCTCATGGTCGCAGGCAAACATTTGTCCTGTGCGGCCAAATCCTGTCGCGACTTCATCTGCGATCATCAAGACGTTGTATTGTGTACATAACTTTCGTACGCGTGAGATGTAGCCTGGTGGGTGTGTAATCATTCCGGCTACTGCTTGCACCATGGGCTCGATGACGACTCCGGCAATTTCCTTGTGTCTTGAGGAAAGCTCTTTTTCTAAAGGATCAATGCATGCCATTTCGCAGGAGGGGTATTGCAACTTTAAAGGGCAGCGATAACAATAGGGGGCATCGATGGAAATCGTATCAACCAGTAATGGCTTGAACCGTTCATGAAAGAGTTTGACTCCGCCCACACTCATGCTCCCAGCCGTATCGCCATGGTAGGCCAAATCTAAGCGGACAAATTTTCTCTTCTTTTTCGCTGGAGGACTCTGCTGTTGCCAAAATTGGATGGCCATTTTGAGTGCCACTTCCACGGCGGTGGAGCCATCGTCGGAATAAAACACTCGCGACAGACCTTTTGGCGCAATTTTGATAAGTTCTTTGGCCAAGACAATGGATGGAGGACTCGCCGCACCAAGTAACGTGCTGTGGGCAACTTTGTGTAATTGCTCTCGAATGGCCTTATCTATGGTCGGATGCCGATGCCCATGAAGATTTACCCAAATTGATGAGGTGCCATCGAGATATTTATGGCCATGAATATCATAAAGATAGGCTCCTTTGGCTTTTTCAATGATGAGAGGGTCGTCTTGCTCCCATTCCTGCATCTGGGTGAATGGATGCCAGACAAATTTCCGGTCCCATTTAGACAATTGGGCAGGAGTAGGGGGAACGAGTTCTTTTTTCTTAGATTTTTTGCGTACCATCCTGTAGAGTGAAATCCATCGTGGAATTGGAAGGGCGTAACCCTCTTTAGGTTAACCCTCACCCCCGGGGGCGAGGGTTTTTTTTGGAAAACCCGGCACCAAACACCCAAGAAATCGTGAGATTATGGGCCTATTGAATATTTCCGGTTCATTGGCCATAGATGCTTCAGGACGGCAACCGACACCAGTGAGAGGGAATGTTCAAAAAAGTTCGCCTGCCTGCGCGAAGCCGCTTCGGCGAAGGCAGGTCCAGC
>JAQBUF010000028.1 GCA_027623995.1 Nitrospirota bacterium
CAAGGGTAATGCCACTTTTAAATGAACCATAGTTTGTATAATATTTTCAATGACTTATGAATGAAAATGGCGGTATTTTCCATTGATCATTTTCGTTTGGTTGCGGGGGAGGGATTTGAACCCTCGACCTTTGGGTTATGAGCCCAACGAGCTACCAGGCTGCTCCACCCCGCAGAGGGATACTAACTAAGCGATATGAGTTTAGTCAACTCACTGACTAAGGGAAATTACGTCTTCACAGAAGATGGTTCTGTTGTGCTATGTTGCAAAGGCTATGATTCTTGCGGGCGTCTTTGGAGGCATACTTTTTCTGCTACTTCTTGGTGGGGATTGGTATCAATTTACCAGCCTTCGGCCTCTTGCCGCCCTCTATGGCCTTGGCATTGCACGACGAAAAGACCATCTCGAGGACCTTACCCGTCCAATAATTATCAAACGATTTGGCAAGGAAGGCACGATTGAATTACCCCATGGTGTCGCGCGTTGGTTTGAGGACCAAGAGGTCATTACCCTCCGCCCCTATTATCAGTTATTCACAATGCGCTTTCGGACTGCCTGGCCACTAAAGGGAACGGTTGAATTGCATCCGACTGATACGGGAGTGGAACTACGGTTAACCAAACGAACGCCATGGTCTTCGAGCATTATCACGATGGCATGGTTAGCCTTGGTCGTTATTGGAACTGTGGTATTTCTCATCATGTTTGGAATTGACGGAGGATTTGGAACTGCCGGCGGATTATTGATGGCGTTGGGTGTGGCTGGGTTAGGCGTGCTGGTCTTGATCTTCGGCTTAATGATGATTTCCCTCGCCTATCGCCTGGAAGATTCTCGGTTGATGCAGGTGTATCAAGAACTCCAAGAGGTGTTCTTGAAAAAAAGCAAAAAGTCGGATCCCGCCCCAAAAGAAATTGCTTCCGAATAAATACCCACCTTCTCCTTCCTAACAGGCAATTCAGTTTCGATGAGGAATATTTATATGCAGGGTTTCGCCCCTGCAGACGAGTCCCTTTTGTTTCGGCAAAAGGGACCAAAACCATTTCCGCCCGTGCGCGGCCCTCCGGGTGCCTGGCCCACCACCCCGAATAAGGTGGCTCAGAAACTCGCTCCACTCAAACAGTCTTCGCCAAAAAGCCGATTCGGGGCGGTGGGCCAGCCGCACCCAACGCGGTAAACTGTCACGCTGAACGTTCGAATTTTGAGTTGAGAAAGACAATTTCCAATATTTCTCATTTCGAGCGGGGGGAAAAATCTCTGCTGTTGATAGAATTCCACAGCCAATTATTGCTGAGTTTTTTTGACCAATTGTCTTAGAGAAGGAACTTCCCTATAATTTCTGAAAGATTAAACCTGGATTGATTGGAGAAGCCTATGAAAAAAGTCACTGCGGCAGATACGTTGAGTCTTTCTATCCCTGAACGCATTCAGTTGGTTGAGGATATTTGGGATACCATTGCCAGTGGGGCCGAAGGCGTCGAACTTACGGTAGACGAAAAAAGACTGATTGACGAACGGTTAGATGCCTACCATCGTGACCCTCAAGCCGGTTCGCCATGGAACGAAGTGTATCAACGAATTGTCAGCAAGCATGGTATTTGACCTTCGTGTCAGGCCTGAGGCCGAACAAGATTTGGCTGAGGCTTTTCGGTGGTATGAACTTCAACGCTCAGGGTTGGGGCATGATTTTCTTCATCACGTTCAGGCGGGATTTCAGTTTTTAGAGCGAACTCCGTTGGTCTTTCCCGAATGCTATCACGGTGTTCGACAGCATCTCATTAAACGCTTCCCGTATAAAATCTTCTATAAAGTCGAAGCCCAAACAGTCATTGTTCTCGCTGTGGTGTATGGCGGTCGAGATCCCGAGTGGGTAAAGAAGAGATTGCAAAAAAGTTAGTTCTTCTTCCTTCAGCCTCTCGATTTATTAAATCTGTAGGGTGGCATGGCCCACCAATTTTTATGCAGGGTTTCGCCCCTGCAGACGAGGCACTTTTGTTTCGGCAAAAGGGACCAAAACCATTTCCGCCCGTGCGCGGCCCCAAGGGGGTCCCTCCGCCTCCGTATCGAATTAAATGGCTCGGAAACTCGCTCCGCTCAAACAGTCCTTGCCAAAAAGTCGAATTCGATACTGCGGCTCCGCCGCGCCCAACGCAGGAGATACCCAACAAACCTATTTTTCAAACGGGGACAGGAAAGGTATACTCCATAAACTCTTAATACCCACGAGTGCTCACAATCCACAGGTCCTAATTAAGGAAAGCGTCCAGTTTTAGGAATTAAAGATCCTTAATGGAGATGGAAATTACAGCATGAGCAAATACGCTGGCGCCTGGGTTGGTGAAATTTCAGGAACCAACAAAGGCAATATACTCATTGAAATCCAACAGGAAGGAACGAACATCTCAGGGATAGCTAGAATTAATGACTTTGATTTCGGTCCTTATGTTTATACTCTTCAAGGCACAGTCAAAGATAGGGAAACTCTTCATCTAACTCTATATCCCAATAGGGCCGCCCCAAACGTAACATTAGGACAGGTTACAGTGTTTGGGAATCTTCACAACGAGGATACAATGGGTGGCCAGTGGACATCGTCTTTAGGCACAGGGGGCAAATTCACAGTCCAACGCCAAGCCCCAATCCCGCCGCCCCCAACACGCTCAGTGTTTGTCGTACATGGACACGATGGGGAACTGAAGGAAGCTGTTGCTAGGTTTCTTGAGCGACTAAAACTCAAGGCAATTATTCTTGATGAGGAGCCTAACTCTGGCAGAACAGTAATTGAAAAATTTGAACAAAATGCTGAAGTTGATTTTGCTGTAATTCTTTTGACCCCAGACGATGAGGGCTATAAGGCAGGAAAACCGAACGAGGCAAAACCGCGAGCCCGCCAAAACGTTATCCTGGAACTTGGTTATTTCATCGGCCGTCTCTGGCGTAAAAAAATATGCACTCTATACAAAGGTGACGTTGAACTTCCATCAGATTTTCACGGTATCGTTTACGAACCCGTGAACTCCTCAGATGGGTGGAGACTCAATTTGGCCTTAGAGCTTACCCAGGCAGGTTTTGATATTGATTTAAATCTATTGAAATAACAATTTCCTTTTTTATTATTTTCTAAAAAAGGTGTTTTTCCCCTCTACAGAATGTTAAAGGGGTTCCTGGCTTCCAAATTATGCCTATTAATCTAAGGTCAGCCCTTCCAGATCTACTCCCAAAAGCAATTGCTTGGGCTGAGACCCATGCCCAAGAAATAGCGAATTCTGGAAGAACACTCAACGAGTCAGAAATGGCTCTTGCTAGTGAAGTTGGCGTACAGGATCCGAGTCAAATCCGGATTTCCCTTGTAAGACACCTTCCTCTTCCCGATGATGCTGAACTTCGAGAAGCCTCACTGCAAACAGGTCTTCTAGGAGCAAACATGGTCGGGCTTACGCTTGGGTACTCTGTATTAGTCTGTAAAGGTCATTTAACCCAACGCCTTCTTTCCCACGAATTCAGGCACGTCTACCAATACGAATGTCATGGCTCCATTGCTGGGTTCCTTCCACCTTACCTCCAACAAATCATCGAGTTTGGATATGCGAGTTGCCCTCTAGAGCTGGATGCAAGGGCCCATGAAATTAATGAATTTTAAAAATGGTACAGACAATTTTGTAGGATCGGCTTTGGGAGTTAACCGCGTTGAGCGCGGCGGAGCCTCCTTACCGAATCTGACTCTTTGGCGAAGACTGTTTGAGCGCAGCGAGTTTCTGAGCCATCTTGATTCGGTAAGGAGGCGGAGGGGCCACGGAGAACCTGCTCTTAGCAGGATCGGAGGGGACGCGCACGGGCGGAAATGGTTTTGGGCACTTTTGCCGAAACAAAAGTACCTCGTCGTGCCGGGGCGAAACCCGGCTTTATAATAAAATTCCAAACCGAATTCCCATTTGAAGACCAGGCGCTGTTAGGCTTATTCTCGATGGCGAAGGTAGCCGATTTGCTTCTTTGAGGATTTCGGAGGGTCCAAGAGTTTTTTGAGTTGGTCATACAGCACAACAATTTCTTTATCATGCTTCTCAACTTTCCTGGCCAGCTCTTTATTGGTCGACAGCATTTCCCGTAGCCGGACAAACGTATCCATGATGGCGATATTGATTTGAATAGCCTGCTTACTTTTGAGGACGCTGGAAAGCATAGCCACCCCTCGCTCTGTAAAAGCATAAGGTGGCCTTCGTAGTCCCATTTTTGCAGATGGATTGGATATCACAATTTGTGATCTCCAATATTCAAATTCTTCTTCTGAAAGCTGAAACATAAAATGAGTAGGAAACCGCTCAATGTTTCGTTTTACAGCCTGGACCAAGGCACGGGTTTCAACACGGTATAAATCTGCCAGATCGTAATCCAGCATCACTTTTTCGCCACGGATCAGGTAAATAGCACTGGCAATACGTTCAATGGGAACTAAGGATTGTTGGGTTCTCTTTGCCATAAATTGACTGTGCCGATCACGTTAGGAACTGTCAAGATGAAAAACCTTATAAATGTTCATGTCTAATTGTGCTCTCCAGCGTTGGGCGCGGCTGGGCCGCCGCCCCGAATCCAACTTCTCTGGCGAGGACTGTCTGAGCGCAGCGAGTTTCGGAGCCATCTTGATTCGGGGCGGTGGACCAGGCACCCGCAGGGACGCGCACGGGCGGAAATGGGGACCAGTTACAATTTTGGTGGAGGCGATACCTCTTGAGAGCTTTCTTTCTTGTGTAGCTGCACGATCTCACCAGCCTCCGCCGTAGCGGCTTCGCGCAGGCAGGTCGTGCCTCTTCCCGTGCATCATGGGCCACTGACGTATGGAAGAAGCAGCATGAGATGCTGCCGCTACAGGAAAGACTGGACGACATCATGCGGTCGAAAGGGGAGAAGTGAAGCCATGGTCCGGTCGAACTCGTTAGGGCATAACCAAGCAAGGGGCTCACCTCACTCCACCAAAATTGCGATTGATCCGGAAATGGTTTTGGGTCCTTTTGCCGAAACAATAGGACCTCGTCGTGCCGGGGCGAAACCCGGCTTTATTAAACTTCAAAACAATTCTGTATTTGGATGGGAAGATTGTTGGAAGCGAGAAGGGAAAGACTCTACCTCCCCTAACCCCTCCTTACAAAGGAGGGGAAAAGATAATGACAATTTGCATTGGAAGAAGTAAGAGCTAAGGCTTCTTAATCAGGTCTTCAGGCTTTTTGCGGATGGTGTCGGCGCGGAATTTTGGGATGACGTACACCCAATTGGCTACTTTTTTATTGAGGGCTTCGATTTCGGCTATAACTTCTGCTTCTGGTTTAATCTTTGGTGGTTTCGGTTTTTCGGCTTCTTTCTTTTCCGTATCCTTATTATCAGCACTCTCCTGGTCGGCTTGTTCCTCGGATTCTGATTTTTCCTCAGGTTTTGGTTTCCAGATCAGCTCAGCATTGAAGGTTGCCGATACCTTCACGTAATTTTTCTCGTCTTTGCGAAGCAATTTCACTGTCCCTTCCAAGCCGTCAAAGGTCTGAAAGGTCGCAGTGACCACGCTCTTATCATCAAAGGAAACTTCGCTCTGCGGTTGGACATCATCTAACAACAGTGACGTCACAGTGGAGACAACATTGTTCACCGCAAATTGCGATTGGACTTCTTTCCCCTTTGGAAGATTTATTACTTTGAAATCTGAACCGCCAGGTTTTTGCTTTTCCAATATGAGTTTAGCGTTTCCCGGATGCGTAATGTTGACGCGTCGTACACGTTTCGGCTCGACTTCCAAGAAATCCTTGTCCAACCATTCGCTGGGAATTTTCTCAACCGAAAATTTCCCAAGAGCCAACCACGTTTGCGGATCCCCAGGTATACGAACATACACTTCATCCTGACCAAGACTGCCTTTGGAAGGTTGTTGCTTGCCGACAATGACATCCGCCATTGCGGCTCCTGCTGAATCCTTGAGAGCTACTCTCATGGATAACGACCCTTCAGGCTCCACATCTTTTAGGCCAAGCTTCTCATACAATTCCGGCTTCTTGGTTTTGGCCTCGATTATTTTTAATTCTCCCAAACCGACGACCGCCGCTCGAATTTTTTCCATATTGGCCGGGTAGTCGTGTTTTTCCTTCACGGTCCACAATTCACCCTTTCGAACAATCGTGATGGTTCCAGTTTGCGCAGTCACCACCAGTTCGGAAACATCGTTGATTTTTGACATTAACCCCTGGAAAAGATGTTGACCCGTTTGGGCTGGCGTTGCACCATGTTGTTGAGACACCAACAACGCCGTACCAATCAGCACAACGGCAATGACTCCCATGATAGTTAAAGTTTTGGTGTTCATTGAATCGTGGTTACTTGTAGCGGCAGCACCTCATGCTGTCTAAAGGGCGCCATTAGATGGCGCAGCTACATAGGCCCCCTCTCGCCTTTCCTTTTCGGACGAGGGGATGGCTAATTGTTTAATTGACTTTGGCATTCCGGCGTCGGCGTGCTTTGTAGGCACTGAACACCACACCGCCAACAACAATGACGAGTGGCATGAGTCCAATATTGAGGAACTTCACTATGCCTTCCAAGGTTTCAATATTTTTTTGCAATTCATGTTGAACACCACGGAGTTCTTTTCGCGTAGAGACCAGCTCTTGCCGAAATCCATCGAGCGCGGCTTGTTGCTCGCCACTTAGAATAATCGTCGTTTGATCTTCTTTTGTCTTTTGTAAATCTTGGATCTTTCGCTCCGTATCTTTTAAACGGTTTTGCAACACCTGCTCCTTCTGGCGATATTGCATTTCCGCTTCTTGTTGAATGGCTCGGACCAATGTAAAGGGGCGCGTAAAACTCCCTCGGCTTCTGACCGTGATCAGATCACTACTTCCCGTCAGGTTGTCCAACGCATTCGTGACAAAACTATTGTTCGCCGATGTGGGAACCCCGATTCGCTGCCCAAGGAAGTTTTGTACTTGCACCCAAAACCGGTCCTGCAGCATGTCGGTATCCGCCACCACAATCACGTTGATAGGGTTGGCAGATTCCGTGAGATGGGGTTGATCCTTTGATTCTGGTTTGACTTGCCCAACGTCATCGTCTGTACTATCGGATTCTGTGGCTTTGGGTTTGCCCTCGGGAAATGCTGTTTTGACTTTCCCTGTTATCCGCGCTGCCATCGTAAGTTTTTTTCCTTCAGGACGATAGGTCTGGAGCAAGCCTTCTACATCAGGCATAAACATCAAGCGCGACGTATCGATCTGCATCGCCTGGTCATCAGACTCGACCAATGAAATGAAGTCGATGTCACTGCCTTCCTTCTTTTGAAGAATGCCAGCGGACGCAAAGGTCAGACTTGGAA
This sequence comes from Nitrospirota bacterium, assembly GCA_027623995.1. Classification (GTDB taxonomy): domain Bacteria; phylum Nitrospirota; class Nitrospiria; order Nitrospirales; family UBA8639; genus Nitronereus. The sequence continues at coordinate 7,343 of JAQBUF010000028.1, forward strand.
GTTTGGCGGTGATCACATCTTCCCTATTCAAATGTTTCGGTGTGAGATCAATCCACAGGGGATAGTCGGCGACAAACGTGCGAGACTGTTTTTGGAAATTTACTTTTTTCGCGAGCGGCAAATCACCAACCACCTTACCCTTGACTAATTCAATCCCCCAAGCATCAAACACCTTTCCCAAGTCCGAGTTTCGCGGGCCTTGCATGCCCATGGGATTCCGGGGATTAGGCGGAACGCGATCGGCTTCACTATGGGGATCGACAAACACCAGGGCTCGGCCTCCACGCAGCACAAACTGGTCGATGGCATAGAGAGTCAGTTCACTTAACCTCTTGGGATGGACGATCATGAGGATCTCAATGTCCTCAGGTATATCCTTCACATCCTTGTCCAACGGCTTCACCTGCATGACTTCACGGATGGTCTCCAAAATCATCCAGGGTGGGCTTCCACCTTGCCCCGGCATCATCCCCATTTGGGGACCACCCTCAAGAGGCAGGGTACTCAGGAGCCCAACGACTTTGGGTTTGGGATTGGATAATTGATAGACTAATTTGGTGAGATCGTATTCTAAGAATTCTTCACGGTCGGGTTGAAAGAACGGAATCAGTTCTTGATCATCGGTTGAACTCGTTCCAATCAAACCAAAATAGAATTGCACGTTCCCATTATTCAACGGAACGCCTTGAAGGCCATACCCCACGGCACGATCTTCTTCTTCCGAAAAAGGCTCTGGATCGATGATGTGGAGATTTACATTTCCACCTGCAGCTTGCTCATACTCTTGCAAGAGTTCCATCACACGGTTGGCATAGCTGTTTATGCCGGGCAATCCTGTGGCCAGTTTCTTGGACAGGTAAAACCGCAACGTGATGGGCTCTTCGAGGCCCTGTAAAATATTTTTGGTCCCTTCGGACAGGGTATAGAGCTGTTGATCCGTCAGATCAAAACGAGCCGAACGTAATGCCACATTACTCAACACATTCACGGCAAAAAACAACACGACCGCGATGAGTAATCCACTTCCTGTTAAGAATTTTGTACTCATACCTTTAAGAATAATCCAAAAATTTAAACTGAGAAATTCCAAGCAGGATGTTCAAACTTGGCTCCCAGCAAGGCCGCAGGCAGCGAGGGGGTCGAGGCGTACGGTTGAGTACGTTGAGACCTCCGAGCAACGAGAACGCTGCTGGAGTCCAGTTTCAACATCATGCATCATTCGGCTTTTTTCCATTCCAAGATTAATGCGGTAGCAAACAGCCAGAATCCGATCAGTGAGAGGAAGTACACAATATCTCGGAAATCGATCACTCCACGACTGATGTCATTAAAATGCGTGAGAAAACTAAACGAGCTAATCAATTCCAGAAAAAATTGAGGCGTCCATCCGCTGAAGAATTCCAACACCATCGGAAACCCACTCAACACAAAACCCAACCCCACCACCACACTAATCACAAACGCGATGACTTGGTTTTTGGTGATGGCCGAAACGCATGAGCCAATCGCCATGAAACCACCGGCCATGATAAAACTTCCGATGTAGCCCGCCAAGATCACTCCGTTATCAGGTTCGCCCAATAAGTTTACCGTCACCCACATAGGGAAGGTCAGGGCCAATGCAATCCCCGTGAAACACCAGGCCGCTAAAAATTTTCCTACGACGGCCTCCCACAAGGTCACGGGAAGCGTGAACAATAATTCAATCGTGCCCCCTCGCCGCTCCTCGGCCCAGAGACGCATGGCCAAGGCCGGGATTAACACTAAATAGAGCCAGGGGTGAAAATTGAAAAAGGGAAGGAGGTCGGCTTGCCCTCGGGTAAAGAAGTTGCCTAAGTAAAACGTGAAGGTGCCAGCCAACATCAAGAAGATGACGATGAACACCGCTGCAATCGGTGTGGCAAAGTACCCTGTGAGTTCGCGTTTAAAGATAACGCCGATTCGTCCCATGATTTCCTTCGTTATGAGTGATGCGTAATGCGTGAAGTGTGGAGATGAGGGGCTGTCATTAAAGCAACCCTTTCGCATTACGTATCACGCTTCACCCTTTACGCCTTTAAGTTAAGGATTGAGCTGGCATCGTGAGTGATCGAAACACATCGTCCAACTGCCCACGATCAACCGACACCTCGGCAACATCCCAATGTTGATTTTTTGCGCATTCGCTGATTTCACTGAGGATAGATTGCCCACCTTCTGAAACCACACAATACCCATTAACGGCCTCACCATCTAGAAGCTCTTCGATGGCCTTTACACCTGAGACATTGTGTAAAATATCCGGCACTCCCTCAGGTAGGGGGCCTCGAAACCGAAGAACCACCGCATTATGATAGCGAGACTTGGCCTCCAATTCCGCTGGAGTACCATCCGTAATCACTTTCCCCTTGGCGATAATCATCGCCCGCGTACACACTGCTTGGACTTCTTCCAAAATATGAGTGGATAGAATAATGGCCTTTTCTCTGGCCATCTCTTTAATCAGCGCGCGAACTTCGTGCTTTTGGTTTGGGTCGAGTCCATCTGTAGGCTCATCTAAAATTAACACGGAGGGGTCATGGAGAATCGCTTGCGCCAAACCCACCCGGCGCTTAAACCCTTTAGACAGCGTTTCAATAGATTGGTCAATCACGCCTTCCAAATTTACTTTTTGGACGGTTTCCGAGACACGTCGTTTAAGATCTTGACCTCGGAACCCTCGCATCTCTCCCATAAATAAAAGAAACGTCCAAGGGGTCATATCGCTGTACGCTGGAGCACCTTCGGGGAGATAGCCAATGCACCGTTTGGCATCGAGAGGTTGCGATTGGATATCGAAACCATTGACCTTCACCGTGCCGCTGGTTGGGGTCAGAAACCCAGTGATCATTTTCATGGTCGTGGATTTCCCTGCGCCATTAGGACCAAGAAAACCAAGCACTTCCCCTTGCCCCACGGTAAAGGTCACCTGATCGACGGCTACTATCGAGCCGAAGGTTTTACGAAGTTGTTGGATTTCGACAATCGAGCTCACGTATTCCCCATTCCACCCTTAGGCCTTACGACTAGGAAACTCCATATTCGATTTTTTTTAATCATAAAATTTTTCAAGTCAACCCCTTAATTTTTCATGACACTTCGGTCAGATATAAAGGGGGAAGCCCGTCACTGGAGCCAGTACGCTCCTGCTCAGTCTGCTCCATGGCACTTAACACTTTTCTACTAAATTCCTTGGCATCCCAAGCACCGCCCTCTAAAGAATATAACACACGGTCTAATTCCCGCACCGCAGTCTTGGCCTCTGAATCCGTCAAACGTTGGGCCACTTCCTGTAACCCTAATGGGGAATGGTGACTCCACTTTTTAGCGGCCCATGCTAACAGGGCTTCTTTGGCCTTCTTGGGATTTTTGCTGTGGCATGCTTGGGAAAAGGCATGACGGGCATAGCGCAAACTATTCGCCTTTTCTACACCACTGCCCTGGTCACGTGTTTTCCGGTTGGCTCGACGGTGGTTATACCACCAACTGAACAACGTGCCAAACCATAGGACCATGAACACGCCCGCAATGGCTTGCCAAGTGGCAACCGCCGAAGAAGAAACCAGCCCTCCGTGTTCGCCACTGAATCCCTGTTGGTCATTGACAGTTTCTTTTCCTAACTGACGACCAGGATCTACAGCCAACCCAGAACTTAGGCTCGGTTGTTCTGCATGAGGAACCGCCTGATTTCCTGTTTCAGGGGAAATAGCCACAGTACGAGAGGGCAACACGGCCACTCGATTTTGCTTCGTCTTCGAATCCCACCAGGGAATACGAATTTCGGGTAGATAAAGAATTCCGGATGCGCTTGGGACAAAGGCCATTTTTTGTTGACGGATACCAATGGCCGAGCTTCCCTCCGCAGTTGTTTCGGTTTTGGCTTGATCTGGGTAGATTTTGACATCCGGCTGATCAATGATCGGCAACTCGGGCAATTGAGTCCCAGTCAACCCTTTCGCCACCATGGTCACGGTTCGAGTAATGGGTTCGCCAACTGTCGCATGTTCTTCGAAATTCTCTGGAAGCCAGGATTCTTGAAGCACCAATTCCTGAGCCGGTAACCATAGGTCTCCCTGAACGGTTGGGGGAATAGGCTGAACCGTGAGTGTGAAACCCTTGCTCCTTGTCCGCACGGTACGCACAGAACCAAAGGGATCGCTCCCAAAAAATCCTGGCCGGTTCCCTCTCATATCATCAAAGAGTGATCGTCGACCTTGTCGATCCTGAACTTTTCCTGTGAACGTCAAGGGCGGGATGGTGACCGAACCGCTCTTTTGTGGGAACAAAGCATAGTGCCGTTCAATCACCCCATACCGACGCCCATCAACCACGGTTTCAAATGAGCGATCGTCCCCAAGTTTCTGAACTAGCACATCAGGGGCCTTGGGTTCATCGAGACTTCCTTCACGGAGCGGAAGCGCATGAAACAGTTTCACCGTCACGGTGACCTGACTCTGGACGTAGGGATCTTTAGGCTCAACCTGAACATCCAAGAATAGATCAGGAGGCTGGCCTGATTTGCCTGGTTGTCCTGCTGGGAGAACTTTCAGCGTTAAGGGGAGACTCATTTCAGCGCCCACGGGAATCGGTGGAATGACAATCGATCCAGCGCGTTTGGGCGCCAAGGTACTCACCCATTCAGTCGAGGATTCCATCGTCCCATTGATGATGCTTGTGCGGCTGCTTTGTGAGGTGCCCAGGACATCAAAGTCATTGGCTAACACCGAAAGATCAGGAGACCCATCGGGGCTACCGCCACTGAATTTGACGACCAATTTAACGGTCTCTTCAATGGTAATAGGATTTCGATCGACGAAAATCGTGACCGCTTGAGCCCAAGTAGGCGCTGAAAGCCCAACAGTTAATACGACGAACGCCAGCGCGAAAGACCACACCATCTTCACCATGATTGCCCCGTTGTTTGCTGAGTATTTCCACGTCGACGATGTTCAAGTAAAAACTTCTGGCGAAGGAGTCCACCGGGATCATCTGGTATTCGGCGTAACCATTGTTCCGTGGCTTGGCGTTCTTCTAAGTTTTCATCTTGCTCCTGATCGGCTTTGGCCACTTGAGACCCCTCACGTTCTTCGTCATTGGCTTTCGGAGAGGATCCATGTTGTTCCTGAGCAACATTTGAAGAATCTTCCTGCTGATTCTGTTTGCCAGGAGAAGACTTACTTTCTTTTTCACTAGGTTGATTCTTGTCTGAAGATGAGGATGCCTCCTGCTGACCAGATTCTCCTGATTTCTCTTCTTGATTTGGTTGCCCTTGAGATCCTTGCTGGTCTTGCGATTGCTCCCCTTGATTCTCGGAACCCTGAGAAGACTGTTGGCCACCCTGCTCATTCTTTTCCGAATCGCCTTGGCCATCTTGGGATTGTTCTTGGGATTGTTGCTGTTGCTGCTCCAATAACTTCCTGATGAGGTCCGCATTATGCTGAGCATCTTCATGATCGGGATTCTGTTGAAGCATGTGTTCGTAGGATTTCAGCGCCTCTTCATATTTTCCTAATCGTGCAAGTGCATTGCCTTGGTTATAGAGGCTCTCGGGATTGGTTTGATCACCAAACGTCTGGGCTGCTTGTTCAAACTGACCGGCTTGGTAATTTGCCACCCCGCGCCAATTCTGATCTTCAAATATTTCAGCCGCTTCTTTGGGCTTACCCTGCTCCAGCATTCGAGTGGCTTGTTGATCGGGGCGGCTCCACAGATCTTCCCATGTCCATGCGTGAGCCGGCATCGGAAAAAGCAAACCGATGAATAACACGACTCCGACCCAACCTCGGCGAAACGCAGGAACTCCCAACATCAACACCGCAAGAACGAGCCATGGACCTTCTTCCTGCCACAGGTCCGTGTTTCGTTCGGTTTCCTTTGATTCGTCAAATGCTGGTTGATTGATGGGCATGTCGAGAATCCTATCGAGATCACGATCATCGGATTGGATCGTGTCGAACTGACCACCTCCCGAACGAGCCAATGCTTGAAGTGAACCGCGATCAAGCTTCGGAATCACAATGGCACCGGATTGATCCGTCAGAAATCCTCCACTAGGAATTGGAATCGGTGCACCGTCTTCCGATCCAACGCCCAGCACCGAAACCACCCGCCCTTTTTGACGAAGGAACTCTACCATGTCCAGCACTGCCGAGCCTTCAGCGCCATCAGTAATGAGCAGAATGGTACCTTCAGAAATCGTGCTTTGCTCCAAGAGCTGGTCGGCTCGCTCCAACGCCAGTTCCGGACGACTTCCTTGAACTGGTGCCAGCTCAGTCAACAGAGCAGGCACCATGGAGGCAATGGTCTTCGCATCATCCGTGAGAGGCGAAACCACAAAGGGATCATAGGCAAACACCACCAAACCAGTTTGCCCTTCGGTCCGACGCTTCAAAATATCCAGCACTTTGTGCTTGGCCCGAGTCAGCCGCGATGGGCGAAGATCCTGCGCATCCATTGAGCGGGAGATGTCGAGTACAATAACGAGTGCCGATTCCGACCGAACCACAGGTTGCGGCAATTTCGACCACACGGGACCCGCCAACGCGAGCAGCGCAACACACCATCCTATGCCCAACAACACCCACGCGCTTTTTCCGCCGGCTTGATCATTGCCAATCAACAGATGCGGCAATAAATGTGAATCACAGACCTGTTGCCAAGATCGTCCGGCTTGGGTGCTGCGCATCAATCGCCACAGAATCCAGGCCACGGGCACCAAGCCCAGCAACCACCAGGGTCGTAGAAAATGAAAAGTCTCGAAGTTCATCCGTTGGCTGCCTTGGGCAAGGGTGCAGTACTCAGCTCTTCGGCTCGTGTAGTTTTCGCAAAAGGGTTTCTGAAGCCGAGGCAGCTCACCGACATCAACACTGACAACATCATGGCGGCACCCAATGGCCACACAAACAAATCCGTGATGGGACGAAAATATTCTGTATCTTTAATTACCGGTTCGAGTTGATCGAGTTGACGATAGACAGTCTCCAACCCTTTGGTATCGCGTGCGCGAAAATACACCCCTCCGGTAAGTTCCGCGACAGCAGTCAAGGTTTTTTCATCCAAGTCACTGGCGGGATTGATCACGCGCGTGCCAAACATGGTGTCCATTTCCATGTAATCCGATCCCACCCCAATCGCATGAATGCGAATCCCTTCTTTGGCCGCAAGTTTCGCGGCTTGAACGGGGTCCACTTCCCCAGCAGTACTCGTGCCATCCGTGAGCAAGATCACCAGACGATGGTCTTGGGCTTGATGTTGAAAGCGTTTCACCGCAAGGCCAATAGCATCGCCAATCGCCGTTTCTTTTCCCGCCAATCCAATTTCACTTTCTTTCAACATTTGTTGGACGGTCTGTCGATCAAAGGTCAGTGGGGTTTGGAGATAGGCTCTCGATCCAAATAAAATCAATCCCAGCCGGTCCCCCTTGCGACGTTGAATAAATTCTCCAGCGACTTCTTTCACCACCTGCAAACGATTGGCTTTTTCCCCATTCAAGGCAAAGTCTGGAATTTCCATGCTACCGGAGAGATCTACCGCCAACATCACATCGCGACCGCTCACCGGTAAGGCAATAGGGTCTCCTACCCATTGAGGTCGAGCCCCGGCAATCACGAGGCAGGTCCAGACCACAATCGCCATCCAAAATATTCCTGATTTTAATGAAGTCCCTTGTTGCAAAACTTGTCCACCCTGGGCATCCGTCACGGCGTGATAAAAGGGAACTCGAAGAGCGGACTCGGATTTCAGCGGAGTCGCACGAGGAAACACATACTTCGCCACAAACGGAATCACCAAACAGACGAAGACCCAGGGCCAGGCGAACTCCATCATGGTTTAGGTCTCCGATTCCCTTGCAGCCACTGCTCCACTGTCGCGATCAACTCTTGCACTTGCACTGATTCGTGACTTCCGTAAGGTACCGAGACCAAAACTCTTCCCGCTCCTTCGGTAAACTGGTTGGTCATCCCTTTTTCATTGAGAAAAGTGAGCCATTGTTGTCCGGTGAGACCAGCAACTTGCTCTCGCCCATAGACGGCCATGGCATATCGACGAAGAAGACGAGACAAACCAAAAGTGAGGGTATGATCTTGTTGATTGGCGGCGTAGGATTCGCGAAGACCTTGAAGCTCATGGCGAGCGGTTTTAAGCGCCTTGGGCGTTCGAAATCGTCGAAAGGCCCATATTGAGAGAGGGATCAGGCCCATGACGAGAATCAAAGCCATCCACCATCCAGGTGCTGGTGGCCAAAACGACACGGGATCGGGAAGATGAATGTCGCGCAAATCACTCAAGGGATCAGGGGCGCCGTTCATCGCTTACACCGCCTTGTTCTGAGTTCCAGTATGATGATGCCAGCGCCTGGAGCTAATTTGTCTCAACCCCTCTCGCACCCCATCGGGGACTGATTGATTGGTCGCTAAGGTGAAAAACCCCAAACCTAACTTGATACATAAGGCTTGGATCTTGTTCTGCCTCACCTGATACTGCTGGCGATACTTGTCTACGGTCTGGTCACGAGCCGTATCCAACCACGTCGATCGTATTCCATCGCTGACTTTATACATTCCCGGTGGGGGAGGAGTCGCTTCCAAGGGATCAAAGGGCATGATGCAGACGAGTTCGTTATGCACTCTCAAGCGGGCAATAGCAGACTCGCATTGAGCATCCAAACCGACAAAGTCACTCACCAGAAAAATTTGGCTTCCTGGCCGAACGGTTCGAATAATTCGATTCATGGAAGACGCCAGGGGCGTGAGACTCTCTTGCTGCTGTGGGACTCCGGCATTTCTCGCAACAGCATGAAGATCCGCCATGGCATGAATCAAACGAAGGACACTCCCTCGTCCTCCAGCAGGGCGAAGCTCCTTATGCCCTTGTTCCGAGCTCAACACGGCCCCAACACGATCGCCTTTTTTCATCGAAGCCCAGGCTAATAACGAGGCGGCTTGTGCAGCGACCACTGACTTAAATGCGACTTTGGTTCCGAACAACATGGACGCACTAAAGTCTACAAGAAAAAATACTGGTCGCTCACGTTCCTCGCGGAAGAGTTTCAGATGCGGGTGTCCTGTTCTCGCAGTCACTCGCCAATCCATATGACGAACATCGTCTCCAGCCTGATATCGCCGCACTTCTTCAAAGTCGATCCCTCGACCTTTAAACGGTGATACTTGGTTCCCCGACAACAGCGAGAGTGCTCGTTTACGAGACTTCACCTCCAACGCCCCCACATGATGGCGAAGGCCAATGAGTTCTTTCACGTCAATGTCGATTCCGGGGAGAGTCATGGGAGGAAACTCGTGAAGGGTAAAGCGTGATGCGTAATGAGTGGGGATAAACCCAAAACGGTTGGTAAGAAAGGTCTACTTGTCATGTTTTTGAATCTATTAGCTACTCTCCATGCTAGGCTTTTTCGCTTCACGGATTACGCCTAACGGATCACGTCTTCAAGGCACTGCAACCCGCGACAAGACCTCCGACACAAATCGATCTGGGGTAATCCCATCGGACTCAGCCTCGAAGGAGAGGAGCACCCGGTGGGATAACACATTATGCGCCATGGCTTGAATATCCTCAGGTGACACATAATCACGTCCTTGCAACCAGGCATGCGCCCGAGCACATCGCTCCAAACCAATCGTGGCACGAGGGCTCGCACCAAACCGAATCCATCGTCCAAGATCTTCTGAATACTTCGCTGGTTCCCGGGTCGCCATCACAAGATGCACGATATAATCTTCGAGTGCTGGAGATAGGTGTAAATTCAAGACCTCTTTTCGGGCAGCCAATACTGTTTTTTCTGAAATAGGCGTCAGGTCTATGGGGACGTTGGAAGAACCTGACTGCGCCTGTTTCCGAACAAGTTGGGCAATTTTCTTCTCTGATTCTATATCTGGATAATCCACACGCACATACATTAAAAATCGATCTAACTGGGCTTCTGGTAACGGGTAGGTGCCTTCTTGCTCAATGGGGTTTTGCGTGGCCATAACTAGAAACAGCTCGGGGAGGGGATAACTGGTACGTCCAATCGTGACCTGCCGTTCGCCCATGGCTTCGAGCAAGGCCGACTGGACTTTGGCAGGCGCACGATTGATTTCATCGGCTAACACGAGATTATGAAAGATCGGTCCCTGCTGAAAACGGAAGGACCCATCTTGTGGACGATAAATATCCGTACCCGTGAGATCAGCTGGTAATAAATCTGGAGTGAATTGAATTCGGTGAAAGTCGGCCTCCAAGCCAGAAGCCAGGGTTTTAATGGCCGTGGTCTTGGCCAGACCCGGTGCGCCCTCCACCAAAAGATGCCCATCGGCTAACAGCGCAATCAAGAGCCGAAGCGTGAGCCCCTCTTGCCCAATTACCTGTTGGTTGAGGTACTGCTGAAGTTTAAGAAATTCTGAATGTTCAGATCCTGACATGGGCCTCGATATGAACATAAATAGATAAGGCCCGACAACATGATTGGCTTATCAACTTTGTATAAGGTTTTAGGGGCCTCATCTCGTTCACTTTTCTATGATAAAAATTTACTGGCCAGTGTCAAGAGGGGTTCCAGCAAATATTACCATAAATTTTTGGAAAGGCGCAGGCGGCTCAAGGTCCTGATCCATAAAGGGCCTGTTAATATTTCATGTTCATTGGCCATAGATGCTTCAGGACGGCAACCGACATCAGTGAGGGGGAATGTTCAAAAAAAACCTATCTTTACCGAAGGGCTCGTCCAGCAAGGCCGCAGAATTCCTTTTGATAGGGGTAGGGAGGGCGCGCGGCAGCGGTTATTGATTGTTTCTTTCTTGTGGCATTGGCTGGAGTAGTCTGGCGAGAAATTATTGCAGGCCGAGTATGGGACCGCGCGCCAATCGGGATACTCATTAGTGTCTATGCGCTGGCTAATATCCTATTTCACATATTGGTGTTGGGAAATCATGAAACAGATCTAGCCACACGAATAGCCCTTGGCCTGTTGATGGTCTTGCTTGCGCTCATTGGTGGACGCATTACTCCCAGTTTTACGGAAGACTTTTTGGACGAGGCTGGCATCAAAAAGCTGCCCCCACCTTTTTCTCGTTTTGACGGCCTCTCGATTCTTTTGGTGGTTGTGGCTGCCCTCGCGTGGATGGCTCAACCGCAGTACATGATCACTGGTTGGCTTCTCATCGCGGCAGGGTTGGCCAACGTGATTCGACTCGGTCGTTGGCAGGGGTGGAGGACATGGCATGAGCCACTCGTATTGATTCTTCATGTGGGATACGGCTGGGTGGGATTGTCGTTGATGATTTTGGGAAGTTCGATTCTCGGATGGGGGTTTCCCCCAGCGGCTGCCATTCATGCACTCACCACCGGCGCGGTTGGAACTATGACGCTGGCCGTGATGACTCGTGCCACTCTAGGACATACGGGACGAGAGAAGCATGCGGGAATGCTTACCGTATTGATCTACCTGTTGGTCAGTTTTGGGGCGGCCTTCCGATTACTCGTGCCGGTGATTGAAAGCTCGACCACCTTACTCCTCAGCATCGCCACGATTGGTTGGAGCGGAGCCTATCTGCTATTTGCGGTGGTGTATGGCCCATTCCTCTTGAAGCCAAACCTCGACAACGAGTAACACCACATTTCTCGACTCAGACCTTTTCATTTTCCCTCTTCTCTCACACATCTCTGGGCGCTCGGAACCAGAATGCAATTTTGGCTATCAACTCTATCTGTTTGCGAGTAAGGTTCGCGACATGAGCAATTTACTCGCCGCCAGATCCCTCATGGCCATGTCGCTGGGGTTTCATATTATCTTTGCCATCATTGGGGTAGCGATGCCACTGATGATGGTGATCGCCGAATGGCGCTGGCTTAAAACCGGAAACGAAGTCTACCTCACCATTGCTAAACGGTGGGCCAAGGGCACGGCTATTTTCTTTGCCATCGGTGCGGTGACGGGAACCGTGTTATCGTTTCAGCTTGGCTTGCTGTGGCCCAAGTTTATGGAATTCGCTGGTCCAATTATTGGGCTGGCATTTTCTATTGAGGGCTTTGCGTTTTTTACCGAAGCTATCTTCCTGGGCATCTATCTCTACGGATGGCGGAAGGTCAGTCCTCGCGCGCACCTAGCGGCCGGAGGAGTGGTGGCGCTGAGCGGGATCACTTCAGGGGTCGTTGTGGTCCTCGCCAATGGCTGGATGAACACGCCACGGGGATTTACGATGATCGATGGACTTCCGGCAAACATCGATCCTATAGCCGCGTTGTTAAATCCTTCCGGCGTACTCCAAGCCCTACATATGATTACCGCAGCATTTGCCGCGACAGGTTTTGCCGTTGCCGGGATTCATGCGTTTCTGCTTCTTCGCCAGCCTGACAATACGTTTCATCAAGGAGCCTTAAAAATCGCATTGGCCGTGGGCTGTATCAGCGCCCTGTTCCAACCATTGAATGGTGATTTCCTTGCTAAACAAGTCGCGGAATATCAACCCATAAAATTGGCAGCCTTTGAAGGCCAAGTGCATACCCAAAACGGTGCGCCGTTCCGATTAGGTGGAATTTGGGATTCTGAGAAGGAAGCATTCGACTATATATTGGAAATCCCCTATGCCCTAAGTCTCATGTTACATATGGACCCTCATGGCCAAGTGATTGGCCTCAAAGACTTCCCCAAAGAACATTGGCCACCCATTGGCGTCGTACGAACCGCATTTCAAATCATGGTCTTGATTGGGGTCATCATGATGGCCCTCGCCCTCTGGGCGGCCTGGCTCACCTTCAAAACGAAAAACCTCTTTCAATCGAGAATGTTTCTGAAGGCCTTGGTGTTGTCGATTCCGCTTGGATTTATTGCCACGGAGATGGGATGGGTTGCCACCGAAGTCGGACGGCAACCCTGGGTGGTCGTGGGATACTTAAAAACGGCACAAGCGGTGACTCCCATGCCTGGGATCTCGATATCGCTGATCTTCTTTGCTGGCTTATACGCGTTCCTCGCCGCCATTGTCGTCTGGCTGATGTGGCGACATGTTGCGGCCACACCCACACAATTTGAAATGGCCCACCCATCAGACGAGGGGGAGTTCAAATGATCGGGTATGAAACAATTTTGGGCATTGTCCTTCTCCTGGCCCTAACGTTTTATGCGCTCATGGGAGGAGCGGACTTTGGCGCGGGCGTGTGGCATCTCTTGGCGAGGGGATCAACTCGGCGCGACCAACACCGTTTGATCGGCGAGGCCATTGGTCCCATTTGGGAAGCCAATCATGTGTGGCTGATTTTAGTGGTCACGATTTTATTCACGGCCTTTCCTCCAGCTTATGCCCAGGTCTCCATTACCCTTCACATCCCCCTTACCCTGCTCCTCATTGGCATTGTGCTTCGAGGTTCGGCCTATGCCTTTCGTCATTACGATGTGAAAGATGATGACGTCCATCTTCGATGGGATCAATTATTTGCCGCCTCCAGTTTAATCAGCCCCGTTCTCCTCGGCATTATTCTTGGCTCAGTAACCGCTGGTCATTTTCCAGTAAATCCTGAAAGCTTTTACGAAGGATTCGTGGCTCCTTGGATTCAGCCTTTCCCACTCGTCATGGGTCTGTTCACCTTGGTGCTGTTTACATATTTAGCTGCAACCTATCTCATTCTGGAGACCCAAGACGAAAAACTTCAAGAGCTCTTTCGAAAACGGGCCATCGCCTCCGTGTTAATCGCTGGAGTCTTAGAAGAGCTGGTAATGCTGCTCGGGAAAACAGGAGCCCCTCGTCTGTGGGGAGAACTTTCGAACAGCGTCTGGGGAGGCATACTTCAAATAGGCGTGGGGAGTTTAACCTTGCTAGCCATCGGGTTATTGTTCACTCGCCAATATTGGTGGGCACGAACCTGCGCGATTGTTCAAGTGACGATCACCATCCTGGCCTGGGGCGTAGCGCAGTCTCCCTATTTAGTGCCGCCCTACCTCACGATCTTTAATGCCTCTTCTCCAGAAGTGACTCTGCGCCTCATTGTGATCGCCTTGTTCACTGGAGCGCTCCTGCTCTTTCCTTCCCTGTTCTATCTATTCCGTGTATTCAAAGGGGGGAGGTTGTTCGAGGTTTCAAAAAAGGCAGATGGATAACGCTCGCCTAAGAATATTATGCCTGCTTCACCAAAAAGTTTCCCTCTTTCGTTTTCCCACGATTTGCGACAGCCCAGATTTGTGATATTAACAGTGGCATCAATCTACGCGAATACTAGGATTTTTCGGACAAACCTCGCCTTTGTGACAATTCCCTCTTGGAGATTGTCCAACTCCTATGGGCCAATGCCTTAATTTTCTGCATCACCAACTTTTTTTGCCCATCGTATGTCAAAGCATTTTCTACTGAAATTTAGAACACAAAACGTGTGGGGACAAGGAAGTCAATCATGATTACTCCTATTCATCAGCGCATTATCATCGGCGTCGAAATCGAAGCCTACAGCATCAACGCGGCGGACCATAAAATTGGCCGGCGATTGTCCAGGCCTCGGCCTGGACTATCTGAGTCAGGAGAAAAATTTTCTCGTGATGCCTCCATTGGGAGTGAATACAATAGTCGGCCTTTTACGACTGTCCGCGAAGCGCTATTTCTTCTCAAGGCCGGGCTCCGCAAATATCTCCGAGGTCTGTATCGCAGTCGTGAAGAGGACCAGGATTACCGCATACCATTATTGGTCGGTGGTTGGACCAATCGTTTTGCGGGAATGCATCTACACATTTCCGTCGCCAATCGGAAAATGACGAAGACAGATGCTTGCGCCTTGAGTTGGCATCTTCACGACCAGATCCCTTTTTTCATGGCCATAGGAGCGAATTCACCTGTTTGGAATAAAGTGATCACCGGGAAGGCCTCGAATCGGATTCTCCGTGGAGATCAAGCGTATTTTACCGTCACCAAACGCGGCCACCTCACGTCTGTGAATACGCGAGAGATGGTCTTCAGTCCTGGACGAAAAACCAAACCCCCGACTTTGGAAATCCGTGTGTTGGATTCAAATCTACCGGAATTTGTCGTGGCAAACTTGTGTCTGGTGAAAGCCGTGTGCCTGCGGTGGTTGAAGGGAAAGAGATCCGCCAATCGCATGACTCATGCGGAATATCTAGAAGCCCGCCTCGATGCGGCGACAAAGGGCATGCGTGGCAAACTGCCTTGGCGCAAGGAATGGATCAGTGTCCCAGACTATTTGGATCGATTTCTGTGGGAACATCGCGAAGAATTTGAGGATATGGATATTCCAGAAGATCTTTTTGAAGTCTTTCGTCTCCTAAAACGTGGATACAACGGCAGTCGGATCATTCACGATGCGGCGCTTCTCGCTCGCCAAGAACATCCCCAAACCTGGCAGCGACGATTTGCCAAACGCTATCGATCGGGAATGTTGGAATTGCTCAGTGGTAATACCCTCCACGATTTTGCTCGCGAATTACAGGTGCCCCTCCCTAATACCGACCGCGTGTGGTTAGGACGAAAGCGAGGATCCATCGATGAGTAAAAAATCACCTGCACCCTTAATCGGTATCACTTGCGAGGCCATCTCCCACAGCAAAGATTTTGTGGACTATGAATTATTATGTGATCATCGCTATGCTGCAGGGATTACCGAGGCGGGAGGACATCCGGTGTTATTGCCTATAGCCCACAATCGGGCGACGCTGGATCGCTACCTCGAAGGAATTGATGGCCTCGTGATTGTTGGCGGTGACGATCTGGATCCCTCATGGTACGGCGAAACTCCCAAGCGTCGAACCAAAGTGGCTTTCCCTAAGCGATCTGAGTTTGAAGCCTGGCTTTACAAGGCAGGAGCCCACCGACGTTTACCCATTTTGGGAATTTGTTATGGCATGCAACTCATTAATGTCATTGAAGGTGGCACGCTGTACCAACATATCAAAGCGCCTCCGAACGGACCCAAGGTCGATCATCAAGGGAAAAAAAACGGAATTCATACGGTCAACATCCTTCCTCACACAAAGTTGGGAAAGATTCTCGGTGTTGGAAAAAAGAAGGTGGCTACGGAACATCACCAGGGGATCCGCAAACTCGCCCCAAAATTTATTCCTTCGGCGAAGGCGGCTGACGGAATCATCGAAGCCATGGAGCGACCCGGCAGACCTGAAATCTTTGCGGTGCAGTGGCATCCGGAACGACGCCTCCAATACACCTCAACCCGCCGACTATTCAAAGCATTCGTGAAAGCCTGTAGTCGCTATCAAAAGAACAATGGCAAGTAACTGACGGGGTCGCCCGTTTTGGCGAATCACGTGAACCAACCACCAGCACCAACTTTCCTAATCTACTGGATTGTTTTTCAATTCACGGATGATTTTCTCCGTGTAGAAATTCCTCAATTATAGCTTGGTCATTCCCGACATTTTTAATCGGGAATCCAGGTTTGTTGCTCCCATTGGAGAAGGCATGTTTCGTTGCTAGGTCGCTCGGAATACTATTTAAGCGAAGTTTCGCCTAGCCCAAGAAAAGAAGAAGGGAAATATTGAAAATTATTACCGTATGATACTTTCAATAAATAAATTAAATTATAAGTAAAATTATCTAATGCACAGTGTTCTGCGACGGGGTAACCATTGGGGCACCCCCTTTGGAAAATGGGGTAAGGGGGAGTACCTAAACGATTTGTTTCTCTTAAATACCCGCTGCTTGCGGCGGGGATCATTATTTTCCCTTCCCCAGCCACTTTCGTCTTGGCTAAGACGCAATGCAGGTGTATTATTGTACACCACAGGAGGTGTAGACATGCGGACCAATATTGTCTTAGATGAAAATTTAGTTCAAGAGGCTTTTAAGTATGCGGCAGGGAAAACCAAGCGTGAATTGGTCAACCAAGCGCTGCAAGAATTTGTTGACCACCATCGCCGTCGAGATGTCCGGGAAATTAAGGGAACCGTTCGCATTCGTCAGGGATACGATCACAAAAAACTTCGGGCTGGAACACCCTAACCATGTATTTGATCGATACTTCGGTCTGGGTCGATTTTTTCAGGAATCAGTCAACGCAAGCTGTCGCGCGTTTTGAAGAAATTCTTGAGGAAGATATTCCATATGGCATTACCAGTGTCATTTATCAGGAGGTCTTGCAAGGTGCAGATTCTCCAAAAGACTTCTCAAAGCTTCAGTCTTACCTGGCCTCTCAAAGGTTCTATCATCCCCTCGACCCCGTTCTCAGCTATGAACAAGCGGCTGATATGTATTTCCAATGTCGTCGTCAGGGCATCACCGTTCGAAGTACTATCGATTGCCTCATCGCCCAGATTGCGATTGAACACAAACTTCGGCTACTCCACAGTGACCGGGATTTCACGAAAATGGCCACGGTCGCTAAAAGTTTAAAACTCGCCTAATAAGAGGTCCTTTTGTTTCGGCAAAAGGACCCAAAACCCTTTTTGCCCGTGCGTGTCCCTCCAGACAGTGGCCAAAAAGCTCGCCATTCTCTTCCGGATGTCTCCGCCTCCGCACCGAATCAAGATGGCCCAGAAACTCGCTACGCTCAAACATTCTTCGCCAAAGAAGTCGATTCGGTGCTGCGGCTCCGCCGCGCCCAACGCAGGGTGAGGTGAGCATTTGATATTGCTAACGTTTAAAAACACTCAACAAAAAAATTGACCTCAAACCCTCAAACTTAGTTTACTCAGATAGCTCAAAATTGGCTATCTTTGTTTTTGACACAGATGGAGGAAACAAGAAATGTCGTTGGATTCAATAAAAGACGAATACATAGAAGTCTACTTGAAATTTGGAAATTGGGAAAAGGAGGTCGCTGACCTTGCTCTTAGTCGATACCCAAACTTACCGTTATATTTTGAAAACCTGTTTGGATTCTATTACAAGTCTCTTTTTCTAATTTCGATGAAAGATTTGATCCAATTTCCTAATTGGCAGAGAAATTGTTTGCTATTTTACGCAAAAACTTTACGCACCATCTATTCTGCTCAAGATCTGTCCTATAAGGGATGTTATTTGGAATCCATGGCTTCAACTAGAATTATTTTTGAGTCTTTTATACGCATCGCTTTTCTAGTTTGCTTTCCTGAAAAAGAAGATGAAGTTTTTCAAGATAAATTCAAGATTGCCAATGCCACAAAAATTTTGGACATCAACATTTATAATACGTATCAGCTTCTTTCAAATTTTACTCATTCGCATAAAGTAGAGATGACCTTAGAATTATTTACAATTCTTAAGGGAGACAGAGATAACACTCCAGTGAGACCTGTTTTTAATGAAGACTTCTTTACCTCCACTTTCAACATGCTGCTTTTTTGTCTATGGACATTGGTAGCCATTTTGCCTGAGGTTTTTCCATCTCTTCAATCGGCGTCAAAATGGAAAACAGAGCAAGAGTTTTTAATGGAAGAAGCTGGAAAGTATTTTCTAACTCATGAGAAGGAAAAGTGGAAGGAAGATGCTAACCAAATTCTTCTTCTTAAAAAGAAAATGCAGAAGGCAAGATGAAGGGCATTGTCATCAATAGAAGCAAATTGTAGAGTGAACAGAAATAAGGACTAAGCCAAACAAAGATTATTTGATTGAAACTGTTTTCACGGATGATTTTCTTGTGGAAGCGATTCAGCGGGAGGGTCTTCTTTCTTCTTTTCTAGGGCGAAGATGATGAGGAGGGAGACGACGCCGACGCTGATAGCGCTATCCGCGACGCTGAAGGCTGGCCAGTGGTAGCCATTGATGTGGAAGTCGAGGAAGTCGACGACTTCGCCGTATCTTAATCGATCTATGAGATTGCCGATGGCGCCGCCGAAGATGCTGGGGACCGTTAACTGCCCATTAAACTAGGGGCAAGAATTTTTAAATTCTTCATAAGTCGCCATGCAACTTCCCTACTAAACCAAAAACGACAAAAATTTGTTTCAATCAATACCCGACCTATGCGGCAAGGGCTTCTAAAGACTCCTGATTCATTTTAATCCTCCAAATTTCTCATCCAGTTACATAATTGGATTACAATAAATCATTTAAAAACATGTAGTTACAATTGTAGAACCTATCACAAAACAGAATCTAGTTACATCACGCTACATACCGCTAAGCCCAGAAAGGTACGTAGGTCGCGTCCTTTTTTGAACCAGTTCCCACGCTATAGGGCTTTATTAAATTACTGCTAATTGTATCTTTAATTATACGTGACACCAAGGGATAGTTGGTGTCTTTAATACCCAGCCGCTTGCGAAGAGAAGCATTAGCCATTCGTTTATTAGATACATGCTGAAGGCAAGCATGTTGGTAGCAGGCTCGAATCCGCTCTTGCCGATCCATTTCTGAAAACTCACGTGCAGCAAAGAGTATAGAAATGGTGTTACTTCCAGAAACCCGAAAATCTGGTGCTGGTAGCTGAAAAAGTTCAGCAGAAAAAATAACCTTATCAATTCCACTTCCTCGTTCTTCGCAAATTTGCATACGTCGCATGAGGGAGGCCAGTATTTCATTTCGTGAACGAGGCGGCTCATCTAAAAAACGCAATGTTTCGATAAGTGGTAACCCTGGGTTGGATATCTCCATTCTATCTGAAAAAATCTCAATCTTTGGTCCTGCTCCTGAGATACTAAAATCCTGGTGTATGAGCGCATTCGCGACTAATTCTCGAATTGCAATTTCTGGATACATTCGAATTTCTTGTCGAAGGGCTTGTCCTATTTGTTCATTCTGCGGAAGTTGATCGTTAATAAAAGCAATCGTTCGTTCAAAACCGACAGCGTATCCTCTTCCATCCATTTGTTCTTTAACGGTCTCAACTCTGTTGTCTCCACGATAAATTACGACCCGAAGTGCTTTCATAGAAAGACGCTGAAAATCACGAAGGTTGCGGGCAAATAAAATCGCACCAACGTTGGAAATATTGTACCCTTCTCTCTTTCCTACAATCACGACTCTTTCGGAAATTAAACGATCGAGAATAGCATCACGATCATGTGGCAATGTTTGATTCATTAGACTGAAATATTTGGGGTAATCGATTAATGAAAGCACGTCGTCAGATGAGACTCCCACCATTGCCACATCATTTTCAAAAGGTGTCTGTTCAAAAATTTTCCAGAGCTCCCTCTCCTTTTCAGGATGATCGTGAAGTTTTTTCTTGTAACTCCCTATTCGAATATATTCCACTCCACGAAAACGAACTGGCCGATTAGAAGCAGCCTGTATCTCAAAAAGGACAACTTCTTTACTATTGAGAATTCCTTCATGAATTCTCACATCTATTCTTGGATCAAGAAGGTGTAACAACCAGTTTTCTAGCTCTTCATTACCTACCTTAACTTCCCGGGGACGAAAACTCGTGCCAACAACCTCTCGATTCCCATCAGCAACACCCCAAAGTATATAAGCACAAGTCTTATCACGCAGAGCGGCAGAATTTGACATCGCCGAAACGTACTGGCCGATTTCTTCTGGCTCAGCTTTGTTTAACTTAAATTCTACCCATTCCGTCTCCTTGGGTAGAGAGGTAAGTTCATTAACGAGGTTTTGCAATTGCAGAGTGTTGGTCAAACGTTGACTCCAAAAAGAATAGGAAAATAGGCTAAAGAATTTGGGTTAGAAACAAATTGTTGAAAAGCATGGAAATTTTTCTCGTATTTTTCGACTAGATAGGATTCAGAGTTTTTTCCATGCCAATCACACATTATAGAACACCTCACTTTTGAAATGAGATTTACGGATGATTCTCTTGTGGTAGGGGTTCGGGTGGTGGGTCTTCTTTCTTTTTTTCTAGGGCGAAGATAATCAATAGAGAGACTACGCCGACGCTGATAGCGCTATCCGCGACGTTGAAGGCTGGCCAGTGGTAGCCATTGATGTGGAAGTCGAGGAAGTCTACGACTTCGCCGTATCGCAGACGGTCGATGAGATTGCCGATTGCCCCGCCAAAAATACTTGAAACCGTAAGCTGGCCCCACAAATCGTCGGGATGCAATCGACAGAAAATCGTTCCTAAGAGGCCTAACGCAAAGATGGACGTTCCTACGAAGAAGATTAATCGGAAGGCGCTATTTGATTCCGCAAAAATGCCGAAGGCGGCACCGGGGTTGCGGATATACGTCAGATTGAAAAAGTCTTTAATGACCGGAATGGACTCATGCAGATGCATGGTATGCATGATGGCCATTTTGGTGATTTGATCCAACGCGACTAGGATCAGGCTCACGCCGACCAACAACAAATACCGACGCCCGCCATCATTCACGAGACAGCCTCAATACACCGATCGCATAAGGTTGGATGTTCGGCATGCCCCCCCACCGTCGGTCGATAATTCCAACACCGCTCGCATTTCTCATCACTGGCTTTCGTGACATCGACACTGAGGCCCAAGGTTACATCCGCAGCCAAGTGTCCTTCGATTAAAATCGTGTCACTTTCTGTCACGGCCACTTGCGACACAATAAACAACGTCGGCAAGTCTTGTTCATACGGTTGCAAAAAACGATGGCGATTCGGAGTGACTTGCAGGACCACTCGTGCCTCCAACGAAGAACCAATGACTTTGTCTCGACGTTGTTGTTCCAACGCACCCAGCACTATCGCCCGAATGGCCAACAGTTCTTTCCATTGGGCTTCTAGCGCCTCCGGGTCTTTGATGGGAATCACTTCGGGAAAGGTTGCCACATGGACGCTTCCCGCGGCTTGTTGTTCCTTGGTTTTTCCCGGCAGGACATCCCACACATCCTCGGCGGTGAAACTCAAAATAGGTGCCATGAGTTGTGCAAGGCTCGTCACGATTTTGAACAACACCATTTGCGAGCCGCGTCGGAGACGCGATTCTTTTGGGAAAGTGTAGAGCCGATCTTTCAATATATCGAGGTATGTCGCACTCATATCCACGGAACAAAAATAATCTAGCTCATGGACGATTTGCCGAAAGGCGAAATCGGTATACCCCTGTCGTACATTGTGATTGAGCTTATTCAATCGCATCAGCGCCCAACGATCTAACTCTGGCAATTGGTCAATCTCAATTTGGTGCGCCGGATTCAACGGGTCGTAATCGTAAATGTTGCTTAATAAATACCGGCAGGTATTTCGAATTTTTCGATATTGCTCAGCCAGCTGTTTTAAGATTTGCTCTGAGATTCGCAGGTCTTCCTGGTAATCCTGTGCCGCCACCCATAGCCGAATAATTTCCGCACCGTATTGCTTAATGACGTCTTGCGGGGCGACTACATTGCCGGCGGACTTCGACATTTTTTTGCCCTGCCCATCCAACACAAACCCATGCGTGAGCACGGCCTTGTAGGGCGCAGACCCATCGGTCGTCACCGAAGACAACAAGGCACTGTGAAACCACCCACGATGTTGATCGGAACCTTCTAGGTATAAATCAGCTGGCCACCATTTTTCACCTTGCGGTTTGAGCACGGCAGTATGACTCACGCCCGATTCAAACCAGACGTCTAAAATATCTTGTTCTTTTTTGAACTCGTTGCCACCGCATTCGGAGCAGACCGTACCAGCGGGAAGAAGCTCTGCTGCTGATCGCTCGAACCAAACATCCGCACCATGCTCACTCACAAGGTCGGCGATATGCGCAATAATTTGAGGGTCCGCAACCGTGGCTGAGCACTTGGCGCAATTAAAGCCCGGGATGGGAGTTCCCCAGATTCGCTGACGAGACAAACACCAATCCGGGCGATTAGTGATCATGCCAAAAATACGATCGCGTCCACGCTCGGGAATCCATTGGACTCGGTCAATTTCCTTGAGCGCGCGCTCCCGCAGTTGCCCCTTGTCCATGGACACGAACCATTGTTTGGTTGCGCGGAAAATCACAGGTTTCTTGCAACGCCAACAATGAGGATAGGAATGATTGAGTGTTCCATGCCCAAGCAACACGCCAAGCTCTTGAAGCTTTTCGACGATCTGAGGATTGGCTTTCAGCACATGTTCGCCAGCAAAGGCTTCAAACTCGCTCGTAAAGCATCCACGATCATCCACGGGGACCACGACTTGAAGCGGCTCGGTGAGAATTTGGCTTTGGGCTTTGGCGTTATATTTTAACGCGAGGATATAGTCTTCCATGCCATGGCCAGGAGCGATATGCACACAGCCCGTGCCTTGTTCCAATGTCACAAAGTCTCCGAGAAGAATTGGCGAGAGGCCATCGGTTAATGGACGACCACAGACCAGCCCTTCAAAGCCATCTTTTCCTTTTTTCAGACCAAGGATTTTTGGCTCGGACAAATCGCAGGCTTTGGCCGTTGCAGCGACTAACTGTTCGGCCATCACCAATACTTCATCCCCCACTTGAACAAAGGCATAGTCAATGTCTGGATGCAGTGCGATGGCTTGGTTGGCTGGCAATGTCCAGGGCGTCGTTGTCCATATGACCATCGACACTTTTTCAACACCATCAAGGCCAGGAATGCCGAATTGTTTTCCAGGATTTACCTGAAACGGAAATTTGACATAGATCGAAGGCGAGACATGGTCTTCATATTCCACTTCAGCTTCAGCTAACGCAGTTTGGTCTTGCGTGCACCACAGCACGGGCTTAAGGCCTTTATATACGCCACCTTTTTCCACAAACTTTCCGAACTCACGAACGATGGTCCCCTCGTACTCGTGATTCATGGTGAGATAGGGATGCGCCCAATCGCCCAACACCCCCAGCCGTTGAAATTCATCCCGCTGAATGGTGTAGAACTTCTCGGCGTATTCTCGGCACAACTGCCGTAGCTGGGTAGAGGTCAGTTCCTTTTTTTTAGCACCAAGCTGCTTGGTCACTTGATGTTCAATCGGCAACCCATGGCAATCCCATCCAGGAATATACGGCACGCGATAGCCTTCCATGGTGCGTGACTTCACAATGATGTCTTTGAGAATTTTGTTCAGCGCATGGCCGATGTGAATGTGGCCATTGGCGTAAGGTGGACCATCGTGAAGGATATACAGCGGCTTGTCTGCCCGCGACTCCTGAATCTTTTGATAGAGCCGCTGTTCGGCCCAGCGCGCGAGAAACTCCGGTTCACGCTGCGGCAAATTTCCCTTCATGGGGAAATCGGTTTTTGGCAAATTGAGCGTTGCTTTATAGTCCATGGTTCACTCAGTAAGGATTCGATAAAAGGTGGGAGTTAAATACGACGAGATATTTTCATGGTAATTAGCTGACGGCCATCATGCGATCCAGCGCCAGTTTTGCCAGGATTTTTTCATCTTCTGGTACTGAGATCTGATTGACCACCGTCCCTTGGGCCAAGTTCTCCATGCACCAACACAAATGCGATCCATCAATCCGATACATGGTGGCGCATCGACATACCGTGGAGGACAAGAAAAAGACTTGCTTATCGGTCTCTTCGTTTTTGAGCCGGTTCACTAAATTTAATTCTGTGCCCACGGCCCATATCGTTCCAGGTTTGGCCTGTTTCACGGTTTGGATAATAAACTCCGTGGACCCGACGTGGTCAGCTTGATTCACGACATTCTCATGACATTCGGGATGCACAATGACTTGCACTCCAGGATAGGTCTTCCTGAAATACTCGACGTGCTCGGCTTGAAACATTTGATGCACGCTGCAATGGCCTTTCCATAAAATCAACTTGGCCTTCCGAATGGCCTCTTTGGAATTGCCACCGTACGGCATGAAGGGATCCCACACAATCATCTCTTCTCGCGGCAGTCCCATTTTATTGGCCACATTGCGGCCTAAATGCTCATCAGGGAAAAAGAGAATTTTCTCTCTCCGCGCCCAACTCCATTCCATCACCGCCCTGGCATTGGAGGATGTGCAGGTGATACCACCATGTTCGCCACAAAAGGCCTTGATCACGGCTGCCGAATTGACATACACCGCAGGCATGACCTCATTTTCTACATCAAGGACGCGGCCTAATTCCTCCCAGCATTGATCGACTTGTTCAATGGCAGCCATATCGGCCATGGAGCAGCCCGCCGCCATATCCGGCAAAATAACCGTCTGCTTGGTTCGACTTAAAATATCCGCCGTCTCTGCCATAAAGTGGACACCGCAAAATACGACATATGGATGCTGAGATCGCTCAGCGGCTAACTTCGACAGCAACAACGAATCGCCCCGAAGGTCCGCATGAACGATGACCTCATCTCGCTGGTAGTTATGCCCCAGCATCAAGACCTGTTCCCCCATAGCCTTTTTCGCCGCGACGGTTCGTTCAAAGAGTTCTTCAGGAGAGAGATCTTGATAATCTGATATAGGAAGCTCAAGTGCTTGAACTGAATTCACAAATCACCTTTGGTGCAATTAAAAGGGTTGGGCCCAGGATCAACATCTCTCCCCAACGGTTGTCGCTCTCAATTTATTGAGGGAATCGAAAGATAAAGAGCCCAATTGTAGCAAATTTCTTTATTTTTCCAAAGTCATTGGGATGCAGGATTGGATTTTGTACGTACAAATCGCCACAGTCCACCTTGTGGCCCCATAAACCCAGGGCGTATAGTTCCTTCTACCAGCAGCCCCGCCACTCTAGCAATAAGATTGACAGGGACCGAGACGACGAGTACCATTTCGCCATCACAGAATAGCTAGGGGAGCCGCGCGGCTGAGAGTCTTTTGATAAAGACAACCCTTACCACCTGATCTGGTTAATGCCAGCGTAGGGAAGCGGTGTTGAATAGAGATTTCTTCTACACAGCCGCCCCCTCGGAGCGGCTTTTTTTATGGCCATATTGACCTCACCTTTATATCTGGCAGGTGAACAGCACCCGCTTGAGTTCGCAGAAAGGAATTCATGATGAATCACCCAGAACTCCCAACAGTCAATACCACCAATGGCAACGGCAATGGCTCCAACGGCCAGGCAAATTCTTCCCTCACCACGACTCCGCTACCAGCATCGAAAAAAGTCTATATAAAAGGAAGCCATCCAGGCGTTGCCGTTCCCATGCGGGAGATTGCGCTATCGCCTTCGCCCCACGCGAACGGCGCGAATGGGAATGGGGCCTCAAATCCATCGCCCCCTTCCATTGTTGTCTACGACACCTCAGGTCCCTATACCGACACTTCGACTGAAATTAATATTCGGCAAGGCCTTGCTCCTTTGCGACGCGATTGGATTCTGGGCCGTGGAGACGTCGAAGAATTGCCTGATGTATCCTCGGACTATGGACGGAAACGGGCCAATGATCCAAGCTTGAAGGATCTCCGATTCAGCCATATCCGCAAACCGTTGAAAGCCAAGCAGGGGAAGAATGTCTCGCAAATGCATTACGCACGTCAGGGCATGATTACCCCTGAAATGGAATATATCGCGATTCGGGAAACGCAAATACGCCAAGAAACCCAAGCACAGTCGAATGGGGCCTCTGGCGGTGTAGAACAACACCCTGGAAATTCTTGGGGTGCGAACCTTCCCCAAGCTATCACTCCTGAATTCGTTCGAGACGAAGTCGCCCGAGGGCGCGCCATTATCCCGAGCAACATCAATCATCCAGAAATCGAGCCCATGATCATTGGCCGAAACTTTCTCGTGAAGATCAATGCCAACATCGGCAATTCCGCTGTCGCTTCGTCCATAGAGGAAGAAGTCGAAAAAATGATTTGGTCTATTCGTTGGGGATCGGACACGGTGATGGATCTTTCCACCGGGAAAAACATTCACGAGACCCGTGAATGGATTATTCGAAACTCCCCCGTGCCCATTGGAACCGTTCCTATTTATCAAGCGTTGGAAAAAGTGAACGGGAAGGCCGAAGACCTGACATGGGAAATCTTTCGCGACACCTTAATTGAACAAGCCGAACAAGGCGTGGACTACTTTACCATTCATGCTGGCGTCCGGCTGGCGTACGTTCCACTCACGGCCAAACGCATGACTGGCATTGTCTCGCGCGGCGGGTCGATTCACGCCAAATGGTGCTTGTCGCATCACAAAGAGAATTTTACGTACACCCACTTTGAAGAAATTTGCGAGATCATGAAAGCCTACGATGTCTCCTTTAGTTTAGGCGATGGATTGCGACCAGGATCAATTGCCGATGCCAATGACGAAGCGCAGTTTGCAGAACTCGAAACCCTCGGCGAGCTCACCAAGATTGCCTGGGACCATGATGTTCAGGTGATGATCGAAGGCCCAGGGCATGTCCCCATGCACATGATCAAGGAAAACATGGAACGGCAACTAAAAGCCTGCCACGAAGCGCCGTTCTATACCCTAGGCCCTCTGACGACTGACATTGCGCCAGGCTATGATCACATTACCTCTGGAATCGGCGCGGCCATGATCGGATGGTACGGATGCGCGATGTTGTGTTACGTCACTCCCAAGGAACACTTGGGCTTACCCAACAAAGAAGATGTGAAGGATGGAGTCATCGCCTACAAAATTGCGGCCCATGCTGCGGATTTGGCCAAAGGTCATCCTGGGGCACAACGCCGCGACAATGCCTTGTCACAGGCTCGGTTTGAGTTCAGGTGGGAAGATCAATTTAATCTTTCGCTTGATCCGGACACGGCTCGAGACTATCACGATGCCACACTCCCTGACCAAGCGGCCAAAGGCGCGCACTTCTGTTCCATGTGCGGTCCCCATTTTTGCTCCATGAAGATCACACAAGATGTGCGCGAATATGCCGCGCAAAAAGAGATGGACGAACAAGTCGCGCTGCAGGCTGGCATGCAAGAAAAGTCCGAAGAATTTCGAAAAACTGGTGGCGAAATATATTTATAGAGGAACATGATGGACAATCTGAATCCAGCGCCGCTTCGTGAACGAGACGTCACTCGTCACATCGCGCGCGAATTTTATAAAGAGTTTGATCAACTCATCGAAAGTGACGTGATTATTGTTGGAGGAGGACCGTCGGGCCTCCTATGTGCCCATGACTTAGCGAAAACAGGAATTCGCACCCTCTTGATAGAACAAAGCCTCGCCCTCGGTGGCGGTTTTTGGTCTGGCGGCTACCTCATGAATAAAGCCACCTTATGCGAACCAGCCAATGAAATATTGGAAAGTATGGGTGTCCCCTGCAAACCCATTAAAGAATGTGCAGGTATGACGATTGTGGATCCGCCTCATGCCACCGCTCGACTGATTGCTTCGGCGTATGAAGCTGGTGCCAAAATCCTGAACCTTACCATGGTCGTGGACCTCATTCTGCGAGGTGAGGGTGTCCTGGAAGGGGTTGTGGTCAATAACTCCACGGCTGAATGGGTCGGGCATGACAGGATTCATGTTGACCCTATAGCCCTGGAGTCAAAAATTGTCGTCGATGCTACGGGCCATGATGCGGTGATTGTCGAATTGCTCAATAAGCGTGGGTTGTACCACACTGTCCCAGGAAACGGGGCGATGTGGGTTGCACGCTCAGAAGCGATGGTTGTAGAAAATACACGAGAGGTATTTCCCAACTGTTTTGTGACGGGATTGGCTGTGGCCGCCGTTGATGGGTCTCCACGCATGGGACCAGCATTTGGTTCGATGTTGCTGTCTGGACGCCGAGCCGCACAACTCATCATTCAAAAACTCAAAGGAGAATAAGGGCAGTCCCTTCAATCATGGGATTGAGCTATTGTTTATGAATATCCAAGATTTCGTTGAACAGGGTGAAGGCCGGCAAGAAGATAAAATGACCGCATGGGAACTCTTCCAGAAAGCCTATAAATTTCAAATGGATGGCAAGCTCGACGAGGCGGTAAAACTCTACCAGAGCTCCATCGACACGTTCCCCACGGCAGAAGCACATACCTTTTTAGGGTGGACCTATAGTTTTATGGGACAACTTCACGAAGCCATTGAAGAATGCCATCTCGCGATAAAAACTGATCCTGACTTTGGGAATCCCTATAATGATATTGGGGCCTATCTGATAGAACTCGATCAACTCGACGATGCCATTCCTTGGCTAGAGAAGGCGACGAAAGCCAAACGCTATGAAAGTCCGGCATTCCCCAACATGAATCTTGGCCGAATTTATGAGAAAAAAGGCGATTGGGATCGCGCGATTGATTTTTACAAAATCGCCGTAACCTTAAACCCAAAATACCAATCAGCCAAAAGTGCTATGATGCGCCTGATCACCATGATGAACTAGGTTCACGATTTTTCCACAATATAATTCCTCCACAGGTCAACAATTATGGAACCGATAAAGAACGTGCTCGTGGCCGTCAGTGATATATTTTTTTATACAAAAATTCGCGACGCCTTCAAACCCGCTGGCTACACGCTTCAACGCTTAAAATCAGAGCTGGATGTTGAGGCTAAAGCTACCTCGCTTCAACCCGTGGCCATTGTGCTGGACATGAATGATCCAAGAATGAATGGCACGCAAGCTCTACAGACATTGAAACAAAATGAAAACTTGAAGCACATTCCCGTTCTTGCCTTTGCCAATCACGAAGAAGTGGATACCTGGCGAACGGCCAAAGAATTGGGCATCAATAAAATTGTGTCGCGAAACGAATTTTCTGCCAGAACCTTGGCACTTCTCGAAGAAGTCACCAACCAAGCTTCAACATGAAACACTCACCCCTTCATTCACAGCACGAATCGTTAAGCGCAGATTTTGAAACTATCGGAGAGTGGGAAATGCCCGCGCATTACGGCGATGCCGTGGCCGAACATCTCGCGGTGCGCAAAGGCGTAGGGATTGCCGACCTCACCCACCGTGGTCTCCTGCAAGTTACTGGTGACGATCGAGTCACCTGGCTGCAAAGCATTATTAGCAACGACATCCTTCCCCTTCAGACCGGGCAATGGCTTTATTCCAGCTTCATGTCCCACAAAGGCAAGATGTTGAGTTATTTTCGAGTGTACCGGCTTGACGAGAGTCTCTTGGTCGAAGACACCGGTGAGGTGGGAGACAGTACTTTTCAAACTTTCAGAAAATTTCTGCTGTATGGCACCAAAGCCAAAATGAAGAGCTGCAACGAGTCCTGGGGCATATTGTTGATGAGTGGACCTAAGGCACCTCAATTGCTCCAACAATCATTTGACGTCGACGTCTCGGCGCTTCAAACCCAGGCCTTTCTGAATCATGCGTTTCATGACCAGCAACTCCTTATCGCCAAGACCGAAGAAACCGGCGAACTTGATTTTGAACTATTCGCCCCTGCTGAGGTGATGACGCAAGTGTGGGAACACCTTTGGACCACGGGAGCACCCCTCGGCCTTCGCGCCTTCGGAACTCACGCAAGAGAAACCCTTCGCATGGAAGCCGGCATTCCCAAGCTCGGCCCTGACATTAATGAAAAAATCGTACCGCCGGAAGCGAATCTGGAAGGCAAAGCGTTTAGCTTGACCAAAGGCTGCTATCCTGGGCAAGAAGTCGTCGCTCGCATGGATACTTACGGCTCCGTCAAGCGTCGGTTGGTGGGATTGCTAATTAATTCGCCAGAAAGTCAGGTTCCCGATCCAGGGGCAAAGATATTTAACGGCGATCGTGAAGTCGGTTGGATCAGTAGCGCGACCTATTCCCCCACATTGAATAAAACCATCGCCATGGGATTTCCTCTTAGGGATTTCACCCCCGTGGATACCAATTTGACGGTAGATACCCACGGACAACGTATTCCCGCCATCGTACACACCCTGCCTTTTTACACTCGTGCGTAAAATCGCTGGGTAAAAACAACTTTCCACAATATCCAGTACTCAAAACAATAACTATTCAACATTGGGAAACTACCAATGCCAAGGTTGGCATCCTGGCCCTTCAATACTTCCTGACCACCGCCCGTCTTAAGTCATCTACACTCGAAACCGAATGAGACCACAAGTGATAAGATAAACGGGACCGAGATCTTGGTGCGGTTCCCCCTAATCGAGCAGGTTAATAATCAGAGGACCTGCAAGACGAAGGCGCAAGAAGTGTTTCCCATGAGTGGAAGTACTTCCTGCGCTTTTTTTTTGGAAATTCTTCGTCATTGGACAAAAACTCATTAAAGAATAATGACACTTCAAGCTCCATTTTATTGGGCTCGCAAGAAAGGGATCGATCCATGATCAACTTAAAGGGAAAAAATAACCAATTAGGCCTCACGCCGAAATTAGTGGCTCTACTCTTAGTGTTTGCCTGCATACCAACAATGGTTGTGGCATACATTGGATATGATGCAACCACAGATATGGAAGAAGGCGTAGGAACGCGCTTCGAGGCCACAGCCATTAGCCTCGCCGATAAAGTTGATCGAAACTTATTTGAACGGTACGGCGATGTTCAAGCCTTTGCCAGCAACCGCATCGTGCAAGAACGCTACAATTGGTACACCCAAGAATAAAATGAACTGACTCGTGCCATGAATGATTACGTGGCCACCTATGGAATTTATTATCTCACCCTGTTCGTCGATCTCGAAGGTGATCTCATTGCCGTCAATTCCAAGGATGCCAAAGGCCATCAGATTAGCTCGCAACCCTTATTCAAGAAAAACTATAAAAACGCCCCATGGTTTCAAGCGCTCAAAGCAAAAACCTTTACTACCCAAATGCCCTTTACTGCCAAAGGCAATGATATTTCTACAGGCACGTTTATCGAAGATGTTCACATTGACCCTGACGTCAAGCAGGCTTTTCAGGGGGACGATGGTTTAACGATTGGGTTTTCGGCTCCCGTGTATCAAGATGGAAAGGTTATTGGGTATTGGAGCAACCGAGCCATGTTTTCGTTGGTCGAAGAAATCGTTCAAAAAGAATACACCTTGTTACAAACGAGTGGTTATACAGGGGCTGAGATCACACTTCTCGATAGCGAAGGTCGCATCATTGTGGACTTCGATCCGAGTCTTCAGGGATCTGAAAGTATGACCCATAATCTTGAGAACGTCTTGCTAAAATTAAATTTGGCCGAAACAGGCGTGGAGGCGGCTCAAAAGGCGGTGGCCGGGAAAACCGGACATCTCAATGCCTTTCATGCCAGAAGAAATATTTGGCAAGCGGCTGGCTATTCACACTTACAAGGTGCCTTAGGCTATCCAGGAATGAATTGGTCTGTTCTAGTTCGTGTTCCGACCGAGGAAGCCAACATCGAAGCTGTGGCGATTCAACGCAATATCTTTTTTGCCACCCTCGCATGTCTTGGTCTTCTCATTCCTGCTGGCACCTTCATTGGAAGAAGTCTCGTGGGACGCCTGAAACCAATGGTCACCGTCGCCGATCAGGCAGCACAGGGGGATTTGACTGGACGAGTTCCCGTCACCTCTCACGATGAATTAGGACAGATTGGAGAATCGTTCAACCGGTTCCTGGATCAACTCAACGGTATGTTGGGACAGACCGCAAATGCCGCTCATTCAGTCGCAGCCGCAGCAGAGGAACTTTCTGCCAATGGATCGCAAGTTGCGGCTGCGTCAAAGGAACAATCGAATCAATCAAACCAGACAGCGTCCGCAGTAGAGGAAATGTCTGCCACCGCAAATGAAATGGCACGGAATGCTCAGGTCATGGCAACCACGGCTCAGAATCTCACGGGTACGGCCCAAAAGGGCGGAGACGTAGTGGCGAATTCCATTATCGGGATGCAAACCGTAGCCCAGACCATGGATTCCTCGGCGCAGCGGATTAATCAACTTGGCCAACGCTCCCAAGAAATTGGCGAGATTATTCGGGTGATTGAAGATATCGCAGATCAAACCAATCTGCTCGCGTTAAATGCCGCCATTGAAGCCGCACGTGCTGGTGAACAAGGACGAGGCTTTGCCGTGGTGGCAGATGAGGTTAGAAAACTGGCGGAACGAACCGGGAAAGCGACGAAAGAAATTGCCAGCGTGATTGAAACTGTGCTCACTGGAACCAACGAAGCTGTCGCTTCCATGCAGGCTGGAACCTCTGAAGTACAGGCTGGGATGGAACTGGTGAATGAAGCCGGGGCACGTCTCAGTGAAATCGTCGATGGTGTGAAACAAGTCACGAATATGGTCCAGCAAATGGCCGCGACCATCGAAGAGCAGACACAAACTACTGAGCAAATTGCCGGGGGCATCCAAGCCGTGGCTGGGCTAAGTCAGCAAAATGAAGGGAGTGTTCAACCTAAATCCGGCAGTTGGGGTTTGCCCGAAATGAAGGATCCCCGGTATGGTGGCGGCCATGAAGACTTCTCCTCCTTCCAAACCTGTTCA